>JAXDJR010000133.1:0-5856 GCA_034667545.1 Actinomycetota bacterium
GGTTTTCCGCACCTGCCGGAAGTGCGGTCGTGATGGATCCTCGGAACGGTCAGATCCTGGCGCTTGCCAGCTTGCCCACCTACAACCCGGCGATCGCAGCGAACGGGTTGACGACCAAAGAGTTCAATCGCCTGGGCGCAGCTACGCCCAACAACCCCGACGACGACGCCTTCCTCAACCGTCCGATCCAGGCGGCCGCAAACCCAGGTTCGACTTTCAAAGTGGTGACCGCGGGGGCCGCAATGTCGTCAGGGGTCGCGAGCCCCTACTCGACGCGCGATTGTCCAGGAGCGATGACGATCCCACCTCAGGGGGGGCCGGGGAGCGTGCTCTATCACAACTGGACGCCGGCCAACTTCGGCATCATGGGCTTTCCGGAGTCGCTCGAGGTTTCGTGCGACACGTTCTATTACCAGCTCGGCTACGAGCTGCAAACACGCTTCGGCGTGAAGGGAACGGAGTATTGGTCTGGCGATAAGACGAATGTCCCACCGGGGCGTGAGCTCTTTCAGCGCTATGCCCGCACTGCAGGCTTCGGCCACCCAACCGGCGTCGACCTGCCTTACGAGAACGGTGGCGTGGTCCCCGATCAGGCGTGGTGCCACGAGCAGTACCTGGCAACGAAGAACACGCCGGCGCCCACTTGTCAGTTCGGATGGCTTCCGGGCTACACCGTCAACATGTCCATCGGGCAGGGCGACATGCGCGCGACGCCGCTGCAGATGGCCACGACCTATGCGGCCCTCGCCAACGGCGGCACCGTATGGGCCCCCAAGATCGGGATGGCACTGCAGCGCCAAAGGCAGGACGGCACCATCAAGACCCTGCGGGAGTTCAAACCCAAAGCGGTTGCCCATCTGCCTCTGGACAGTACCGACCTCAGTGTGATGACGACTGGTCTGCAGGAGGTTTTGTCCAACCCGAACGGCACCGGCTATTCCGCGTTCCAGGGCTTTCCCCTGTCGAAGTACCCGATCGCAGGCAAGACCGGTACCGCGCAGATCGGGACGTCGGTCTTCAACGATGCGTGGTTCGTCTCCTACGGGCCCATACCGAATCCTCGTTACGTCATCGCTATCTATGTCCAGAAGGCCGGTCACGGTGGCGAGAGTGCGGCCCCCATCGCGCGACAGATCTGGGAGTCGATCCTGGGGATCGACAAGAACGCAACGGTCACGTTGGGACAGGACCAATCCGGATGAGGGTTGAGGGCATCTTCGGCGAAGCCGTCGACAGGATCGGCGGCGAACCCATATCCGCGCGCATGGCGCGCAAGGCCCCGTTGCGCCATCTGGATCTAACGCTTCTGCTCGTCACGTTGCTCCTATCTGCCTTCGGCGCGCTGATGATCTATTCGGCCACCGTGCACCAGCAGACCACGCCCGGCATCGATCCTTATCTCAAGAAACAACTCGTCTACATGATCGTCGGCTTCGTGGTTCTCCTGTTCGTCGCGGGTTTCGACTATCGATATCTCAGGACATTCGCTGCATTCATCTATGGCGGAGTGATCCTGGGACTTCTCATCGTGCTCACCCCTATCGGAAGCACACAACTGGGGGCCACACGCTGGATCGACCTTGGAAGTTTCCAGATACAACCATCGGAGCTCGCGAAGATCGGGATCATCATCGTTCTCGCCGCCTATCTGGGAGAGCGCAAGGGCGAGGTCAGGGCTCGTGACATCGCCGTGGGCTGCGCGATGGTCGGCGTTCCTGCAGCCCTCATCTTCTTGGAACCGGATCTCGGCACGGCTCTGGTGTTGATTGCGATCCTCACCACGCTGTTCCTCGTCGCCGGAGCAAAGATCCGCCACTTCCTCGCGCTGGGAATAGTGGGGCTGGTCGTTATCGCCGGTTCCCTGCACTTCGGATTGGTCAAGCAGTACCAGATCGATCGATTCACCGCTTTCATGAACCCGCGGCCCGATGTTCAGTCGATCGGCTACAACCTTACGCAGGCCAAGATCGCCATCGCGTCCGGAGGGATCCGCGGAAAAGGGATCGAAGGAAAGAACACCCAGACGTCGTTGAACTTCGTTCCCGAACAGCACACCGACTTCATCTTCACCGCCGTCGGGGAACAGCTGGGATTCCTCGGGTCGGCGACACTTCTTGGGCTGTTCGCTCTGCTTATCTGGCGGGCTCTGCGTATCGCCACCCTGTCGCGGGATTCCTTCGGAACGTTGCTTGCTTGCGGGATCGTGGCGCTCTGGGCTTTCCAGATATTCATCAATGTGGGAATGACGATGGGCATCATGCCGATCACGGGGATCCCGCTTCCGTTCATATCGTATGGAGGTTCCAGCTTGATCACCAACTTTGCGTCCATCGGTTTCCTCCTCAACATTCATATGAGGCGGTTCTTATGAAAGTTGCAACAAAGGAAGGTGCCTGATGGCGCAACCGATGCCTCGCGAAAAAGCGTCGGACGTGGAGCGGATGCCTCAGGAGGACGATCCTCAAGACGTCCCCGCCTCTGACGCTGCCGGCAAGGAGACTGGAGGTCGCCGGCGCCGTTCCAGACGCCGTCCCCAGCGGCGCGAACACACCCCGGTAGAGCGCGTGATGCTGGTGCGGGGTGATGAGCAGCGCACCGAGATCGCGGTCTTGGAGGAAGGTGTGATCGTCGAGCACTACGTCGCGCGCCGGGACGATCGGTCGCTGGTGGGAAGCATCTATCTAGGGCGCGTTCAGAACGTTCTGCCTGGGATGGAGGCTTCGTTCATCGATATCGGCGAGTCTCGCAACGGTGTTCTATACGCGAACGAAGTCGGGATCGCAGACGACACCGAGGAGGTGCCCCGGATAGAGACGGTTCTCAAGCCGGGGCAATCGATCCTGGTCCAGGTCGCCAAAGCACCCATGCGCTCCAAAGGGGCGCGGTTGACTGCGGCCGTTTCCATCCCGGGTCGCCACCTCGTCCTCGTCCCTCATGGAAAATCCATCGGTGTATCTCGCCGGCTAGGGGACGCCGAACGAAGTCGTCTGCGGGACATCGCCATGCGCATCCGTCCCGATGACCATGGCCTCATCGTTCGCACTGCCGCAGAATCGGCAGACGAAACCGAGCTCGAGCGCGACCTAGAGCGCGTGTTAGCTACGTGGGAAGACATCGACGGCAGTGCAGCGGTCAGCAACGCACCGGCGTTGATTTATCAAGAGCCAGAGCTCGAGCTCCGCGTGATCCGGGACCTCTTCAACCGCGACGTGGTGCGTTGCATCGTCGAGGATCGTGAACTGGAGTCCAAGCTGCGCTCTTACATCAGAACGACGACCCCGGACCTGGACGACCGGCTCGAGCTGTACACGGGCGTCCTTCCCATCTTCGAGGAGTTCCGGGTCGCAGAGCAGATCAGAAAGTCGCTCGATCGCAAGGTGTGGTTGCCCTCAGGCGGACATATCGTCATGGACCGCACGGAAGCGATGACCGTCGTGGACGTAAATACTGGCAAGTTCGTGGGCAAGTCGAATCTAGAAGAGACGGTTTTTCGCACCAACAAGGAAGCTGCTATCGAGATAGGTCGTCAACTCCGGCTCCGCGATATCGGGGGCATCATCGTTATCGACTTCATCGACATGGAGAACGTAGCCAACAAGGACGAGCTGACCAGGCTGTTCCGCAATGTCTTGCAACGCGACCGCACACGTACCCAGGTATTTGATATCTCCCCCTTGGGACTAGTGCAGATGACCCGCAAGAACGTGTCGGCCGGGATCGTGGAAGCCTTCTCGGTCCGGTGCCCTACCTGCGAGGGAAGGGGCATCCTCATCCACGATCTCGACTGACGGGACCGGCTTCAGCGCTCGTGGGTCCTCTGGCGGCACTTTGGTATCCTGTGCCGGTTCCACCTTCATGGCAGCACCCTTCTCAGGAGCGAATGTGTACGCAATAATCCGCGCTGGCGGGAAGCAATACAAGGTTGCTGAAGGCGACGTCATCGAGATCGAACGGACGAAGGAGGACTCGGATACCGTCGAGTTCGTCCCTCTCCTGGTCGTCGATGACAAGGGTAAGACGAGGTCGGCCAAGTCGGACCTCGCCGACGCTCGCGTCACCGCGACCATTGTTGGAGAAACCAAGGGACCAAAGGTCAACGTGGCGAAGTACCGCAACAAAACCGGATACCGACGCAATACGGGCCATCGTCAGAAATACACGAGCGTACAGATCTCCGGGATCAAGCTGACCCGGGCGCGCTCGGCGAGCCAGTCGCAGAGCGAAGAGGAGACCACTGATGGCACATAAGAAGGGCGCTGCATCTTCCAGGAACGGCAGAGATTCCGAGTCGAAGCGACTGGGGGTTAAAGCGTTCGGCGGCGAACAGGTCGGAGCCGGCACGATCATCGTCCGGCAGCGGGGGACCAAGGTGCATCCTGGCCTCAACGTCGGCCTCGGCAGTGACGACACTCTTTTCGCTAAAGCTCCGGGCGAAGTGCGCTGGCACCGTATGCGTGGCCGGCGTGTGGTCAGCATCGTCACCACAGATCCCGCCTCCTGAACCGAGCGGCATTAGGCCGCTACACAACTGATGGCGTTCGTTGACGAAGCTCGTATCAAGGCGGTCGCCGGAGCGGGCGGAGACGGCGTTGTCGGCTTCCACCATGAACCGTATAAACCGAAGGGCGGGCCCGACGGTGGAAACGGGGGCGATGGAGGCAGTGTGATCCTCCGCGCCGACGCCTCGATCGGTACCTTCCTCGAACTGAGTGCTCACCCTCATGTGAAGGCTGGGCGAGGTGGTCATGGCGAAGGTGGAAAGCGCAGCGGATCGCGGGGGCAGGACCGCATCGTCCTCGTTCCCCCGGGGACAGTTGTTCACGCCGCCGACGGCGTGCTGATGGCAGATCTCGCCGCCGCAGGTGATGAGTTCGTCGCCGCCCGGGGAGGCAAAGGGGGCTTGGGAAACGCGCATTTTGCTACCGCGACCCGGAGGTCACCTGGTTTTGCGGACAAAGGCGAGCCCGGCGAGGAGCGCTGGCTCTCGCTCGAGCTCCGGCTGTTGGCCGATGTGGGACTGATCGGATTTCCCAATGCCGGCAAGTCCACTCTGATAGCGCAGGTGTCCTCTGCTCGCCCGAAGATCGCGGATTACCCGTTCACGACGCTCACGCCGAATCTCGGTGTCGTAGAGGGTGCCGACCATTCGTTCGTCATCGCGGACATCCCCGGCTTGATCGAGGGGGCCCACGAGGGAAGGGGCTTGGGCCATCGGTTCCTGCGCCATGTGCGTCGAGCGGCGGTTCTCGCTTATGTCGTGGATCTAGCGGCAGAGGACCGTGATCCCTTCGAAGATGTCACGATCCTTCAGGAAGAGCTCGCCCGCTTCGACGACGAGCTCGCCAACCGTCCAACACTGATCGTCGCCAACAAGGTGGACCTCGTGCCGGAGCGCGTTTCGACCCTTGCCGCACGCCTTCCTGAGGCGATCTCGATCTCGGCGCTAACCGGTCAGGGAGTCCCCGACCTGATCGACACCATGCGCCGCGAGGTGGAGCGGGCGCGGAGCGAGCTGCCACCGGCCGTCGGCTTCGTTAGACATGTCATCAAGGAAGATCCGATCCGTATCGAGCGTGAAGGTGACGCGTGGAGGGTCTGGGGTCGTCGTCCCGAGCGCGCGGTGGCTACGACGGATATGGATAACGAAGAGGCAGTAATTCGCCTTCAGCGGCACCTGATCGGGATCGGGGTGGAACGGATGCTTGCCGGCGCGGGCGCGCGTACGGGAGACGAGGTTCGGATCGGAGCCATCGCGTTCGATTTTCAGCCCGATGCAGAGCCGGTTGCAGATTAATCAGCGCCCGCTTTTCCGTGCCTTCGTGGGAGCCGGCTGAGGTGGAAGCTTCCGGGAGACAG
>JAXDJR010000134.1:0-13127 GCA_034667545.1 Actinomycetota bacterium
TAGTTTCCTCTCGTAGGCACTCCGCCGTCCGTGCCCTCGGGCTGAGAGGGGATGGTCAGGTAAGAACTTGGTTTCTGCAAGTCGCTTGTCGGCGAATCATTGGCCGCCACACCGACTCTCCAAGAGCCAAAGCCTACGCCCCGGAAGAGTGCTTGTCTAGCTTGTCGAGAGAGGCTCCCATCGTTGCAGGAGCGACTCAATCTGAACCTAGGGGATCTGCAGCCAACTTTCGGCTTGTCGGTGCTGAGAGGGGAAAACGCGAAGAAAACTGGGCTTGCGGAGCCCGGAATCTGAGAGGACACTCAAGCCTTGGGGTGGGAGCCGGCCACGAGGCGCCATGGAAGGCTTGGCTTCGCCGTTATGACGGAAGCGGTGAAGTCTCACCCCTATCTAGCTGAGAAACCAAACTGGGCCCCGACAGGAGCTCCGCGCCCGGGAAAGACCATTCACTTACGAGCCTGTGATTGAGCCAGACGCTCAGCCCGCAGGAGATGCAGATTGCGCAACTGGCGGCCGAGGGTCTGACGAACAAGGAGATAGGCGAGAAGCTGTCCGATCGCACCGGTCGGTTCGCACCTCCACCGAACTTTCCCTAAGCTCGGGATCAAGTCCCGCTCGGAGCTTGTGGTCGCGATTAGCCGAGTATCGGAGTGAGGCTGAGCGTCCGGAGTGAGGCTGAGTAGTCACCCAGATACGGGGCCGAATGGCCCTAGTCCTCACGAGACCATCGGGGCAGCATGGGTGCCCTCCTTAGAAAGGTGGTCGTTATGAACGGACTCGTGTACCACGGACCAGGTAAGAAAGAATGGGAAGAGGTTCCCAAACCGACGCTCCTCGAGGACGGCGACGCCATCGTGCGTGTTGACGCCGTCACGATCTGCGGGACCGATCTACACATCCTCAAGGGTGATGTGCCGGCGGTAACCGATGGTCGCATACTCGGCCATGAAGCCGTTGGGACGATCGAAGACGTGGGTCCCGGCGTAAAGACGCTCAAGCCGGGCGACCGCGTACTCGTTTCGTGCATAAGCGCGTGTGGGACGTGCAGGTTCTGCCGCGAAGGGCGCTACGGTCTCTGTTCCGGTGGCGGCGGCTGGATCCTGGGTCACAAGATCGACGGTACTCAGGCAGAGTATGTGAGGGTCCCGTTCGCTGACACCTCCACCTACCTGATCCCAGCCGGCGTGTCTGACGAGACTGTACTCATGCTCGCCGACATCGCCCCCACCGGATATGAGGTCGGCGTACTGAACGGCGGGGTCCAGCCCGGAGATGTGATCGCCGTTGTCGGAGCAGGACCGATAGGTCTGTCTGCGATGTTGACCTCGGAGCTCTACTCGCCCAGTCATATCGTGGCCATCGATGTGTCCGATGCGAGGCTGGAAGCGGCAAAGGCCTTCGGGGCGACCGCAACGATCAACAACTCGCGAGAGGATCCCGTCGCCCTGGTCAAGGAGTTGACTGGGGGGCTCGGGGCCGATGTGGCGATCGAGGCTGTGGGCATCCCCGACACGTTCGAGCTTTGCGCCGAGTTGGTCCGCCCGGGCGGACGAGTCGCGAACATCGGTGTACACGGGAAGCCAGCCACTCTTCACCTCGAGGATCTGTGGATCAAGGGTGTGACGATCAAGATGGGTCTCGTTGACACGTATTCCACGGGAACGCTGCTCAAGCTGGTGGCCACCGGGCAGCTCAGAGTCGATGAGCTCATAACTCATCACTTTTCGCTAGGGGAGTTCATAGAGGCCTACGACGTCTTCACCCGTGCAGCAGATACCGGAGCGCTAAAGGTCGTGCTCACAAGAGACTAGATCCGAGCCGTGTCGATCCCCGTTCCTGTGTAGCCGGGCTTACATTGCTCGATGCATTCACTGCCATCAGCTCAGGTGCATGAGATAATCATCCATTCACTTGCCTATGGGCGATCGGTGCGGGATACGTGAACGCGCTAACTAACGGTCAGGAGTTGGTGAAGGGCTGTCTAACACAGACCATTGCCCCGTGGGTTGACGGTTTACCGAGGCTCGGACGGGCGGCTTATGGAGGAGGCAGGGATTGCTGGCGGCGCTTGTCAACTTGAATCATCCCGGTAGGTACATCCACTGGGGTTTCTTCCAGATGTCGGTCGCGAACTTCGTGGTGATCCTGGTGATGATTTTGGTGTTCATCTTAACGATCGTGGTTCCCTTCCCCAGGGGCAAAGAGGAGTGAGCGCAGACGGGGACAAGATGTGGACCGCCCGACTCAGGGGAGCCGCAGTTCGGGCGTTGCCTCCCGAGAGGCTACTTCCCGACAGACAGCCTGCGTACGTCTCATCTTGGATCTATGTGTTTGGTGTACTCACCCTCACTTCTCTGGTAGTTGTTCTCGTTTCGGGGGGCGTGCTCGCCCTCGAAGGTCCGGCTTGGTGGCACACCTCCAAGGTCGGCCTCTTCTTTAACAGCGTGCATTTATGGAGCGTCGAGCTCTTCATGGCTTTCATGGTCATCCACCTGTGGGGCAAGTTCTTGATGGCCGCGTGGCGCGGTCGGCGAGCCCTGACGTGGATCACAGGGGCGGTGGCTTTCGTTGTGTCGATCGGAACAGCTTTCACGGGCTACCTCTCTCAACAAAACCTTGCCTCGCAGTGGATTGCCGGCGAGGCCAAAGACGGGCTGAACTCGGTAGGGATCGGTGCCTACTTCAACGTCCTGAACTTTGGGAAGATGCTGATGTGGCACATAGTCCTGCTGCCGCTCGTGCTCGGGTTCCTTGTGGTGATTCACGTGTTGCTCGTTCGACGACGGGGCGTTGTCCCACCGTTCCCGCCTCAGCCCTCAACCACAACCTCGAACGACGGAGCGACACCATGAGTGCTTTCGGCGCGCCGCCTCCCACCGACGAATGGCAGGGGCCGTACCACAAGTACGACATCGTGAAGGAATTCACGCTTGCGTTGGTTGCCGTGACCTGCATCACCGTGCTTCTCGCCGTGCTGTTCTCTTCCCCCGACGAGCAGCCCGTCACGATCGCCACCTGGGCCAATGCCGACGCACGGAGCTTCGTTGCGGCGGCGATCACTGAGCTCAACCATACGAGCGGGGTGGCGCAGTACGGGCCTCCCTATACGAAAACCCCCGACGTGGCTCAGAAGGTTGGACCGATCGACCTGCAGTCGATTCCGGGGGTACGGATTCCGATTGACACCGCGCAAGCGTTCGTCATTCAGCCGCTCCGCGCGATCGCCGCTGCTGATCCCACACTGTCAACTGCAATCGACGAATACGCCACCGCCTCCTCCGCACAACGCAACGCCTGGGCTGCTACCTACTCGAAAGCGTTTGATAACGCCTCCATCGTCGGAGGAAGGATCAAGGCCCCCACCGCGAGCTACGGACCGGTCGGGACGTTGATGCAGCGATTGTTGACGACGGCGCAGAGTGGCGGCCTCGATGGCGCACTTCTGAGCACTAAGCAGTTCTACCAAACCGACTACACGAAGCCGATCCTGTTCCTTTCAGACGGCGGATACCTCGAGAGCCGAGCGATAGCCCAGCATTTAGCCGGCGATCAGTGGGGAATGATGAATGAGACTGGCAACTATCCAGGACAAGCGTGGCTGTGGCTGTACACCTTCTGGTATCAGATCTCGCCCTTCAAGAGTTCAGGAAACGCCGACGCTGAGATCTGGGTGATCATGATGGTATTAACTCTTGCCCTCATCCTCGTTCCCTTCATCCCCGGTGTTCGGTCTCTTCCAGAGAAGCTGCGTATCTATCGACTGATCTGGCGTGACTACTACCGGCAGGTGGAGCACCACGACTAGAAGCACGATCCTCTCTCCTCGAAAGAGATGCTGAAGCTGCGCGAGGCGGCTGCCCTGTTCGTTGCGCCATCCGCCGGAGAGCGGCGATGACCGAACATGCTGTGGTGATCGCCGGAGGCGGCCCGACCGGGCTGATGCTGGCGGGCGAGTTGGCCTTGGCAGGCGTCGACGTTGCCATCGTCGAGCGGCGCGCCAGCCAGGACCTCCCCGGCTCGCGCTCAGGAGGTCTGCACTCACGCACCATCGAGGTTCTCGATCAGCGCGGGATAGCTGATCGGTTCCTGTCGCAGGGGCAAGTGGCGCAGGTTCAGGGTTTTGCCTTCATCCGCTTGGACATCAGCGACTTTCCCACACGACACAACCACGGGCTCGGGTTGTGGCAGAACCGCTTCGAGGAGATCCTGGCCGGCTGGGTCGGCGAGCTGGGGGTGCCGATCTATCGGGAACGTGAGGTGACGGGCTTCGCGCAGGACGAAACAGGCGTCGACGTTCAGCTGTCCGACGGACAGTCGCTGCGGGCGGAATATCTCGCCGGGTGCGACGGCGGCCGCAGTCTGGTCCGAAAAGCCGCCGGCATCGAGTTCCCGGGGTGGGATCCCACCACGAGCGCCTTGCTCGCCGAGGTCCAGGTGGGAGAGGAGCCGGAATTGGGCATACGCCAGGACAACCTGGGCACCCATTCCTTCGGACGGGTGGAGTACGAGATCCGCGACGGCGAAATCGTCTACGCGGATGAGGGGCCGCTAGGGGTCATGGTGACCGAAGCGCATCCCGGAGTCGCAGGGGAACCCACCCTACGCGATCTCAGCGAAGCGCTCATCACCGTCTACGGGACCGACTACGGGATCCACAGCCCCACGTGGATCACCCGGTTCACCGACATGACGCGACAGGCGGCGTCCTACCGCGACGGACGCGTGCTGCTGGCGGGCGATGCCGCGCACGTCCATTACCCGGCGGGCGGACAGGGCCTCAACACCGGCGTGCAAGATGCCGTGAACCTGGGATGGAAGCTGGCCCAGGTGGTCAACGGGATATCGCCGGACGGTCTTCTGGACACCTATCACTCCGAGCGTCACCCGGTCGCCGCCCGCGTGCTGCACAACACGATGGCCCAGACCGCGCTCATGCGCCCCGCCGACGCTCGCCTCGAGGCGCTGCGCGAGACCGTCGCCGAGCTGCTGAGCATGGACGAACCCCGCAAGCGGTACGCCGCGATGTTGTCGGGGCTGGACATCCATTACGACCTGGGAGAGGGACACTCGCTACTCGGGCGCCGCATGCCCGACCTCGACTTGCACACCGCCGCCGGACGCACGCGCGTATTCACCCTGCTGCACGACGCCCGGCCCGTGCTCCTCAACCTCGGTGAACCCGGCGGTTTCGACATTTCTCCTTGGGCGAATCGAGTCCGGTTGGTCGACGCCAGGCACGATGGTACGTGGGAGCTCCCGGTTCTTGGCGAGATCGCTGCTCCCCAGGCCGTTTTGATCCGACCCGACGGGCATGTCGCCTGGGCAGGAGACCTCACGGACCGAGAGCTGCCTCACGCACTTGCGACCTGGTTCGGAGGGGCTACGTCGAGACGACCGCACAGGTAATCGGCGTAATCCGAAGAAGACCGCCTATGACGCGGCGCGATCGAGCGATCCTCCACGCGGACTCGTCGCGCACATCGCCTTCGTCGAGCACCGACAGTCGCTCTGCATCCCGATGTTTTACGCGGCCCTGTGGTTGTCGTGAGACTGTCCAAGCAGGAGGGATCGGTCGGCTCTCATCCACCGGGCTGGTCGGCTCGATCGCTCGGCTCGTAGATGTGGAGCACGGTGCCATTGTTGAATGTTTGGGCCTCGAGCAATTTGAGCTGCAAGGCCTTGGGCAAGTCCCGGAACATCCGGAGGCCGCTTCCGAACGCCACGGGATGGATCACCAGCACGTATTCGTTGATGAGCCCCGCCCTCGATAGCGACTGAGCGAAGCTGGCGCCGCCCCAGGCGATGATCTCACCACCGGGCTGTCGGCGAAGGGTGGCGATCTCATCCCCGAGATCGCCTCGGGCGATCGAGGATCCCGCCCAAGTCGCCTCGTCGAGCGTCTTCGAGAACACCACCTTGGGAATCTCGTTCATCGGGGCGGCGTAGTCGTCGTCGGAGGTCGGCCAATGCACCGCCATTTCCTCGTAGGTCACCCGCCCCATGATGTGCGTACCGGCCCGGCGGACGCGGTCGAGTTTCCAGCGCTTCAGCTCGTCAGGCTCGGCGACCCCGCCGGCGTGGCCGTGGGGCCCTGCGACGAGCCCATCGATTGAGACACTCATCATCAGAACCACTTTTCGCATGAGACTCTCCTTCGTCGGAGCGTGGCGGTCTTGATGCTTTGACCCCCTCGTCAGGCGAAACTCATCGACGCGCAGAGTGAACGACGAAGGCCCGCCCTGCTGCTGGTTCCGTCAAGGCAGAAAACGACTACAAACAATGTAGCGGCTTAGCCAGCGCTACGACAAACTTGCCGCCCTCTACCGGAGGGAGGCCGTATCGAGTAGGGGTCCGAGCTCGCAAACGCGACCCGCAAACTGCTACACCACAACTTGGCTCCGCAGGTCAACCGCAGACTTTGGTATAGGGGTAACTCGAGCCTAGAAATTGCTGCCACTCCGCGGACGTGAAGTTTCTTCGGGCAACGTCGCATGCGTGGCTCTCCCATGATCGCAGGGCCACCGGCCAGATATATGCACGACCGTCAGAGAACACCGCCACGATCTTGGACTGATCGGGAGTGAAGGCTGCTTCTTCCCAGATCTGATCGCGGCCGGGGAATGGATTCCCGATCTCGCGTTGAGTCTGGACATCAAACAGGCGCGTGCTTCCATCGCTTCCTTCCGTCAGGAGGTTTCGCCCGTCCGGGCTGAATTCCGCTCCGATGACCAACCCATTGGCTGCTTTTATCTCTGTTCCGATGGGGGCGCCGGTGGTCATGTCCCATAGTTGGGTGGTGCCGATGTCCGAGCCCGTGGCCAGCTTGCGTCCATCGGGCGATATGGCGACCGAGAAGACGGTGCCGCCGCTCGACTGCACTTTGGTCAGTACTTTCTGTTCGCTGGGATCGATGACAACAGCACGGCCGTCAGCGAGCCCAGCCGCCACACGGCTCCCGTTGGCATTGGACGCGACTGAGAAGGCGGCGAATGTAGGAAGCTTTGTTGGAGGGGCAACGAGTACACCCGAGCTGGCGTTCCATTCGGCGACCCTGGCGGACCCGAAGTAGCGTCCTCCGGTCAGCCGACTGTGCACTCCGCCGCTGGCAACGATCGCGTTCCCGTTTGGGGTGTAGGTCGCCCATGATGTGAGGTCCAACCCGTGCAACGTTCGTAGAAGCGACGGATGGTTCCCGAGTTTCCAGATCTCGACCACCCCGTGGGTTGGGCCACTTGGATCTTGACGGTCGCCTGCGACGACGAGTGTGCGTCCTTGTGGACCGAACGACACCGTGACGATCTGGTCGTCCATAGCATGAAAGCTGCCAGTCTTTCTGTGCGTAGAAAGATTGCGCAGTATGACGGTGCCGTTGGTCTGCCCGGTGGCGATCGTCGTGCCGTCCGGGCTTATAGCCAGGTTCGGCGCTTCCCCGAACTGTGGACCAGAATCACCGTCGCTGGCGCGGAACGACTGGCCGAAGCTACGCGCCCCGGTCAGGTCCCACTCGAAGATTGTGCCGTCGAGGCTCCCGGTATAGAGAGTGGAGCCATTCTGACTGATGGCCTGCACGTGGACGGGCCCGCCATGGCCGGAAAGGGTTGTACGGATCGAGTGAGAGGCGACATCCCAGAGCTGAACCGTGTGAGTGTCGCCCGTGACAATAAGGGTCTTGCCGTTGGGCGAAAAGCCGATCGAACCCCCGCCCTCGGCTCCGGGCGCCGTGGCTTGCTTGCCGGTTCGCAGGTCCAAAAACTCAAGGGAATTCGTCCCTTGTGGCAGCACCACCGTACGAGCGTTGGGACTGATGGCCGCAACGGGTGCGGTCGTGCCCGCCGAAAA
Organism: Actinomycetota bacterium; assembly: GCA_034667545.1. Lineage (GTDB taxonomy): Bacteria > Actinomycetota > CADDZG01 > CADDZG01 > WHSQ01 > DATAPE01. Next base: position 7,840 of record JAXDJR010000134.1, read on the forward strand.
CCTTCGGATGACTCGGCCGGTGCGAGCATCCAGCACGAGCGTGGCGCGTCCGACGGCGATGATGCGCTTACCCGACGAGTCATATCTTGCCGCAGAAACGCCGCTCGGCAGAGCGATCAGTCGTTGTTCATGCCCAGTACGAAAGTCATACCTGACCAGATAGCCGGGCGCGGGTGGGCCTGCTCCGAAAGCGACAAGCAGCGTGCGGCCGTCCGGTGAGAACGACATAGAGGCGTAGAAGGCCGTGTTTGAGACCACAGCCGGGATGGGCAATCTCATCGTCATCTTGTGCGTGGTCGCGTCGAAGATGTCGATCCTATGTAATTGTCCGGTGGGAGCCACGCGGATAGTCAACAGTTTCGACCCGTCAGGCGAATAGGCAAGGAGCGGCCCTTCATTCTTGAGCGCAAGACCGATGGGCGCGTCGGTTCGGGTATCGCGAAAATCGATCGTTTGGCTGTTCTCGCCGATGGCGAGCGTCCGGCCGTCCGGATTGAGCGCGATGGCGAAGGGGCGGCTGGCTGCGGGAGTGTGCAGGACACCTATGGCCTGAGGACTTCGTTGGAGTGTAGTCAGGAGGAAGTTTCGGGTCTGTGGATCGACTGCTAGGTTCACCGACTCACGTGCCAGCACCATGGCCTGATCCAGTTGAGGGTCAACTACAGCCTGGGCCCCCAAACTTTTGGCAAGAGCTACCCGGGCGACGTTCAACGCACGTTGCGCTGAACGCTTCGCGTTTGCTCGTTGCACGAAGGCAAGCGCACCCGCCACCAAAGCGATAACCAAAAAGATCCCCACACCGACAAGCAGCCCGCGGAGGCGTCGATTTGTACGTCGCTGCCGTTGGGCTTCGAGCTCGCTTGCGTCATGGCTCTCGGAGAGGAACTCCCGCTCGAGCTGGTTTAGCTCACGGCCATGGAGGGCGGCCCAGTCCAGCGTCACGGACAACCTTGTCCCGCGGTAGAGCTCTGCCCGATCGCGCCCGCGTAGATCCCACTGCTTGGCTGCCTGCGTGATGTGCCCCAAGATCTGGCGGCCCTGCATGTCGTCCTGGAGCCAGGCCCGCAGCCGTGGCCATTCCCGGATCAGTGCCTCGTGCGAGATTTCGACCGTGCCTTCGCTGACGGTGATCAGCCTGTCTTGCGCAAAGCGCGCGAGGACGGCCTGAACCGCTGGTGTGCGATCGAACTCTCCGATAGCGACGCGGCGACGCACTCCCCCCTCATCGTCTCCAACAAGACGGAGGAGGACGGCTCTGGCGGTGTCCGGCTCGTCCCCTTCGAGTTGAGCGAAGGACGCCTCGGCCAGTCGTGCAACGGCTCCTCGCACACCCCCTGTTCGCTCGTACTCGTCCATCCGGAGCCACCCGTTGTCGCGCATCTGCCAGACCTCTACCAATGCGGTTGAGAGGAGAGGCAACCCGCCGGGCTCGTCAACAACTTCTCCGACGAGGGCATCGACGAGGACCGACTCGACGCGCAGACCGGTGCGCCGGGCTGGGAGCTCGATCGCACGGCGGAGTTCTTCCGCCGTCATTGACCCGATCAGTACTTGGTTTGCCGCCAGGAGCTCGGCAAGGGCCGGATACGCAGCGCAGTGACCGTAATAGTCAGCGCGTATCGTGAGTACGACGATCGCGTGCTCGGGATCGTTCGCGGCGGCGGTCAGAGCGTCGACGAACTCTGTGCGCTCGTCTTCTGTGATGGGGGATGTAAACAGCTCCTCGAACTGATCGACAACGAGAACCAGCCGCGTGTCCGTGGGCCCCTGCAATATCGGACTTAGGGCTGCCAGCGGATCCTCACCCGGCCGGATAACTTCCTGTCGCCAGCGATCGGACCCAGGCAGAAGTCGCGCCGCCAGGGACGGAAGAAGACCCGCCAGAACCAACGATGATTTTCCACTTCCGCTCGGGCCGACTACTCCAAGAAGACTAGAGCCCACGGTTCTTGCCGCGAGTTCGCCGACCAGGTGCTCGCGTCCGAAGAAATATGAAGCGTCCTCCCTATCGAACGAGGCCAAGCCCTTGTAGGGACAGTCCTCAGAACGTTCTGGGACTCCAGAGTGGGATCCGTACAGGCGCCCGAGTCTCAGCGCGATCGTGTTGTTGGCGAACTCGAGCTCCGCCGACTGCCTGGCTCGGCCCTCGGCCATCCATTGAGCTGCTGCTGCGAGGCGACGGTTGAGTTCGTCGCGCGCCCAATCAGCTGCGAGTTCGTGCAGTCGACTGGGGACACCCCTTGAGGCGCGCAGCATCGACTCGAGGGGAGCATCCTCGACTTCGTCGCCGACGTAAAGGCGGATAACGTCGGCCACCCCGTTGGCATCGAGCGGCCCAAGAACCCGATGACCGTCACCTGCCCTATCGGTCTGGGAAAGTACCTCCGCCAGCAGCGGCGACGAGGACTCACCACGAAAGATGGCGACGACGAGGACGGGCCGACCGGGGACTCCTAGTAGCCCTTCGTCCAGCGCCTTTAGCACCCGATCACCGAGAATCTCAAGGTCATCGATCACTAGCAAGGTGGGGACTTCGACACTTGTGATGCGGTCGATCTCGGTGAGCGCGCTTGCGGTACCGATCCCTCCAGCAGCCGCCAAGCGGACATCAGCACCATCCAGCTGGGCGAACTCGGCGAGCTCTGCAACCAATCGGGTCTTTCCGATTCCGCCCTGCCCGGACACGAAGACGAGGCGCCCATCCCCCCGCTTCGCTTGCCGCCACGTTCCGCGCAACCATCTGATTTCGTGTTCCCGACCAACCATAGGTGTGCTGGTATCCAGCTCTAGGGGCAATGGTTGAGCGACCGGCGATCGCATCGCCGGTCGCGTGGGGCGCTCCGTCCGCACAGGCTCCATGAGCTCTACCGGAGTGTCGAAACCCTTTAGCTCCACTGCGCCGCGCTCTTCGAACAAAAGCCCATCCACGACCCCGCAGGAGTCGACGGCGGCTCGACTCACGAGTACCTGGCCCGCCTCCGCTTTCGAGCACAGACGCGCGGCTGTGTTCAGCGCGCGCCCTCGAAACCCATCCTCCACAGGAATGGCTTCTCCCGTGTCTATCCCCACGCCTACGGGCAGTGGCAGCGCCGGGTCCGACTCGGTTTCTTCTCGACAGGTCTGTTGGAATTCGACCGCCGCGCGAACAGCTTGCTCTGCGGACGAGAAGACACCGAGAGCCTCATCGCCGCGAAGCTCGATGACTCGCCCGTTGCGGGCTTCCACGGCGTCACGGGCAAGGTCGGCGAATCTCTTGGCTAAACGGGCGGCTGCTTGATCGCCGTGCTCTCGAGTAAAGGTCGTGTAGCCGCGGATATCCGCGATCAGGAAGGTGCGGACGTTCTGCAACTGTTCGGCAGTCGACTGGGCGCTGCGAGGCGTGATCTTCATCGCTGTCTCCCTGGTCGAACCTTGTCCGATTTGGCTCTCACGGCATAATGCTGTAGGCGAAGGGAACCGAGTAAACAATAGTCCGTCTCGTCTATGAATCACCCTTATGACAGGGTTTCGTCAGCGGCAGAGGATCCCCTCCGATCCCAAGGTGGTCACGGGCGATCTCTAGTAAGGCCGCCGCAAAACTGGCAAACCTATGGAGGTTGGGAGTCAACGTGACTGCAAGGATGCATGTGGACGAGCTTGAGATTTACGAGGAGCTCGTGCGTCAGCTGCTCGGTGAACAGTTCCCTGAATGGGCCGACCGACCATTGCGTCGGGTGCGGCCGAGCGGCACAGACAACGCGATCTTTCGCCTCGGTGACGACCTATCGGTGCGGATGCCGCGCCATGAGGGGCCGACCGAGGCCGGCAGTAAGGAATTCGAATGGCTGCCGAGACTGGCCCAATTGCTCCCGGTCGACATCCCTTTCCCGGTCGCACAGGGCCGACCCAATGACGGCTATCCGTGGTTCTGGGAGATCCATACCTGGGTTCAGGGCGAAACAGTGCCGGTCGACAAGATCGATGCCACCCAGGCCGCACGCGACCTCGCGGCAATCATCGCTGCGTTGCAACAGATGAGCCCAGCCGGCGCGCCGCCGGGGCGCGGCATTCCTTTGGCCGAGCGCGACAAGGAGATCCAGTACTGGCTGGACCGGTTCCAGGGAGCGCCGGTGGTGAGGGCCGAGTGGGAACGGGCGCTCGCCGCTCCACCGTGGGATGGACCGCCGGTTTGGCATCACGGCGACCTCGACGCGCGCAATTGGCTCGTTTCCGACGGCCGCATCAGCGGCGTGATCGATTGGGGTGCGATGGGGGTCGGTGACCCGGCGTGCGACGTGATGGTCGCCTGGAAGCTGCACTCGGCCGCGGCTCGCGATGCGTTTCGCGACGCGCTGCCGACCGACGACGCGACATGGGAGCGGGCGCGAGGTTGGGCTCTCTCGCAGGCGATAGCGATCCTCGCCTATTACACACCGGAGAACAACGCGAACCTGTGTCGCGAGGCCGAGAGCTGGCTCGAACTGGTACTCGCAGAGCACGACTAGCGGGGTTCGGTCAAAGATGCGCAAGCCCCAATCAGCGAACTCGAAGCATCTTGGTAGAGGCTTGCCACCGCCGGCGAGACGGAACTGGAGGGCGGCATCGGAACGCGATACAGGACACGCCCCGACGCGGGATTGATCTTCATCAAGACATCTCCGTGCGATCCCAGTCCCCGGCAGCTTGACACCCAGACGCGATGGTCAGTTGCGACCAGGTCGCATACGTCGACGACCCGAATGCGATCCACGATGTGACCATCGCTGGAATCGATCTTGATGACACCGCCATCCGTATCGCCCGCCCACAGCCAGCCACCGCCAACGGCGAGATAATTCGTATGGATCGGGAATGCCGCGTCGACCTCTGGCTTCTAGGGGAGAACGTCACGACGCTCGGGTCCATATCGCGGTCCGAGCCGGGCCAAACAGGCTTTGAGCGCACCCTGAACCCGCGGCTAAGCGTCTTATCTAATGTGTGGACGCTTACCTGGGAAAGGGACCTCGCCGTGGACGGACGAGAACGTGACAGGGTGGGCGAGCTCTACGAGCAGTGCGCGCCCGAGGCCCTGAGGCTTGCATTCCTATTGACTGGAAACCGCACGCGGGCGGAAGACGTATTCCATGATGCCTTCGTCCGGGCGGCCGGGCGTCTGGGATCGCTGCGGGATCGTTCCGCCTTCCGACAGTACCTGTACCGCACCGTCACCAACCGAGTGATAAGCGAAGCCCGTAGGGGCAAGATCGAGCGGCGGTTCCTACTGCGAGAGGGCGCACAGCTACCCCACTCCACATCGGATGAAAATCAAA
>JAXDJR010000135.1:0-6856 GCA_034667545.1 Actinomycetota bacterium
CGAATTCATTCCCGTATGCAAGTACCGCCTCACGTCCGCGATCGGACGGCGGGACCTCTTGGACGGGCTCATCAAGGAGTATCGAGCGGTGGGAGCATGATGAATCTTCGTTTTGGTACCCCACACGTGCTCTCTGGGAACCTGCAGGTCCGCATCCAGACTTACCAGTACGCCGCGCTGTTAGCGAACAGGCAGCCCGCGGCCACGGGCATCTTGGCCGGAACCGGATTGGCAGGGCCACTAACGTTCTGATGAGTTCGGATCAGCGTGTCGGCCCTCTTTCGTCGGGTCTGTCGTCGGCACGCTGGTCTGTTCAACCGCCAGAGCCACTGGGGATCGTGGTCGTTTGCCGGAGCAGGCAAGGGCCAAGAAGGGGTCGCTCACGAGAGGGCCCACAAGCGCCGCACGAGGGACGCTGGTGTCATCCCCCGAGTTAGCTCTGGCAACCAAGCGTGACCGCAGGGTTCGGTATCCTTTCTGCCCGGCCCTGCTGTCATGCAAAGGCCGCCAGCTGGAGGTCAGCTCTGCCCTGAGCTGCGGTCAAAGATCCGTAGCGCGCGGATCAGGATTCGCGGTTCCTGAACCCACACGGCTCGCACCAGAACCTCTTCTTGGGTTCCTACGAATGAGGTGAGCGAGACCAACTCGGTAGCCGCGGCTGGATCGAACTCACCGCCGAGAGGACGGACGAAGAGAACCTCAGCCTCGAGCGACGAGGTGGGCAGCCGTTGAACTCCAGCCAAGTGGCCGCTGGTATCGTCAGCCAGGTCCTCGCATAGGTAACTTGCGATCAGGTCGTCATCGTTGGCAACGACGGCACTGGCGAAGCCCTGAGCGAAGGCGTACACCTCTCCGATATCCACCTGTGAGCCCTCCTGGAAGTCCTAACCCTCAGCCGATCAAGGAATCGGCAACTTTCTGGCCCTCTTTTGACTCATTTGCCCGGCTTCGACTGCGAGTGGTCACCATAGCCTCCGGCGGTACTAAGCAAGCCTGCGGCGGGTTTCCTCGGCTTCACAAAAGACTGCTGGTTGATTGCCCCCTGCCCCGGGGCTGGCTGCTGGCTGAACCACCCCCGGCGCCCGGGCCCCCCGCCTAGAGCGAGGCTGCAGCTACATCTTCCGCCCGGACTGGGACGAAAGCAATACAAGCATGCAAAAAGCTCAAATCATCTCAACGACGGAGCGTATCGAAGCCCCGCCGTGAAGGGGATCGACGACGCCTGGTTCCACGCACATCGCCGCCCTCATTCCTCCCCGTTTTTTCTCAGAACGAGCCCAAACCGGCTTGCAACCCCCACTTTCCCGCCTACAGAGGGCCCACGATGGGAACCCGTTGAGGCTCGAATCACGCCCAATAGTGATTAGCGCAGGCTCATAGGGTTCCGCGAAAGCCTAGAAACAAGGCCATTTTGGGGCATCTGGCGATAGGTTCGCGATATGGCCAATCCCACCCCGGTGGACCCCGACCGACGTAAGCGATTGGGGAACCTCCGAGCGCGGCAAGCCGAAGCCTCCTGATGGTGGCATTCTCGATAAGGTGCCCCGAGCCCGAAGAGCCCCGGCGAGCTCGGCAGGAAGCACTGGAGGAAGAGGATATGGAGTTCCGGTGCCACGTGGCTCGATGTGGCTGCGACTCCCGGATGGTGGACACCCTGTGCTGGTGGTACGAGGTCCGCGAGTTGTGCGAGGCGGAGGTTACGGCCCGCTCCATGACCACCGGGTCCAAGGGGCAACTGCGGGTGAACCCCGCGGCAACTGAGCTCGACCGCATCGACGCCGACCTAGATCGCATGGAGGCAACACTCGGTCTCACACCCAGGGCGCAGGCCCGGTACGGATTCAGGGTGGCGAAGCCTGCGAGCAAACTGGATGAGCTCACCAAGCGCCGGCGGGATCGAGAGCCTGATCCTCCTTCCTTCTAGGCAGGGGCTCAACCTTGTCGCGAATCAGTCGATAAGAAATCAGGTCCGGGATGGTGGCGGCGCTCTGGACCCCCTGAGCGCGGCCGCCCCCGGATTATTACGCCCGGCATCTCTGGGTGCGACGGTTGTCACATCGCCATCGTCGAAGCGCGCAAGCGCGGGATGCAGGAAGCGAAGATACACCCGAGGATGGAAGCGTACGGAGGGGTCAGGGAGACTCGATGACAGAGAGAATTTCGGATGAGTTTCCGGTCAAGGGTCTGACGTAGTCCATCAGCGACTGCTCCATTTGATGAATCTGATCTTTCTCTCCGACAGATCGACCGCTAACTCCAGGACGTCCCTGTGTGGACCAGGACGAACTTCAGTCTTGATTCCTCTTGGGCCCAGGGGGCCAGAGTCGTCGCAACAGCAGGGTGTGCGTCAGCGAGCAGCAGATCCTCGCCGAGTCTAAGGAGCGCCCAGTGAAATGAAGAGCGGCGTGGCCGTTAGGGTTTAGCCAGTTCGCGAGACTTTAGCTGCACCAAGCAAGATCTCCCGGCTGTTGCATAGGGCTGACAGAAGTTCGTTCCTCATCCTGATCCAACGATCAGTATCATGCGATCGGGATCGGGTGAGTTAGTTGGTTGCACCAGCCTTATCCCTGATGTCCACGACTCTTGCCTTCGTATCGGTGACGTCCACTATCCCTGCCCACTCGCTCGCTTCGAAAAGACTGCGGATCTGGCTGGCACTGTAGCGACGATGGCCCCCGAGGGTCTTGATCGTGGAAAGCTTGCCCGCGTGTGCCCATCGGGTCACGGTCTTGGGATCGACCCGGAACAGGCCGGCAACTTCTGCAGGGGTTAAAAGGTGATCATTCCTTGCAACTGCCATGTCGGAGCCTTCCGCCTAGGTTCTCCCACAAGGCCCCAATGGCTTTAGTTCCCTGCGCTGCTCCAACGAGTATCGCTTGTCTCGCTTGGGAAAGAAAGGGTATTCGGGAGATATTCCGGTTTTGGCGGTGTTGGGGGCTGCGACATGGCTTGAGCAGGAGGAACAAACGGATGGACCGGAATGCCACAAAGCCGTAAGTAACCCGGTAACGGGGGAGAATCTTCGGGACCGATGGCCGAGTGAGCCAGGTTTTCCGGGCGGCCGAAAGACGCTGGAGAAGATCGGTAGGCGAGAATTGGGATATGAGGGTGACGCCCGAGACCAGCCCGCCGAACCTCGAGACCCAGCCTGTGGCGGGTTCAAGCCAGGTCTTAGCTTGCAGAGCAATCTTTGCAGAGGTTAATCTGCAACTGTGAGCCTTCCGGAACGACAATTCGATCTCCGTGGCCTGAAGGCATTGGCTCATCCGTTGCGACAGAGGATCCTCTACCACCTGGCTTTCGTGGGTTCTGCGAATTCGACCGAGGTCGCCAAGGCTTTTAGTGAGAGCACCGGTGTGACGAGCTACCACCTTCGGCAGCTTGCAGCCGCAGGAGTCATCGAGGAGGAGACCTCGCGGCGCCGAGGTCGCGAACGGTGGTGGCGGATCGTCCCTTTGGATTTGCGCGGACTTACGGCCGAAGCCTCAACCGAACCTAGAGCAGATGCCGTCACGGCGGATCTCCAATGGATCCGTTTCGACCGAGACCAGAAGTTGATCACGCGGCATCTCGCGCAGGCCAGCGTCGACCCGGCGATCGAAAAGGCGAGCGTCTTCTCCAGCTCAGCGGCGCACCTTACGCCGGACGAGCTGGTGTCTTTCACCGAGGAGTTTGTGACATTGCTCAAGCGCTACTGGCGGAATCCCGAGGACCGGCCCGCTGAGGCCTCTCCGGTGGCGGTCATGTTATACGCGTTCCCATGGCCCGGCGAGCCGCGCTAACTGCCGGCGCGCCACTGTCGACGCTCGTCGCTGCGGAGACGATCTCGGCCTTTGGTTCGCAGCTCTCTGCCCTTGCGATTCCCTGGTTCGTTCTCATTACAACGCATTCGCCCACGCGGATGGGGATCGTCTTTGCGACCGAACTACTGCCGCTGGTGATCCTCGGGCTTCCAAGCGGGATCGTCTTGGATCGCATCGGGGCGCGCCGGACGATGCTTCTGTGCGACGCAGCACGAGCCCCCTTGATCGCGCTGGTTCCTGCGCTCCACCTGGCGGGTGCGCTCACGTTTCCCGCCCTACTGGTGATCGTCCTTGTCGTCGGCGTGTTCTCGACCCCGTACTTTGCTGCGCAACGCTTGGCGATTCCCCAAGTGGTGGGCGACGACGAGGTTCTCGTCGCCAGAGGAAACACCCTTGTCGAGGGCGTAACGAACCTGGCGAACTTCGCGGGACCAGCGGCGGCCGGCGTTCTGATCGGCATGATCGGCGCGACCTCGCTACTGTGGATCGATGCGCTCACGTTCGTGATCTCCTTCGCCTTGATCGCCGCCTTCGTCCCTGCTCGCTTCCCAACCGCCGAACCCGCTGAAGCCAACCGCTTTCTCGACGGCGTTCGATATGTTCTTTCTGATCGGCTGATCACTCGTGCGGCTGCTTCGAGCATCCTCTTCGGCTTCGTGTTTCGCCTCCTGTTCGTCTCATTCCCGCTGCTTGCCTTTTACCGTTATCACCACGACCCAAGAGTGGCGGGCTGGCTGTTCGCCGCCTGGGGAGGCGGCGCAATCCTCGGATCCATGGCTGCCTACCGGATCATCGCACTGGCGCGACCCTTGAACGTCGCCGCTATAGCAGCACTCGGGACGGCCCTGCCACTCTGGCTACTGGTCCCGGATATGAACATCGCGGTAACCATTGCGGGAGTCACGCTTTCATCAGCCGCGATACCAGCGATCAACGCCCCCTACATCACCATGCTCTCGACCCGCGTCCCGCCGCATCTACAAGGCCGCGTTTTTCAGGCGATCATGACGATTGCCAATCTCGCTGCTCCCCTCGGCTACCTGGTAGCAGGGCCGATCTTCCTAGCCGTCGGGCTATCGGTGGGCTACTCGATCATCGCGATTCTGGCCACAGTGGCTGGCATCAACTTCCTGATGGCTGTGTGGGACTCGACGCAACTACCATCGCGAATGACATAGGCACCGGCCCACGCCCGACCACTCTGATCTTGACTTGGCTCAAGCGACCAGGAGTGGAAACGTGCCCGCGCCTCTGTGGTTCGAGGGAATGAGTTCTACGCCCAACAATGAAGTCGAAGAGGATCGGTTCCTCAAGAAGTAGGGGGATCTGAGACCCGTGGACCACTTTCTCCGACGTCGGAAGTCGCAAGAGTCGGAAGATGGATCAGCCCCGCCTCCGTTGGTCTGAAACCGCACGCATCTAGATAGAACGTTGCCAGGCCAGGGTCCCAATCCACGTGAAGCCATTCGCATTGCGCTGCCTTCGCATGCGTTGCTGCGAGGCGTACCAAACGCGTGCCTATGCCTTTGTGCTGATGGGCTCCGTGAGTCTTTGTGTCGATCAGGAAGGCGTGATCTCCGCCATCCGTTGCGACATTGACGAAGCCGACGAGCGTGCCATCGTTTAGGCGCGCCGTGACCCAGCCGAGACTGTGAGGGTGGATTCGAGCCCACCAACCCGCCGACGGTCTTCCGCCATGTGAGTCCACCAGCTCGACCATTTCCTCGTCGGTCACTGGGTCGCGCCAGCCGAACGTGACGTTGCCGAAGACGATTTCCGATTGCGTGTCAGCCACTCCGCGGACAATATCTCTCAACGTCCTGGTGTTTCGCTTGGAGACTCGGGGAGTCTTGGTTGGGCCCCGCCTCTCTTAATGACGGGAATCCAAGCACGCAGCGCGAGTGGCGCTCAGTTCCATTCCGCCGCCACCAGCACGTAGTTGGGCAGGTGAACGTTCGCCTCGATGCCAGGCGGGCCCCACTAGCGATGGCTGCGTCAAGGCCTGGCTCGGCAATCTCCCGGAGTCGGCAACCGCAGCCGACGGTCTCCTTTAGGTACACCGACAAAGGACGGTGCCAGTCCGTGCCATGGCCTCCTTCGATCGCATACTCGTGTAGGTATTTGCTTACCTCCAGACAGCCTTCGTCCTTTCGGGTCTCCCTCAAGGGCTCGAAGCTCGGATGGTTGACGGAGAAGACGAGCAGGCCGCCAGGTGGCAAGACGCGAACACAGTTGGCCAGCTCAGTCCGCCAGTCCGGTATCGAGCAGAAGACCATACTGGCGACAACCGCATCGAACGGTTGGCCCAGATCAGGAAGCAAGGCCAGATCCGCTTTGATGTATTCGATGCCGAGCGGATGTTCCGTTTTCTTGACTGACGCAGTACTCGAGCAAGGAACCCGCCGGTTCGACTCCGACGACATGGGCCCGCGCTGGGCGAGTAGGACGGCTTAGGTCCCTGTCCACAGCTTGCGTCCAGGATCCGGTCCCACTCACGTCACCGAGCATCCGAAAGATCACGGGGTTGACAAGGTGCCGTCTGCCGAAATATCCGTCGGGATCCATTGCGGCCATGGCGCTCTTGGGCACCTGCGACCACCGGTCGATGGCCCGCTCGTTCGTCTATTCGCTGTTGCTCACGGTCTGATTATTGTGGACGTACCCGGTCGCTCAACACCCTGGTTTATCTGCTGGGAGGCTCCCAAGGATCATCTCTCCGAAATCTCTCCGTTTTCTTCCCAGCGCGGAACGCGATTCTGCGCGTCCCAGAACAACTCGCCCTGCTTGTATCAGACCTTGTTCTGTCGCCTAATGGATCCACCAGGGAAGGGGATAGCTAGTGGACGTCGGCACGGTCCATGCGTACGCCGATGGGTTCGCCCTGGCTGTGGTGGCCGATGACACAGGAGGGATATCGGGCTACCTAATCGGTGACATCGGCAACGCTTACCTGTATGTCGATCACCGGTTTGGCGGCAAGGCCCGGAACTGCCGCGGAGCCGACTTGATCGATGCGGAGAGCAACGTCGCCTAGAACCTCTGCCAGTTGAGAG
>JAXDJR010000136.1:0-4920 GCA_034667545.1 Actinomycetota bacterium
GGCGGCTTCGAGCTGGCCGAGCGTCTGGAGGCCGAAGGGTACGCTCAGATGGGTAAAGCGATAGGTCTTTCCGACGAAGAATTGGCAGACGTCGAAGACCCACGGGCGGCGACGGCTTGAGCGTGCGGAGGAAGTCGATGCAACAGAAAGAAGAGCGATGTTAGACGCAGAGGCGATCCGCAAGGACTTTCCGATCTTCGAGACCCTCGCCCACGGCAAGCGTCTCGTGTACTTGGATTCTGCCGCAACCTCCCAGAAACCTCGCTTCGTGATCGACCGCATGATCCGGTTCTACGAAACCGAGAACGCGAATGTGCACCGCGGCATCTATGAGCTCGGCGAGAAGGCGACCGCCGCATTCGAAGCAGCCCGCGACACCTCTGCCCGATTCATCGGAGCGCGCGACTCTCGCTCGATCGTCTTTACGCGGGGCACTACCGAGTCGATAAACCTCGTGCGCTTCACATGGGCCAGGGAAAACATCCATGAAGGCGACGAGATCCTTGTTACCGAGATGGAGCACCACTCCAACCTCATCCCCTGGCAGCTGCTGGCGGACGAGAGTGGAGCGGTTCTGCGTCACCTCCCGATCGACGACGAGGGTCTCTTGCGGATCGACTTGCTGGAGGGATTCATCACCGACAGGACCAAGCTGGTTGCGCTGTCGTTGATGTCCAACGTGCTCGGAACCATCAACCCGGTGCGCACGATTGCAGATGCAGCTCACAGCGCGGGGGCTCGGGTGCTCGTGGATGCCGCCCAGGCGGCTCCGCATCTTGGCTTCGATGTGAACGAGCTCGACGCCGACTTCGTGGCTTTCTCCGCCCACAAGATGTGCGGACCAACGGGGGCCGGCGTCCTGTACGGGCGTCCCGACCTGCTCGAAGAGATGCCTCCGTTCCACGGAGGCGGCGAGATGATCCGCGAAGTGTGGGCCGACCACGCCACGTGGGCCGAGATCCCTTACAAGTTCGAGGCGGGAACGATGAACTCGGCCGATGTCATCGGCATGGCCGCGGCGATCGACTATGTCGAGGCTCTCGGTATGGATGCGATCCGCGAGCACGAGATGGCTTTGGCGAGCTACACCATCGACAGGCTCCACGAGGCCGGTGCCACCGTGTACGGGCCCAAGGACATGACTCAGCGCGGGGGCGCGGTCGCCTTCAACGTAGAAGGCGTGCATCCCCACGACATGGCCACGATCGTCGATCAGGAGGGTGTCTGCATCCGGGCGGGACATCACTGCGCCCAACCGTTGATGCGGCGTCTCGGCGTGCCGGCAACGGCGCGCGCCTCCCTCTACATCTACAACGACGAACGTGACGTCGATGCGCTTATCGACGCCCTCGCCAAAGCGAAAGGCTGGTTCGCGTGAGCCTCGAAGATCTCTACAAAGAGGTGATCCTGGACCACTACCGGGCTCCCCGGAACAAAGGTCCCCTGGACCCCCACGACGTGGCGCTCGAACGCAACAATCCGTTGTGCGGTGACGAGATCGAATTGTTCTTGCACTTCGACGGAGACACCATCGACGGCATCGCTTTCGAAGGCAAAGGTTGTTCGATCTCGCAAGCCAGCGCCTCGATGATGACCGAGAAGATCAAGGGGCTCGACGCGAAAGAGGCTGCCTCGGTCGCTCAATCCATCAAACGCATGATGGCCGGCGAAGAAGAAGGCGACGCCGACATGCTCGGCGACCTCGTGGCTCTCAAAGGTGTCGTGAAATACCCGGTGCGTATCAAATGCGCGCTGCTCGGCTGGAACACCCTGCTGGAGGGCTTGGAAGAAGGCGGCAAGACCTAGCCGATCCAGCGGACCTGCGCGCCGTGGTAGCCGGAATGGGCTAGCAATTGCTCCTCACCGTCCGGCCACATCGTGAGGTGGACGTCGGCGTGATCTCCTGCAGGCTCCATACGGAGCCAGGCTAGGGGAGTGGCCGAGGTGGCCTCGGCCCCTGAGTTCTCCAACAGTCCGAAGGTCTTCGTTCTGTCTGCTTCGGTCATGTACTGCATGAAGATCGAATGGAACACCACGGTTGCCACGCCGTTGGAATCCTTGTCGAGGTGCAGCTCGAGCCACTCAGGCGCGTTAGCGCGGTCCACAGCCGAGGGGACCTGTGCGGCGACTTCGAAAGCAGCCCGCAACCTGCGCACGCGCCACGCTTGATCGCACCAGACGAACGAGAGCAGTGTGACGCGATCCTCGTCCGAGGTTGGGTCCAACGGGTTCTTGTCGCAGCCGCGCCGTTCCGCCACTGTCGCTTCGACGGCGAAGGGCGGGATCGGCGGCGTATCGAAGTCGCAAAGCCGCACCGGCGAGTCCGCCGGCCCCCAGCGCTCGCCGCGGGCCTCGTAGTGGAAGTGGTCCCACCGCAGGTTCAGCCCCGCGCTCGCGCCAAGCTCGAGCACCCGAAGCGGCAGCCCGAAGCGCTCGGCCACCGAAAGGAAACCGCCGACCAATGCGCCGGCGCGTCCCACCTCGTTGGTTTGGACCGGCCGGGTTACTCCCTCCCGCAGCGCATCGACGTGCGATTCGAGAACGTGGCGGAACGGTTCCCACGCGCCCTCGGGTCCCTCGCTACCCCCCACCGAGCGATAGAACGGTGCCAGTTCCGGGGCCTCACCGCGCAGAACCAAGCGGTGGACGGCCCCCATGAACCGAAGCGCAAGGGCACTGCCCCGGGGGTCATCCTCGCGACCCCGAAGCACCTCCCACGCCGGGCCTCCCGCCACGATGTCGTCCGCGGTGTGAGCCAGGAGGAGGGCGTGAGTAGGGGCCTCGCGGTTCGCCTCGGCGTACCACCGGATCCGCCGAGCGAGGCGAGTTTGGGGCTCTTTCATAGCGGGCAATTGTCCGTCACAGGGTCGTGGTCCGGCATATTGTCACTATTCTCACTTGCTTAAAGTGTAAAAAGCTGTTATCAAGTCGAGGATGGAGCTCGGAGACGACACCGCCACCCGCACAGCCAAGGTCCTTTCCCTCCCTACCCGTGCCGCGATCCTGTCATGGCTTCTCACTACCGGTCCCAAGACCGTCAAGGAGATCGCCGACCACTTCGAGATCCATCCCAACGTGGCCCGGGCCCACCTGGCCCTGATGGTGGAGGCCGGTTTCCTTGCCACCGAGACGCAGCGCGGGCAGAAGGGTCGGCCGGCGAAGGTCTATTTCACCTGGGAGGGCCAGGTCAGCGCTCTGTCTGAGGCCGGTCTGGACGTTCCTCTCGAGCAGCGCCCCGGCGAGGCGCTCGATGATCTCGAGGTGGAGCTCCGGATCCTCGAACGGCTGTTGGCAGACGCCAATCACCAAATGATGCGGATAAGAGAAGCACTTAGACAAACGAAAGGAGAAACAGATGGCTGATTACGCCAACGCCGACGCGCTGGTGGATACCGCGTGGCTCGAGGAGCATCTGAACGACCAGGATCTCGCGGTGGTCGAGGTTGACGAGGACACGAGCGCGTACGAGAAGGGTCACATCCCGAACGCGATCGCGGTCAACTGGGAGACCGAGCTGCACGACTCGCCTCGCCGTGAGTTCGTTTCGTCCGAGCAGCTTGGGAAGTTGCTCGGTGGCAAGGGGATCTCCAACGACCAGACGATCATCCTGTACAGCGGCAACAACAATTGGTTCGCCTCGTATGCGTATTGGTTGTTCAAGTACCGCGGGATCGAGAACGTCAAGCTCCTAAACGGCGGCCGCAAGAAGTGGGAGTTGGAGAGCAGGACGCTCGATCAGGAGCAGCCTTCACGGTCTGGGGCGACCTACCAGGTCGGTCCGGAGCATCCGGAGTTGCGCATCTTCCGCGACGAGGTGCTTCAGCGCGTGTCCGGCGACGCAGCGTGGGTAGACGTTCGCTCACCCGAGGAGTTCCGTGGTGAACTGTTGGCGCCGCCGCACCTTCCCCAGGAGCAGGCCCAGGTGCCCGGCCACATCCCCGGAGCTTCGAATATCACGTGGTCCAAGACTGTCAATGAGGATGGCACCTTCAAAACCACCGACGAGCTGCGCAAGCTTTACGAGGCCGAGGGGATCAAGTCCGATCAGGACGTTGTCACCTATTGCCGCATCGGCGAGCGTTCCTCGCATTCCTGGTTCGTGCTGAAAGAGCTGCTCGGGTTCGAGAAGGTCAGGAATTACGACGGCTCGTGGACCGAGTACGGCAGCCTCGTCGGAGTCAATATCGAGAAGTAGAGGAGCCGGGCTGAGGCCCGCTGACTCCAATATGAGAAGTAGAGGACAGGGCCCGGTCCCCGCTCGCTCTGATATGGAGAAGTAGAGGAGCGGGACCCGGCTTCGTCCGATCCGATATCGAGCAGTGAGGCATCGACCACTGGCGGGCCGGGGCAAGATGGGCCTGTGAAGGTCACGGTTGCTGCATTCGGTGCCATGCGCGAATACCTGCCCGGCCGCGGGAGCCGGACCGAGCTGGACTTGCCATCTGGGAGCCGCGTGTCCGATGTGGCGGATGCGCTCGGCGCGCCGCGCCGGCTCGTGTTCGCGGTCTTGATCGACGGGCTCCAAAGCGACATGGACCATGAGGTCCACGAGGGGGCCGAGGTCACCCTGATGCCGCCCTTCGCCGGGGGATAGATTCATTGACACTCCGGGCCAGGATCAGGGACATTCGAGCTTCTACACGAGTGGTGTGCCTGATCCTGGCGGCGCTCGCTCTCATGGGAGCGTGTGTTGGAAGCGCAAATCCACCGGCGACCCGCGCCACTGGACCGCGTGGTAGGGCGACCAAGGCCGGATCGCCCCAGCCGGCAGCACGGACCATTTCTGCTTCGGTCACCCATGAACCCAGCCGGATGCAGATGGTTCCTCAAGGGGTTGTGGTACGCGAAGTAGGACGGGCCGTCTCTCAGATCGCCATCTCCAGTCGCTACCTCGTATGGGAGGCTGCCGCGCCGGAATCG
>JAXDJR010000137.1:0-2527 GCA_034667545.1 Actinomycetota bacterium
CGGCTTCACGATCGGGGTGGCACTGTTCGTGCGCAGCAGCACTTCCTGGGTTCCGTTCGAGGCGCTCTTCTTGGTCGGGCTCAACATCATCGCCGAGACGATCACGTTGTCCCGCGTGATCGGCGTAGTTCCACCGCTCCGCTGGTTCGATGCACTCGGCGTGCGACCACCCGGAGCGATGAGCGAAAAGGCTCGGTGAGCCGAAGTTTCGGGTCGAACGCTGACGGCGTGTCGGTGGCCTCTGATAGAGTCGCAGTCCGTGGTGAAAGACTCGAAGTTCATCTTCGTCACGGGTGGTGTCGCCTCCGGATTGGGCAAGGGGATCACAGCCGCCTCGCTCGGACGACTCTTCAAATCTCGCGGCCTCAAGGTCGTCCTCCAGAAACTCGATCCGTATGTGAACGTCGATCCGGGCACCATGAATCCCTTCGAGCACGGCGAGGTCTTCGTCCTTGATGACGGCGCGGAAACCGATCTCGATCTGGGTCATTACGAGCGCTTCTTGGATTCGGACCTGCATCGTGGGTCGAACTTCACCACCGGTGCGGTGTATTCGGCGGTGATTGCCAAGGAACGCCGCGGTGACTACCTGGGCAAGACCGTGCAGGTCATCCCGCATATCACCGACGAGATCAAGGAACGCGTGCGCTCGCTCGCGGATGCGGAGCAGGCCGACCTGGTCATCGTGGAGATCGGCGGCACGGTCGGGGACATCGAGTCACTCCCGTTCCTGGAAGCCATCCGTCAACTGCGGAACGAGGTCGGGCGCGAGAACTGTGCGTTCGTGCATGTGAGCCTCATGCCGTTCATCGGGCCGTCCGGCGAGCTCAAGACGAAGCCGACGCAGCACTCGGTGAAGGAACTCCGTTCGCTCGGTCTGCAGCCCGACGCGATCGTGTGCCGTACGGACCGGCCCATCGGGAGGAACCTGAAAGAGAAGATCTCGTTGCTCTGCGACGTTCCCATGAGCGGCGTCATCAGTGCCATGGACGCGGACTCGATCTATGAGGTGCCGCTCATCCTGCACCAGGAGGGACTGGACGATGAGGTCGCTCGCCACCTGGGGATCGAGGCTACTCCCGACCTATCCGAGTGGGAGGCGCTCGTCGATCGCGTCCACGCCGCGCAGGAACCGGTTCGCGTGGCGGTCGTTGGCAAGTACGTCGATCTGCGCGATGCGTATCTCTCGGTGATGGAGGCGCTCCGCCATGGTGGCTTCCACCACGGCGCGAACGTCGAGATCCAGTGGGTGACCTCCGACGATCTCGGCGGCCAGGCCACCGAGGACGCGCTCGGATCCGCCGACGGCATCCTCATCCCCGGCGGGTTCGGCGTTCGAGGCGTCGAGGGCAAAGTGGCGGCCGTGCATTTCGCGCGGGAGCGCAAAGTACCGTTCCTCGGGATATGTTTGGGGTTGCAGGTTGCGGTGGTGGAGTTCGCGAGGAACGTCTGTGGCCTGGCGGGCGCCAACTCTGCAGAGTTCGATCCGGCCACACCCCACCCCGTTATCGACCTCCTGCCCGAACAGAAGAACGTCACTGATATGGGTGCCTCGATGCGGTTGGGCGCGCAGGCGTGTCACGTGGAACCGGGAACACTTGCGGCGAAAGCCTATGGGGAAGACGTGGTGTATGAGCGGCATCGCCATCGGTTCGAGGTCAACCCCGCGTATCACGAAACCCTCACGTCCTGTGGCCTGATCGTGTCGGGCTCCTCGCAGAAGGGCCGGCTGGCCGAAATCATCGAACTTCCCGATCACCCGTTCTTCGTCGCCGGTCAGTTCCACCCGGAGCTGCGATCGCGCCCCACAGATCCGCACCCGCTCTTCCGCGACTTCGTCGCTGCGGCCATCGCGCTCCGCCGCTCCAGATCGGCACAACCCGTCGCCGTCTCCTAGATGGAGCCGCGCGCCTCGCGGTCGGGCTTCCACGGCCGATTCCTCACCGTCGACATCGAAGACTGGCCGGGGCAGGAACCTCACGAGATCGTCCATAAGCTCGGCGCCGCGGCTGTGTTGCCGATCACACCGGGTGGCGACGTCGTGCTCGTCCGGCAGTTCCGCCCGGCGATCCGACAGGTCATCACGGAGATCCCTGCGGGGCTCCTCGACATAGAAGGAGAGGACGCCATCGCCTGCGCCACCCGCGAGCTGTTCGAAGAGACGGGTTTCCGGCTGACGGCGATCGAATTCCTCGCCGGGTACTACGCCAGCGCCGGCTTCACCGACGAGTATGTCCATGTGTTCTGGTGCGAAACGGCGGGAGTACCCGAGGGTGATCCCGAGGAGGGCATCGAGATCCTCCGCCGCCCGTTGCCCGACATGATCTCCTCCGCGCGGAACGGCAAGATCCGGGACGCGAAGACGGCCATGGCGCTCCTGCTGGCCGACGGGCGCCCGAGGCCCTCGGCCACACGCTAGGCTGCCCCACGACATCGCACTGGAGGCGCCCATGAAGGTCGGGATCCCGAAGGAAGTCAAAGACAACGAATCGCGGGTCGCGGCCACCCCCGAGGGCGTCCGAGAATG
>JAXDJR010000138.1:0-16853 GCA_034667545.1 Actinomycetota bacterium
ACTCTGGCGGGATCCTCGGCAGCCGTGCGCAGCGAGCATGTTTCTCAAGCCGCAGCTGAGAATGACCTGACAGCTTGCACGGTGTTGCAACGGGCAGGTCATTCGCTTGGCATCGGGCTCTCGAACGTCGTTAACCTCTTTGACCCGCAGGTCATCGTTCTGGGAGGCGGCCTCGTCCAGGTCGGCGAGCCTTACCTCGGACCGGCGCGCGACCAGCTCTTCAAGATGACGACCGAGCAGCACCGCCGGCCGAAGCGGCTCGATGTGACTTCGCTCGGGCACGACGCCGGCATCCTGGGGGCCGCGGCCCTCGCGTTCGATCTCCTGGAGGCCGCATGAACGACCCCGGCGGCGAGCTCCACCGGCTGCCGCATGCGGCTTCGGGCGAGCAGACTGATCTGAAGGAATATCTGCTCCTGCTGCCCCGCCTGGCGAGACTGATCTGGCGCCTGACGCGCGATCCGCGCGTACCGGCGCGCAGCAAAGCGATCCTCGTGTTGCTCGGCGCGTACATCGTGTCGCCTGTGGACCTGATCCCGGACTTCATCCCGGGCTTGGGCCAGCTGGACGACATCGTGGTCGCAGCATTCGCTCTCGATCAGATCATCAATCGCATCCCGGACCACATAGTGCGCGAGCACTGGGACGGCGATGAAGATGTCCTTCAGCTGGTCCGCGAGATCCTGGACATCTCCACTACGTTCATGCCGAAGTGGCTCAAGAGCAGACTCGGGCCGACCTCTTCTTCTTGACGGAGCCCATCACAGCTCGGCCCCCTCGGTCGCGATGACAGGTGGCGGTTCGGTCTTGGCACTGGTCCTCATGGAGTGGGGGATCGGCTGGATCGGCGCTGCGGCGTGGAGCCAATCCTGGAACGTCATCCGACGTGGTCATTTCCGCATCACAGCGTCGATCACTTTCGTTCTGGCCATTGCCGGGGCTCTTGCGCTGCGAGGGGCATCCACATCGACTGCCACCGACGAGTTGGCCCTTGGGTTCGCCGTCGCAGCGTTCCTTTATCTGCTCGTTCAGTATGTGCGCAGTGATGTCGCCGGTGTCGTTGCCGGCGGTGTCGCGACCATCTTGGGGCTGGGTGCATTGATCGCGGCAACGGGCATGATCGCAGGCTGGCCGCAGCTCTTGGCTGCTGTGGAGCTGATCGCGGGGGCCGCGCTGCTTGGAGGGGTGACGAACGGCATGATGCTCGGGCACTGGTACCTGAACCAACCTGGACTGAAGCCTTGGGCGCTCGCTCGGCTCACCGACCTATCGGTCGGCGCAACTGTCGCTGCCGGCGTGGCCGGGTTGCTGGCGGTGCGGTTGCTGGCGGGCGCCTCCACCACCGGAGCTGCTCTTGGACTTCCCAGTTTCGGTGGATCGTTCGGCCTCGGCTTCTATCTGGTGTGGGCAGTCTTGATCGTCTTCACCGGTGCGGTGCTCTTGGGGGCCCGTCGGTGCGTCCAGATCAGGTCGATCCAATCGGCCACGGGTCTCTACTATGTCGCGCTCCTGACAGCAGGGGTCGCCGAATTCCTGGTCAGATATCTGATGGTGAATGCGAAATGAAAGAACTCATGGTGGGAGTGAGCCTCCCGCAGTTCACGGCCGAGCCGCAGGTGATGCTAGACGGCGTGCGGCGAGCAGAAGCCGCAGGATTTGATTCCGTCTGGCTGTTCGATCATCTATGGCCGCTGGGCCGAAAGGATCGCCCGATCCTCGAATGCTGGAGCTGCTTGGCGTGGCTGGCGGCAATCACCGAACACATCCAGGTGGGGACTCTGGTGACGAGGTCATCTCTCCGCCATCCCGCGGTGTTGGCCAAGATGGCCGCTACGGTTGGGGAGATCGCGCCCGGAAGATCGATCGTAGGTATCGGCAGCGGCGATCAAGCCAGTCGACCGGAGAACGAGGCTTTCGGCATCCCGTACTACCGCGGCGACGAACGCATCGATCAGCTTGTCTCGACGGTGAAAGTGCTGAGCCGTTACCTGAATGAGCCTTCGGTGAGCCACCACGATGACTTCGCCGCGATCGAGGGATTGCCCACGAGCCCCCGCTCACATCCGCCCCCGCGCATCTGGGTAGGGGGCCGATCGGAACAGGTGCTGGAGGTTGCCGGCAAAGAGGCCGACGGGTGGAACGGGTGGGGGGGAACCCCGGAGGACTTCGCCGCCGGCGCGCAATTGGTCCTGGACTACTCAGGTGGCCGCCCGATCGAGTTCTCCTGGGGCGGGCAAGTGATCTTGGGAAACAGCGACAGCGACGCCCAGGCCAAGCTTGCGGGCCGCGATCCAAAGCATTTCGTCGTGGGTGCTGCGGACACCGTGGCCGCCCAGTTGCAGGCGTTCGTTGACGCGGGGGCGCGGCACCTCGTGATCGCATTCCCGGACGCCGGAACGGCAGGGACCTACGAGACCTTTGCCGAAAAAGTCGTGCCACTGCTGGCCGCGGGAGCGTGATGCCTGGGCGGACCCTCTCCGCAACCCGCCCGATCGTCGCAGGACCATCAGGGTGCAGGCGCCCGACCACCTGGAGGCTCTGATCACCCGCATCTTTCTGATCCGGCATGGAGCCACGGAGTGGAACCGCGCCAAACTCGCTCAGGGTCACGCCGACATCGACCTCAACGACGAGGGCCGGGCGCAGGCGGTGGACAGCGCACGCAGGCTCGCGGCCGAGGACATCGCGGCTATCTATTCAAGCGATCTGGGACGGTCTCTGGCGACGGCACGCGCGATCGCCGAGCCCCACGGGTTGAGAGTGATCGCCGATCCCGACCTGCGAGAGGTAGATCAGGGTGAATGGACAGGGCTGCACGTCGATGAGATCGCTCGGCGATGGCCCGATCTATGGGGCGACAACAGGCATCACACGACGCGGCCGGGGGGAGAGGGACCCCAAGAGGTTCGCGAGCGTGCCCTTGCTGCGCTGGCGCGCATCGTTAAGGACCATCCTGAGGGCTCGGTAGCTGTGGTCAGCCACGGAGGGACCATCCGCTGGATCAGCGCGGAGGCGCTCGGTTACGACGACAGAGCTTCGGCCCGCATCCGCGGCGTCGCCAACGGGGGCATCGTTTCTCTCCACGCTTCTCTTGAAGATGGCAGGCTCGCTTTGAGTGATCTCCACCGACTCGACGGCGCCGCTACGGATCTGGACGATCCGAACGACTAGCTACCTGGCGAGCACCCCGCGCAAACAGAAGGCGACAGCTTCATCTGCGAGCTGCGGCCGTTGGTCCGCAGCTTCGCCGGCGGTTCCGAAATACGTCTCCACGAAATGAAAGATGGCTCCGGTGATCGCGTGTGCCATCAACTCTGGATCCCCGTGGCGCAGCTTTCCGGCGGCCATGCCCTCCTTGATGTGGATCGCGGTGTCCGCTACCACGATCTCTTCTCCTCGGTTCACGAGTCCCGAGAACTCGTCATAGCGCTGCGCGATCCGGATGACCTCGAGCAGACCGGGGCTTTCACGGAAGAACTCGATGGAGGCACGGATACCTTGTTCGATCCTGATCACCGGATCTGCTGCTTTACCGATGGCCGAGCTCTGCGCCCGCCTGAGTTTCAACAGCGAGTCCTGCAGCAGCTCGGCGAACAATGCTTCCTTGGATTCGAAATACCAATAAAAGACACCTTTGCCCACACCCAATGTGTCACAGACATCGCCCACGGTGGTGCCGTGGTATCCCTGTTCGGCGAACAGACGAAGCGCTACCGCGATGATCTGCTGTCGCCGTCTGGAGCCTCGTTTGGTGAGCTTTCGAGCTGCCTGCTGCATGAGCCAAGACTAGAGCCAGCAGGCCCAGGCGGGTCAGGGCTGTAAGCTGCCGCCTCGATGACCAGCTCACAGGACAAAAGACGCAAGGTCTTGATCGTGGGGGCCGCCGGCCGCGACTTCCATAACTTCAATGTCCATTACCGGGACGACCCAAATTATGAAGTGGTCGGCTTCACCGCAACCCAGATCCCAGGCATCGACGATCGCCGCTATCCCAGCGAGCTCGCGGGTTCCCGCTACCCCCATGGCATCCCGATCCACCCCGAGGAGGAGCTGGAGTCTCTGGTGCGCGATCTCGATGTCGACGAGGTCGTCTTTTCCTATTCGGACGTGTCACACGAGACCGTGATGCACATCGGCTCACGGGCCCTGGCGGCGGGGGCGGATTACGTGCTTCTCGGCCCCCGCTCCACGATGATCCAGGCCGAGGTTCCGGTGGTTGCGGTGTGCGCGGTGCGAACGGGGTCGGGGAAGTCGCAGACCACGCGCGCGGTCAGCCGGATCTTGAAGGCTGCCGGCAAGAAGATCGCGGTGGTGCGCCATCCGATGCCCTACGGGGACATGACCAAACAGATCGCACAGCGTTTCGAGACCTCCCAAGACCTCATCGACGCCGACTGCACCATCGAAGAGCGGGAAGAGTACGAGCCGCATCTCGCGGCGGGCTCGATCGTCTACGCGGGAATCGATTACGGCGAGATCATCAGCAGGGCTCAGAAGGAAGCCGACATCGTCCTGTGGGACGGCGGCAACAACGACCTTCCTTTCTACAAGCCCGATGTCCACATCACCGTGGCCGATGCCCTTCGCGTTGGTCATGAGACGACGTACCACCCGGGTGAGGCGAACCTGCGGATGGCCGATGTCGTGATCATCAACAAGGTCGACTCAGCCAAGATCGGAGATGTCGAAAAGCTGCGTTCGACGATCGAAGCTCTCAACCCGAAGGCCATCATCATCGAGGCGCACAGTCCGATCTCGCTCGACGATGGACCGGACATCAAAGGCAAGAAGGTCCTGGTCGTCGAAGACGGCCCGACGTTGACCCATGGCGAGATGACCTACGGCGCCGGCGTGGTGGCAGCGCGCCGTGCGGGAGCCGCGTCGATGGTCGACCCGCGGCAGTGGGCTGCCGGGACCATCAAGCAGGTCTACGAGAAGTATCCGCACATCGGCCACCTCCTGCCTGCGATGGGGTATTCCGACCAGCAGAGACAGGATCTGGCAGACACGATCAACGCCTCTGACGCCGACGTGGTGCTCATCGCAACGCCGATCGACCTGCGGAAGGTGTGCGACATCCACAAGCCGGTGGTGCGCGCGTCCTACGAGCTCGAAGAGGTCTCGACACCCAACCTGAAAGAGGTTCTCACCGAGCGCCTGGGGCTGTAGGAGCGTGGCCGACGGACCCTCGGAAGAGGAAGCCTCTCGCCGGAAGGATGGCCGTCAGAATTCGCTGGTTCACGAGCCCGTGACCGGCCCCGCGCCACCGTACGACAACAATCTCGTGGCGGACGCCAAGATCACAGTCGTACAGCCCGACGGGCACACTCCGGTGCCGCGTTGGAACTCACGCGGCAAGCACGCGCTACCGAAACAGCACCGACCTACGCGCTAGCCGCGCGTACGTGACGCCGCCAGCCTCACTCTTTCGTCCTTGCTCGGCCGCTGTACCTCGTCGGGCGCAAGCAGTTCGGCAAGTTCGCGGATGAACAATCCGACATCGGTGATGATGCCCATCGATTGCCACGACCCCCGGTCCATCAATTTCGTCACCGTGGCCTGATTGATGTCCACGCAGACCAACGGCACCGATGCGGGCAAGCAGTTTCCCGTGGCGATCCCGTGAAGCATCGTTCCCACAACGATGCAGAACCCGATCGGCTTTCCGTCCTTGCCCCAGATGATCTCCCGCAGGCGGCGCTGCACTTCGGTCATGTCACTCACGACCTCCGGCAGGGGGCCATCATCCCGAACGCTGCCACCGAACAGATACTCGCAACCGTGCTTCACGAGGTGGTAGACGATCCCGTCGGAGAAGATGCCTGCGTCGATCGCAGCTTTGAAGGAGCCATGTCGTCGAAGCTCGTTGATCGCGCGGATGTGGTGCTCGTGACCGTGCTCGGCGGGCACGCCCTGTGCCAGGTAGACCCCCAACGAGGTCCCGTAGATGTTCGATTCGATGTCGTGGGCGGCGACCCCGTTGCCTGCGAACAACGCGTGGACGTACCCAGCTCTGATCAAGGCGCACATGTCCGGCCCCGAGCCGGTGTGGACGCATGCAGGTCCTGCCACCCAGAGGATCCGCTCGCCGCGTTCCTTGACCTCGCGCATCCTGTCGGCGACCTGTTCGACCAGCAGCGCCTTGGGCTTTTCGCTGGAGACATCGGACGACATGAATTCGAAACTCCGGCGTTCGTCTCCTCCGGGTTGCTCGAGCGGAATCACGCGAATGCCGAAACCACCCATCACGATCGACATGCCTTTCTGCACGTCGGCCATGGGGATCGTTCTGACCCGGCCCCCATCCACGACCAGCGCACAATCCATCTCGGGGCGTTCGACCCGCACCCACTTGCCATCTATCCGGACCTCAGTCTCTAGATTCGTCGTCGAATAGAAGCCCGGGGGGAGCGCGCCGTCCCTGTCTGCCTTCTCGAGGTCCGCGTCCTCGACCGTGTCGGCGTTGGCGCCGTGCTGGCCGAGCCGTTCGATCACGGCAATGAGCTCGTCCTCGGACGCAGCGCTGACCTCGATGCGCGCTACGGAGGCGTCATCGCTCTTGGCCCCCACCTGCAGCTCGATGATCCGGAAGGTGGCACCGAGCTGAGTGATCTCGTCCAGAACCTTCGGGAGCGTCATCGAATCGAGGATGTTGCCTTCCAACGTGATCTTCTCGGATGCCGTCACGGGTTCTCCTCCCGGTTAGATAGCGCAGCTATGAAGTCATAAGTGCGTCTGAAAACCTCGTCTCGATCGACGTCGAGGGTGAGCACGTGATAACCCCGGTCGAGCCACACCAGTTCCTTCTGTGCCGACGAAACATTGTCGTGGATCGTATGGGCGTTATAGGGCCCGACGGTGTGGTCGTTATGACTGTGAAGGATGAGGATCGGACAGCGCACCGCGGGTAGGAACGCCTTGGCCCTCTTCAGGAACCGAAGCATCCGGTGCGTAGCGGTAGTTGGCAACCGGTCGTACGAGATCTCCTCGGCCCCCGGGTCGGCGATGTCGTTGCCTGCACCCGCCAAGGACTCTGTGATCAAACGGATCAACCACGCGGCGAACCGGCGCGGGTCGCGAGTCTCGACCATCCCCGCGATGGTGACGACACCGGCGACGCGCTCGGGGTGGCGAGCCGCCAGATCCAGCGCAAGCGCCGCTCCGAAGGACAGTCCGACCAGGAACACCTGCGGGCGGGTGGAGGCCATCGCGGTGAAGCTCTCGTCGACTGCGCCGATCCATTCCGCGGGCGTCCGAAGGTTGAGGTCCTGCCAGCTCGTCCCATGCCCCGGCAGGCGTGGCGCCGCGACGGCTATGCCCCGCCCGGCCAGGTACTCGCCCAGCTCCCGAAGCCCTTGGGGGCTGCCGGTGAAGCCGTGGACCAGAAGGGCGCCAACGGGGCCATCCCCCAAGGCGAAAGCCTCGGCGCCTTGCATGACCTCGACTTCTTGCAACGATCCTCCTGGGCGCCGGCGTAGTTGCGGTGAGAAGATGCAGCGAGCTCCTGCGCTGCCGCTGGAGACTTGTCTCGCCGCTTGACTCGGGGTGATTCTCCAGCATGATGAGCCATTCCGGCTACCGGAAGGAACCACTTGTACTGGATCTTCAAGGGAATCCTGAAGCCTCTCCTTCTGGCCACGTATGACCTTCGGGTCGAGGGCCTCGAGAACGTTCCGAAGAAGGGAGCCGCCATCATTGCGGCCAACCATCTCTCGTTCCTCGACTCCTTCTTTATCCCCCTGATGATCAAACGCCGAAAGGTTACCTACCTTGCCAAGGCCGACTACTTCAACAGTTGGAAGACTGCGTGGTTCTTCCGCATGGTTGGCCAGATCCCCATCGAGCGTGACGACAAGAGCCAGGCGCGTGAGGCGCTCAGTGCAGGCGTCGATGAGTTGAGAGCGGGCAACCTCTTGGGTATCTATCCAGAAGGCACGCGCTCGCCCGATGGAAAGTTGTATCGGGGACGGACCGGAGTTGCGCGCCTTGCGCTCGCGGCCAAGGTGCCGGTTGTACCGTGCGGCCTCGTGGGCACCGAAGAGGTCATGCCCAAGCATGCGAAGCTTCCCCATCTGCGTCACGTGACGATCGTGGTGAGCTTCGGGAAGCCACTGGACTTCTCCACCTACTTCGGGAAAGAAGGCGACCGCAATGTGCTGCGTACGGTCACCGACGACGTCATGAAGGCGATAGTCGGGCTGTCCGGCCAAGAGCGTGCCGCCGACTACGCCTCCCACCGCAAGCCTGCCGTTCTCCCCGAGCATCCCGAGGGCGAGGACGGCGATGAGGATCTGTCCGAAGAACTGACGGGCTAGCCTGCGCGCCGCCCGCACGCAGTCAGTGCTCGATCCACCCGCGCGTTCGCGCTACAGCCTCTTTCCAACCGGCGAATGAAGCTTCGACCTCGTCGCGCGATCGCGCAGGCTCGAACTCTGCTTCGACCGTCCACAGAGAACGGATCTCGTCGAGCGACGACCACACGCCCTCGGCGAGACCGGCAAGGTAGGCGGCTCCCATAGCGGTCGTGTCCAGGTTGGTCGGTCTGCGCACCACGACGCCGAGTTGGTCCGCCTGTAGCTGGCACAGAAGATCCATCGCGCTTGCGCCGCCATCGACCCGCAGTTCGCTGAGCCCGATCCCCGAGTCGGCGACCATCGCCTCGATGACATCCCGGGTCTGAAACGCCATCGCTTCGACGACGGCTCGGGCGAGATGGGCTTTCGTGGTGCCTCCGGTTATCCC
The DNA here is from genome assembly GCA_034667545.1 of Actinomycetota bacterium. Classification (GTDB taxonomy): domain Bacteria; phylum Actinomycetota; class CADDZG01; order CADDZG01; family WHSQ01; genus DATAPE01. The sequence continues at coordinate 8,743 of JAXDJR010000138.1, forward strand.
GAGAAAAGCTCCCCGTGCGTAGGGGTCCCAGTGCGGCGCTCCAAGGCCGGCGAAGGCTGGAACGAGATAGGTACCACCGGCATCAGGCACGGTCCGGGCCAAGGGCTCGGTGTCGGCAGCCGCTGCGATCACGCCTAGCCCATCGCGCAGCCACTGGATCGCGCCACCGGTCACGAAGATGCTGCCCTCTAGCACGAAGCTAGGGCCGGATCCCACATCCCACCCCGCGCTCGACAGCAAGCGATGCTGCGAGTACGTGATCCTCGAGCCGGTGTTCATGAGCACGAAGGAGCCGGTTCCATAGGTGTTCTTGACCATCCCGTCGTCGAAGCAGGCCTGTCCGAAGAGGGCGGCTTGCTGGTCGCCGGCAACGCCGGAGACGGGAACCGGCGCGCCGAGCAAGTCGCACGTGGCCAGGCGTCCACTGCTCGGGTGGATCTTCGGAAGGACGTTCGGGGGGATAGTCAAGCGTTCGAGCATGAATGGATCCCACCCCCGGTCCCGCAGTGAGTACAGAAGCGTGCGGGAAGCATTTGAAGGTTCGGTGGCGTGGACCCGGCCCCCGGTGAGGTTCCATACCAGCCAGCTGTCGACGGTGCCGAAGGCCAGCTCTCCTGCCTCCGCGCGCGCCCTCGCCCCCTCGACGTTCTCTAGATACCACAGCAGCTTCGTGCCCGAGAAGTAGGGATCGAGCAGCAATCCGGTTCGCGACCGCACTTCATCTTCCAAGCCGTCGGCGATCAGCCGCTCGCAGATCGGAGCAGTGCGCCTGTCTTGCCACACCATCGCAGGTGCGACGGGATCTCCTGTGCGCCGGTCCCACAACACGACGGTCTCGCGCTGGTTCGTGATCCCGATGGCGGCGATGTCCTGCGCCGAAGCCCCCGACTCGCTCAGCGCTTGGCCCATCAACCGGTGTGTGAGGCTCCAGATCTCGACAGGGTTGTGCTCCACCCAGCCGGGGCGGGGGTAGTGCTGCGTCAGCTCGCCGTAAACGCGCGATCGCACGACGGCTGCCTCGTCCACGATCAGGACGGCTATGCCGGTGGTGCCGGCGTCTATCGACAAGACAAGCTGGGGCATTGAGGTCTCCCGCACAGGCGACTGATAATTCTGACGGAAGAGCCACGTGGGCGCGAAGGTGACTATGGCCACACAGAAACGGGAGGTGCTATGGGTCGTATCGGAATCCTGACCGGCGGAGGCGACTGCCCCGGTCTCAATGCGGTCATCCGGGCAGTGGTGCGCAAGGGCGTCAATCACTATGGCCATGCCGTAGTCGGCTTCAGGGACGGCTGGCGGGGTGTGCTCGAGAACCGGCACACCCACCTGACTCCCGATAACACCTCGGGCATCCTTCCGCGCGGGGGCACGATCCTCGGCTCGTCCCGCACCAACCCTTTCACCGAAGAAGGCGGGTTGGAGCGCGTCAAGGACAGCTTGACTTCAGAACGGATCGACTGCCTCATCGCCGTCGGCGGTGAGGACACGCTGGGCGTTGCCGACAAGTTGACCGGCGAAGACGTGCACGTGGTTGGAATACCGAAGACGATCGACAACGATCTGAGCGGTACCGACTTCACCTTCGGGTTCAACACCGCGGCACAGATATGCACCGATGCGATCGACCGCTTGCACACGACCGCCGAGTCACACCATCGCGTCATGGTGCTCGAGGTCATGGGCCGGCATGCGGGATGGATCGCCACCTATTCGGGCATCGCGGGAGGCGCTCACGCAATCCTCGTGCCGGAGCGCCCGTTCGATGTCGAGGTCGTGTGCGAGCACTTGCGTCATCGCCATCGCCAGAGCCGCTATTTCTCGATAGTGGTGGTGGCCGAGGGGGCCCGCCCCCAAGAGGGCCTCGAAACCCTCCAGGCCGAGAGCCTTGACGCGTACGGGCACGTGCGCCTCGGCGGGATAGGTGTGGCTCTCGCGGAAGAGATCGAGAAACGAACGGGGTTCGAGTCGCGGGCGACGATCCTTGGACACATCCAGCGCGGCGGCACGCCCAGTGCGTTCGATCGCGTGCTGGCGACGCGCTTCGGGATCGCCGCGATCGACGCCGCCGAAGATGGCGATTACGGAAAGATGGTTGCCCTACAAGGGATGGACATCGTCCGGATCCCACTCAGCGAAGCGGTCGGCACGCTCAAGACTCTGGATCCCGAGCTGTACGAGACCGCGGAAGTCTTCTTCGGCTGATTTGGGGATCATCGATGTAGCGGACGTTCGGTACGCGCTGCCCGGCACCGGCCGGGTGCTGTTCGATGGTGTCTCCTTCAAGGTCGGCGACGCCCAGCATGTCTCGCTGGTGGGCGCGAACGGCGCTGGAAAGACCACGCTGCTAAAGCTGATCGCAGGCCGGCTTCCCCGTCAGGGTGGTCACATCCCCATCGACGGAAGCCTCGGGCTGATGCAGCAGTTCGTCGCTGCGGCCCCCGAAGCCGCAACCATCCGGAGCTTCCTCATCGGTTACGCGCCGCCGCCGATCCAAGCGGCCGCGGGAGAAGTCACGCGGTGGGAACAACGGGCCAGGGACTCGAAAGAGCAACAGGCCCAGTTGCGTTACGCGACGGCGCTCAGCGGATGGGGAGAAGCCGGTGGATACGAAGCCGAGGTGTTGTGGGATACGTGCACGATCGCGTCCCTGGGGGAACGATTCGAGGAGGTCGCCGACCGGCCGGTGCGCACGCTGTCGGGGGGCGAGCAGAAACGACTGGCTCTCGAGGTCTTGTTCCGCTCCGAGTTCGACATCCTGCTGCTTGACGAGCCCGACAACTTCCTCGACATCCCCGCCAAGCGATGGCTCGAGGAGCTGATGAATGGATCTCGCAAAACGATCCTGTATGTGAGTCACGACCGGACCCTGCTTGCGAGGACATCGACCCGAGTCGTCACTCTCGAGGGACACGGCGCCTGGGTTCACGAAGAGTCGTTCGACAGCTACGTAGCCGCGCGCGGCCGGCGTGTCGATCGCATAGCGGAAGAGAGGCGCCGTTTCCAGCAGGAGAGGGCCCGGCTCTATGCGTCCATGAAGGAGCTAAAGCGCCGGGCGGCTATCAATGATGCCAACGCCAAACGAGCCAAGGCCGCCGAGACGAAGCTTCGTCGCTTCGAGGAAACGAGTGTCGTGCGCGAACGCCCTGCGGAGCAGAACGTTCAGATGGATCTGCGCGGGGGCCGGACGGGAAGGATCGTGCTGCGCACCGAAGAGCTTTGCTTTCCAGGACTGGTGGCTCCGTTCAGTGCCGAGATCTGGTTCGGCGAACGGATAGGTGTCGTCGGGCCGAACGGGAGCGGCAAGAGCCATTTCCTGCGGTTGCTCTCAGGTGAGGACATCCTTCACGAGGGCGACTGGAAACTTGGGGCGCGAGTGGAGCCCAGCCTTTTCCATCAAACCCACGAACGGCCCGAGCTCGCCGAAAAGACGTTGCGCGAGGTTATAACCGGCATGGGGTTCGACCTCAACACCGCCATGTCCAGGCTCAAACGCTACGAATTGCAACCCGAGGCTATGAGCCTCTTCACGCTCCTCTCCGGAGGACAGCAGGCTCGCTTTCAGATATTGCTGATGGAGCTCCAGAGCCCCACGATGTTGCTGCTAGATGAGCCGACCGACAACCTGGATATCGATTCGGCCGAGGCCCTCGAGGAAGCGCTCGATCGCTATGAGGGCACGGTCGTGGTGGTGACGCACGACCGCTGGTTCATGGATCAGCTCGATAGGTTCCTGGTTTTCGAAGCCAACGGAGAAGTTCGAGAAGAGCTCGTATCCCCCTATCTATGAGGACAGAGCAAAACGCGGCTGGGGTTTTTGCAGGAGCATTATCCTGACGCCATGACCGGGTTGATAGATCTGCGCTCCGATACCGTTACCCGGCCCACGCCCGAGATGCGCCGGGCCATGGCCGAGGCAGAGGTCGGCGATGACGTCTTCGGCGACGATCCCACCGTGAACTCGCTTCAGGAGTTCGCGGCCGACCTGCTGGGTAAGGAAGCTGGATTGTTCGTGCCCACCGGCTCTATGGGCAACCAGGTGTCACTTGGCGCGCTCGCCCGGCCGGGAGATGAGGTCGTATGTGAAGCCGGCGCACACTTCCTTCACTACGAGGGAGGTTCAGCGGCGGCGCATCTCGGCTTGATGATGAGACCGCTTCCGGGACTGAACGGTGCGATCGCTGCCGATCAAGTCAGCGCAGCGATACGTGAGGGCAGCGACCATGCTCCGCAAACTGCTGTCGTTGCTATCGAGAACACACACAACTCTGCGGGGGGCCGAGTCTTTCCGCTGGAGGAAGCCCAAGCTATCGCCAAGGTATGCGACGAACGTGATGTCGCGGTCCACCTGGATGGCGCGCGCCTATTCAATGCCCAGGCTGCTACCGGCATACCGGCCAAGGAATGGGCGGCGTGCGCGGACACCCTGACGTTCTGTTTCTCAAAGGGGCTGGGAGCCCCCATCGGTTCGATGGTGTGCTCGACCGAGGAGAACATCGCCAAGGCTCATCGGCTCAGAAAACGACTGGGCGGTGGAATGCGGCAGGTGGGCGTAATTGCTGCTGCCGCCCGAGTAGCTCTCGAGACTGGTCCACAGAGATTGGACGAGGATCACATCAACGCCAGCCGGCTGGCGCAAGGATTGGCCGAATTGCACGAGGATGCCGTCGATCTGTCCGCGGTCGAGACCAATATGGTCTACGTCGATCTCACCCCATTCTCCAAGAGTGGTCCAGAGGTCGCGGCTGCGCTGCTCTCCGAGGGTGTACTGACGGTTGCGATGTCCCACACCGCTATGCGCCTCGTCACGCACCGTGACGTCTCGGCGGCGGACGTTGAGGTCTCCTTGAAGGCTCTCCGGAAGGTCCTTGCGGCTTAGAACCGTTTAGTCCCCTCCCGTTCGGGAATGACTGGGGGAGACGATTCGCTTGGAGGTGAGGCCCATGGGCTCCGAAGGCCGCTTTGTAGAGATTCAAACTCCCTACAGTGGCACGTGGCTCCTACCGGCCTCCGTCCGGTCACGAAGGGCCGGATAGGGCTCTCAGCTCGCGGCGACGCGGGCAGAGCTGCTAGTGGTCGTGTTGATACTCGTTCAGAACAAGAAGCGAGGAGATCGTCATGTCTACAGCTAGCAGGGATCGGTGAAACCTATGCGGGTCTCGTTCACCTTGCGACTTCCACGTGACGAGCTAAGCGTTCCCATCGTGCGCCATATCTGTAAGTCTGCCTTGCTCGAGCTTGGTGTCGAGGAGCCGTGTCTAGCCGACATCGAGCTGGCCGTGACCGAGGCGTGTACCAACGTGCTCAAGCACGCCCAAGGCACACACCAGCAGTACGAAGTCGAGGTCGAGGTCAACGAGGACGCGGCCGAGATCCGGGTGATCGACGCCGGAGTGGGATTCTCGACAGACGCGTTCCAGGAAGCCAGCGGCACTGCTGAACAGGGGCGCGGTCTCCACCTGATGCGCGCCTTGGTGGACGAGCTTCAATTCATCTCGAAGCCTGAACAGGGCACGATCGTGCACCTTGCCAAGCGCTTGGAATTGAGTGAAGACTCGATCCTTCCGAAGCTGGGTCGACTTTCGGTTCCCGGCTGAGAGGCGACCGGCCCTTCTATACTTCGTGAGTCCAGCCGGGGAGCTTGGGGCAACCAGGCTGAGAGGCGGGCAGACGGCGCCTGCGACCCATAACACTCGACCCGGTAATGCGGGGTGAGGAGGTCCCATCTCTGCTCCGATCTTGACTGCCGATGTTGCCGTGATCGGGGGCGGGGCCATCGGTCTCGCTTCCGCGTGGAAGATCGCGCAGGGTGGGGGCCGCGTTGTCGTGCTAGACGACGCCGTCGGCCGGGGAGCGTCGTGGGCTGCCGCCGGCATGCTTGCTCCTGTTACCGAAGTGCATCACGGCGAGGAAGCGTTGTTGCAGCTCAATCTCGAGTCGAGCCGGATGTACGAGCAGTTTTCGGCCGAGCTCGAGGATGTCAGCGGCTGCTCGGTGGGCTACCGCCGCTGCGGGACCCTTCTCGTCGCCCGGGACAAAGACGACAATGCAGCCCTCGAAGACCTCTATCGCTTCCAGCTACGGCTTGGTTTGCCGGTCGAGCGTCTCCGGAGCACTGAATGCCGGGAGGTCGAGCCTGCGCTCGCTCCGAACGTGCGAGGAGGGATCCTCGTGCCCGGCGACCACCAGGTCGACAATCGGGCCCTGATCGCGGCACTGGAGCAGGCCTGCCTGCGGAGCGGGATTCAGTTCTTACGAGCCCGAGCCAGCAGCGTGGATGTCAAGAACGAACGTGTGAGCGGCGTGACCGCCACAGGTGGCGGCTCCATCAAGTGTGATCAAGTGGTGCTGGCCGCCGGCGTTTGGTCTGGGGGGATCGGCGGCATCCCCGATGAGGTTCGGCCCCCGCTGCGTCCGGTCAAAGGCCAGCTGCTGCATCTGCGGAAGAGAGAGAGCAAATCTTCCGTGGCGGCACCGCTCTCGGGCCACAACATCCGCGGCGTCGACGTTTACCTCGTAGTTCGGAGCGATGGTCGGGTCGTTATCGGGGCGACCTCCGAAGAGCAAGGCTTCGACCAGACAGTGACTGCCGGCGGCGTCTTCGGATTGCTGCGTGACGCCTACGAGCTCGTCCCCGGGGTCACCGAGCTGGAGCTCACGGAAACGGTCGCAGGTCTGCGCCCTGCCACGCCTGATAACGCGCCGGTCATCGGAGCTGCAGCGCTAGATGGCTTGATCATGGCCACCGGTCATTACCGAAATGGGATCCTGCTGACTCCGGTCACCGGGGCAGCGGTCGCAGCTCTCGCTGCCGGAATCGCTCCCCCCGGAGTGATCGAAGGCTTCTCGCCGCGGCGCTTCGAGCACACCATGGCCGGCGGACAGGTGTTGCAATGATCGTGATGGTTAACGGCACCGGCCAGGAGGTGGGGGAGGGGGCCACGCTTCAAGACTTGCTCCCCGATGGTGCTCGCAACCGGGGACATGGGGTAGCGATAGCGCATAACGGTGACGTGGTACCGAGACGCAGGTGGGCCGACGTGCGAGTGCAAGCCGGAGATCGAGTCGAGATCCTCAACGCGGTTGGAGGAGGGTGATGGACGATCCATTTGAGATTTCGGGGGAGAGTTTCTCTTCCCGCCTGATCATGGGAACTGGGGGAGCGACAAGCCTCGACTCTCTGGAGAAGGCGCTCATCGCGTCGGGCGCGGAGATCACGACCGTGGCTCTGCGCAGGATCACTCCGGATTCGCAAGGCTCGATCTTGGAGGTGATCGAGCGACTGGGGTGCAAGCTGCTGCCCAACACCGCAGGGTGTTTCACTTCGAGTGACGCAGTGACCACAGCAAGGTTGGCGCGCGAGGCGTTCGCAACGGATTGGATCAAGCTGGAGGTCATCGCCGACGACCGCACGCTTCTTCCCGATCCGGTCGCGTTGCTCGACGCAGCCGAGACATTGGTGGACGAGGGGTTTGTTGTGCTCGCCTACAGCAATGATGATCCCGTCCTCGCCGGTCGCCTGGAGGATCTCGGATGCGCGGCGGTCATGCCCTTGGGGTCGCCGATCGGGAGCGGGATGGGCATCAGGAATCCCTACAACCTCTCCATCATCGTTGAGCGAGCCTCGGTTCCGGTCATCCTGGACGCAGGTGTCGGCACTGCGTCGGATGCAACCATCGCGATGGAGCTCGGCTGCGATGGGGTGTTGGTGGCAAGCGCGATCACCCGCGCTCAAGACCCTGCTGCGATGGCAGAAGCTATCCGCAAGGCGATAGAGGCGGGGCGCTTGGCTCGCCGCAGTGGGCGGATCCCGCGCCGTTTGTACGCCGAAGCATCAACCACCTTCGAGGGCGTCCCGGATCTGTCCTGAGGGTTTCGCCGCCTAGGCTTGGCCCATGCCCGTCTTTATCGGCACTTCCGGCTGGCAATACCGGCACTGGAAGGAGGCGTTCTATCCAGCCGGAGTTCCCCAGAAGCAGTGGCTCGAGTTCTATGCACAGCGTTTCCAGACCGTCGAGCTCAACAATTCCTTCTATCACCTGCCGAAAGCGGAGTTCTTCACGAGTTGGGCGCAGCGGACGCCGGCAGATTTCATCGTCGCCGCCAAGATG
>JAXDJR010000139.1:0-3035 GCA_034667545.1 Actinomycetota bacterium
CGGGATCACGTCTCGCCGCTCGTAAAGACCTACGTTGATCAAGGCGAAACCAAGAAGGCGACGAACCTTCGTAACACGATCGCGGCCATCGATGAGATGCGGACGGCACTCACAAACAAGTCCGGCATCTCACAGGCACGCGCGAAGCTGCAGCATGCATTCTCCACACTCCATGCTTGTGCATCAGGTCCCCGTCAGCCAGTGGCAACCGGATCCTCCACGCCCAGTCCCACGACCACTTCGAGCAGCTTCGCGACCTCTCTTGCAAGCGGCCCCATCAAGCACGTCGTCTTCCTCGTGAAAGAGAACCGCAGCTTCGACAACTTCTTCGGGCGTTACCCAGGCGCTGACGGAACCACCACGGGAAAGACTCTGACGAACGGTCAGACCAACACCATTCCGCTAAAGAATGCGGTTGACGTTCAAGCGCACGACATCACGCACGGGTTCGTATCAGGGATGGAGTCGATCGATGGGGGCCGTATGGACGGCTTCAACACGATCCTTTACGGCACAGACCTCTCCGGCTACTCAGAGTTCTCGCGGCAGACCCTGCCGCACTACTACAAGTATGCCGACCGCTTCGTGCTCGCCGACCATTTCTTCACCTCGATGTATGGCCCGACCAGCCCCGAGCATCTCTACACTGTGGCGGCACAAGCCAAGGGCATCGTTGACAACTCGCAGAACTCCTCCACATCTGCTGAGTATTGCGACGATCCCACCGAGACGGCCCCCCACTTCATCTCGCATATCAGCAAGAAGACGCAAAAGAAAATCATGCGCTGGGAGGACCACGTCCAGAACAACTACCCGACGAATGTCTACAAGATCGCGCATTACTGGAAACAGATGAGATTGTGCTTCAACATCAAGATCCTGCCCGACGAACTGAACGCCGCGGGGATCTCATGGAAGTTCTATGCAGATCCGGACAACTTCCAGAACATCATGCAAGCGATAAAACACGTTCGCTACGGCCCCGACTGGAACAAGGTGCAGTCACCCGACAAATTCCTTACAGATGTGAAGCACCACCGGATGCCGCAGGTTTCTTGGATCAACCCACCCGCCTCCTACAACGAGCATCCCGGCGGTGGGATCAGCGTCTGCGCGGGCGAGAACTGGACTGTGCAATATCTGAACGCCATCCAGAAGAGCTCATATTGGAAGGACACCGCCGTGGTCATCGTGTGGGATGACTTCGGTGGCTTCTACGATCACGTGCCGCCTCCCCACTACGACATCATGGGCACCGGACCGCGCACTCCCGCACTGATCGTCTCGCCGTGGACGCGTCCAGGAAATAATCCCCTGGGTGGTTCCATCGACCACCACACGTACGAGTTCTCCTCGGTCCTGCGATTCATCGAAGACATCTTCGGACTCGATCCCCTGACGAGCAGGGATAGGAACTCTGATCCACTTAGCGGCGCGTTCGATTTCTCGCACCCGAATTTCAAACCGTTGATCCTTCCCTACCGGAAGGATTGCCCGTACGGAACGTCGTTCTAAGGCCGGGCGGCTATCGCTCCGTCGGTAGTCAGGGGCTGAACGGACTCGGGCCGGACTCGCCTCGCCGCTGGTTGCGCAAGAAACGCTCTACTTCCTCAGCGATGTCCTCTCCCTCGGGGACCGGCTGCTGACCCATGATGCTCTCGAGACGCTCGAGATACGAGGACGCCTCGGGGTTCGCAGAGAAGATCTGCTGCAAGGTCTGACGTTGAGACTCGTCTTCCTCTTCGAGCGAGCCAGCCCCGATCGTGATCGAGAGATGACTTTCGACGCGTCTGATCAAGGCGATCGCGCCGCCTGCGAAGGGGGCCGCGTAGTGGGGAACCTGGGCCCAGAAACCAACCGCGGGGATCCCGATCTCCGCGAGGGTCCATTCGATCAGGCTTACCGCTGCTGCAGGTACTCGTAGCAACCCTTCGGTTGGTGCCGCCCCTTTCATCAACTCTTCACTGGACGCGGTCATCATCACCGGCGTAGCGGCGGTATGCGGAACGGCAGATGGAATCGCGCCGAGACTTACGTGCTCGACGATCCCGATCCTCAACGCGAGCTCGCGCACGTCGGAAGCGAACTCCTCCCAGCGGAAGTCGGGCTCGGGACCCGTTAGCACGAAAAGATCCCGTTCTGGCAGGTGTCGTCTCGTAAGCGTCAGTCGCGGCCATTCGAACGACTCCGGCTGTCCGTCGAGGATGTCCAGAACAGGTCTATGACTTCGATAATCGTAGATCTCGTCGGAGTCGAAGGTAGCGACGACTTCGCCGCCCTCCGCGATGTGCCGCGCTGCGGTCGAACCCGCGCCGCCCGCGTCTACCCAATCCTCGAACGACACGATGAGCGCCGGTGCCACAACGTCTTCCGGCTCGATGAGCAAGTTATAGATAGTCATCCGCCTTTACGGTATCCCAGCACCGGAGCCAGCGGGGGCTGGGCGATCGAGCGCTGTGCTAGGGCCTGGCTGAACGCCCTGCTTCAGAAGCGACGCGTGCTCATCCGCTAAGACCGATCATCGATCGCGAACGTTTACGCTTTTCGCCCAAGGTCGCAGAGATGGCCCTCGTAGCTCAGGGGATAGAGCACAGGTTTCCTAAACCTGGTGTCGCAGGTTCGAATCCTGCCGGGGGCACGTACAAAAGGGGCGCGGCTCCCATCAGGATCCGTCAGCTCGGGAATCAGCGTGACCCCGATTGTCAGCTCGTGCTCTCTCGGGTCGTAGGTCGCCTCGAAGTTCAGTGCCGCGAGCAGATTACGGAACTCCTGATCCGCCACGAGCTCCCAGTCCACCTTGAGCAACGGCAGAGCGGCAGGCAACAATCATGCAGAGATTGAACGTTTGCGGTCCGAGCTTGACGGCATCAAGAAGCTGATCCGCCGGCTTGTAATGAACCTAGAAGCTCGATCCTCCGGATCTCGCTCGATCCATCGCAGGTCTGAGCGCGCCACGCCGAGGAGTGACGCCACAACGTCAGCTCCAACCTCGGTCAAGGTGTGATGGCCTGGCGCCTTGCCGGCACCACGAGGCT
>JAXDJR010000140.1:0-44081 GCA_034667545.1 Actinomycetota bacterium
TCGTCAACGGCCGCGGTGACAAGCGGACCAAGCATGGCCGGCTCTTTGTGCACGGGAAGCTGCTTCCGGTCCGCCCGCGCGAGCACCAGAAGATCCCGAGAAAGTTTGCTCAGCCGGTCGGATTGCTCGCCTGCGTTCCGAAGAGCGGCCTCGAGTTCGGCGGGCGAGCGTGAGCGGCGCAGCGCCAGTTCGATCTCGGTGTTCAAGATGCTCAACGGAGTGCGGAGCTCATGGCTCGCATCGTCTACGAACCGTCGTTCTCGCTCGAAAGCTCGATGCATCCGGTCCAACAACTCGTTGAGGGTCCGGCCGAGCCTCTCGATCTCATCGCCGGTAGCCGGCACCGGAAGCTTCCGATCCGGCTCACTAACCGAGATCGCGGCAGCCTCCGCGCGCATGCGCTCCACAGGCCGAAGCGCAGAGCCCGAGAGAAACCAGATGATGGCGGTAGTTAACAGCAGGGCTGCAGGCACGCCGATCCACAGCAGAACCCGGAGGTGAGCGAGCGTCTCGTTCGAATCTTGTAGGGAGGTGCCCACGATCGCTATCAGGCCTCCTGGGGCCCGGACGGCAAGGAAGCGAGCTGGGAGCGTCTCTGCGGGGGTGGAAACGACAGAATGGAACCGCAGGGGGGCATGGAGCCTGGCCAGCACGCTCGATCTCATCACCGACTTCCCGGCGAGAGAAGGGCTGGCATCCAATACGGTCCCATCGGCCCGGACGACTTCGGCAAAGATCTCATCGGAATGCACGAGACGCGCTTGATCACCAGCCGCAGGACCGGCCACCGCGATACTCGCAACCAGGCTCCGTGCGCGGGCATCCAGCTGTTGATCGATCGAGCGGTTGACTTCGGCGGAAAGCTGCAAATAGAGGAACAGACCTCCGCCCGACAACACGATCGCTACCAAGATCGAGAAAGTGACTGTGAGCTTGGTCCTAATCGGCATGCGGATCACCGTCTTCGCGCAACCGATACCCCGCACCGCGAACCGTTTGTAGTGACCTCTTACCGAACGGACGATCGATCTTCTCGCGCAGATACCTGACGTAAACGTCGACGACGTTCGAGTCGCCCTCATAGGCAAAGTCCCAGACATGTTCGATGATTCGGCTACGGCTAAGTACCTGCTCAGGATTGCGCATGAAGTACTCGAGCAGCGCGAACTCTTTGGCAGTCATCTCGACGGAGGAATCGCCGCGCCACACCTGCCGGGTCGCGGGATCGAGCCTCAGATCTCCGATCGACAAGACGGATGGCCGCTCTGCGGAGGGACGTCGAAGCAACGCTCTGATGCGAGCGAGCAGCTCGGCGAAAGAGAACGGCTTCGTAAGATAGTCGTCAGCTCCGACATCCAAGCCCCGGACATGGTCTTCGATCGCATCGCGCGCCGTGACCATGATCACCGGGGACCAGATCTCTTTTTCCCTCAACCTGCGGCAGATTTCGATGCCGTCGGCGTCCGGCAACATCAGATCCAAGAGGATGACGTCATAGGGATTCTCGGCGGCCAGCCATAGCGCTTCGGCCCCACCTCCAGCAACATCTACCGCGTAGCCCTCCTCCTGCAGACCTCGCCGGAGGAGCTCCGCCATCTTGATCTCGTCCTCGACTACCAGAACCCTCATGTGCCCACTCTCCCAATCTGACCCTGCACCCCAGATTAGAGAACATCTGTGGACCTGAGGGCCCGAACGAGACGGGACCTGGGTCAGTTCGGCCGTGCGGTCCCGCACCCTCGCTGCTTGCCTCATGCTGTTCTCATGAGCGGAAGTGCTTCATCCAAACGACCTGTGGCCAGTCCTTCGCAATCGATCCACGTTCCCCTCCGCCAGCGATCGCTTCGTCAGGCGTGCGTCCACGCGGCCGCCCGGAGTCTACGGACCGTTGTTCGGCTGGTGGGAGCGGGGGGCGGAACGAGTCTCCCGGGTCTCTTCCTGGAGCGCTTCGACCCAAGTTTCCTGAGGAGAGCGGCAGCAGATATCCGCGCCAAAGTGGTCCTCGTCACGGGTACCAATGGCAAGACGACCTCAGCCTCGATGATCAGGCACATCCTGCGGTCCCAAGGCGCGACGGTGACCGGGAACGAGGGAGGGTCGAACATGACCCGAGGGATCTGGACGGCGTTCTTGGACGTTAGCCCCGAAACCGATTACTTGATCCTGGAAGTCGACGAGGGAGTTGTCCCTCACCTGACAGAGACGCTTCGACCGGATCTGCTTGTCCTGACCAACGTCTTTCGCGATCAACTCGATCGGTTCGGTGAAGCCGAGAGCGTTGCCGCTCTACTCGGCCGAAGCGCGGCGCTACTTCCGAAGACCTCCGGAGTGGTGGTGAATGTCGACGACCCATTGTTGTTGTACGCAGTAACCGGGTGTTCCTGCGCGGAGATCGGCTTTGGCGTGGAGCCACAACCAGAACAGACCTCCGATCCGTTCTCGTCCGAGCCACAGATCTGCCCGCGCTGCGGAGAAGACTTTCACTACTCCCAGCAAACGATCGGCCACCTTGGGACCGGGCGCTGCCCCGCTTGCGGATGGAGTTGTGGGACTGGCGGAACACGAGCCAAGATTATCGAGAGCCGCGGCCTTGCCGGCGTTGACATCGAGATCGAGGGTTCGCGTGCCAGTCTTGCAGTGGGCGGGATCCATGCTGCTTACAACGCCGCTGCTGCCGTGACCACTGTCGCGCAACTGGGGATCCCGGCGCCTGAAGCATGCGGCGCCCTCGCGAGCTTCGTCCCCCGGTTCGGCCGCGATGAGGTGCTCGAGGTTGCCGGACGACCGGTCCACATCCTGCTCATGAAAAACCCGGCGGGTGCGAATGTCCTCGTGAACGAAGCTTGCTCCGACCCGCGCACCGCGAGTGCAGTCCTCGCGGTTAACGACCAGGCCGCGGACGGGCGGGACATCTCGTGGATCTGGGACGCCGACTTCGAGTCACTGGTGGCGGCCGGTATCCCTCTCTTTCCCAGCGGTCGCCGGGCCGAGGACGTTGCAGTCCGGATCAAGTACGCCGGCGGCCAACCCGAAATGGCCGAACCAGACATAGCACGCGCGATGAGGCTAGCCGCGGCGCGGTGTGAGCCGGGCCAGGCCGCAGTTGTCTTTGCGACTTACACCGCCATGCTGCAGCTGCGCCGGGGTTTGACGCGGGCATGGAGACATCGACGAGCGGACTCACTTCGATGAGCCTCGAGCTGACCATCGTCCATCTCTATCCGGACCTGCTCCGAACCTACGGAGATCGGGGCAATGTGCTGGCGTTGCGACGGCGTTTGGAGTGGAGAGGGCTTGGAGCGCGAGTGATCTCTGTGGCCCGCGGAGACGATTTCCCGATCGACCCGGACATGATCTTCATCGGCGGAGGATCCGATCGGGTGCAACGCGCGTTGTCAGGCGAGCTCGAAAGACGCAGATCAGAGATAGCCACAGCGGCAGATCGCGGAGCGGTCGTGCTGGGGGTTTGCGGCGGGTTCCAGTTGCTCGGTCACTCTTACACGGATGCGTCGGGCACCGAGCTTGCAGGTATGGGTCTGTTGGACATCACGACGGTGGTCGAAAGCCCGCGTCTCATCGGCCGCGCGGTCATCGACGCGCGCTTCGCCGGAGAGGACTTCCGGATCGCCGGCTTCGAGAATCATGGAGGGCGCACCTCTCTCGGACCCGACGCGGTCCCATTGGGAAAGGTGCACCGGGGCCGGGGCAACAACGGCATTGACGGTAGTGAGGGAGCCGTTGGAGGAAACGTCGTCGGGACATACCTGCACGGGCCCGTCCTACCCTCGAATCCAGCTCTCTGCGACGCGCTGCTCGGAGCGGCATTCTCTCGCTACGGCGGACGAGAGCTGGCTCCGTTGGACGATCGGCTCGAAGTAGCCGCCCACAACGCGTCAGAGTCCCGGCGGTGAGGTTCGAATAGCTTGCCCATGGGCAAGCTCTTGTCATGGCGCCGGCGCACCGAGATGGACCGAGCTCCCGTTCGGCCAGTTCCAGCGGCTGAAAGTGAGATGAGTGAACCGTGCGTCGTTTTCTCGGACCGGCCGTAGCCCTCGTCGTTGTCGTTGGCGCCGTTGCTGCGTACGCCATCATCCATGACCCCGCCACTCCCAAGCAGGGGGGCCGGCCCGGCCCGATTCCTTACCAGCCGCCTTCGATCACGCCGGGAAACTCCACACCGTCCCCCCGGACGGGTCCACCGTCGGCGGGCTACGCCGCCGTTGTGCTGCGCGATCTTCCACTCGCGTTCTGGCGCCTCGACGACGCGCCACAGGGAACCGCCCGAGATAGCACCGGCCGTTATCCAGGCACTTACGTCGGAGGGCCGAGCCGGGGCCAAACCCTATCGAGTTCGCTGGGAACGGGTACCAACTTCGACGGGGTCAACGATCACGTCACTGCAAACTCGCTGACCCAGGTGACATCGTGGCCCGGTTACGCGATGGAGGTCTGGGTCCGGCTCAGGCAGGAGACGAATGAAGAGCACATAGTCGCCTTCAACACCGCCGATGGTGGGAATGGACCGGGCCTACTGCATGACCAGCCGACCAGGAAGTTCAAGTTCCGCGACTGCGAGGGCCCCACCTGCGCGCAGGCTTTCTCGAAAGCGGTACCGACCCTAGGCACGCTCTATCACCTGGTTCTCACAGTCGATCCCAGTGGTCACGGCGCCTTCTACTTGAACGGCGTCCTGCAAGACACTTTCGTCTCGACCCATCTGCCCCCGTCAAACGGCCTGTTCACGATCGGCGGCGAGTACGACAAGGGCCCGACAGCGACATCCTTCTTCACCGGCGAGATCGGTGATGTTGCGGTGTACGCGCACCCTCTGGATGCCGCCACGATCCAAGCGCACTACCAAGCGGGCCGGTAACACCGCCACCCGGCCGCAACCCTTCTCGCCTGGCGTGTCACAGTGGCGTGATGCGTAACATCACAATGAGCCGAGCTACCTTGGTTATCTTCCTGATCGCAGCGCTTCTTCTCGCCGGGCTCGCCTATGACCGGGGCAAGAAGTGCGGGGCGTGGGAGTCCGTCTACGCAGGCGCCAAGACCAAGCAAGCGCTTCGTGCCAAACCGTTGGGATGTTGGCGCCTGCACTGAGGGGCAGTGACTGGGTCCATACCCGCGTGCGGCCGGTCCCCCGTCAGCTGGCAGCGGCCAAGTGGGCCACCATGGGCGCTTGGACAGGGAGTGGAGCGATCCCGAGCACTTCGCCCAGCGCACGCAGCGTGTCGGGACAGAACTGCGTACCCGATCCCTCCGACAGTCGTCGCCATGCTTCTTCGCCGGACAGTGCCCGGCGGTAGGGCCGGTCCGTGGTCATGGCGTCGTATGCATCGACCGCAGTGATGAT
Source organism: Actinomycetota bacterium (assembly GCA_034667545.1). GTDB lineage: Bacteria > Actinomycetota > CADDZG01 > CADDZG01 > WHSQ01 > DATAPE01. Next base: position 5,357 of record JAXDJR010000140.1, read on the forward strand.
CCTCGCTATCAACGGGATCCCGCGTCCTGCAAGGCCAACTGGGTAACCGCCACCATCGAATCGCTCGTGATGGTGAAGGATCCCGGGAACCGATCGGTTAAAGAGCTCGGCCCCCTCGACGATGTTCGCACCGAGAACAGGGTGCTTCTTTATCTCTATCCACTCGTTCGCATCGAGGCTTCCTGGCTTCTGCAAGATCGAGTCGGGTATCGCGACCTTTCCGATGTCGTGAAACTCAGCGGCCAGGGCGAGGGCTCGCGCGTCGGCGGCCGCCAGACCCATGCGTCCGCCCACCTCGCGGGCGATCTCCGCAACGCGCCCGATATGGCCTCCGGTATAGGGATCTTTGGCGTTGGCCAACCGGTTGAGCATCTGGATAGTCTGCATGGAGCCTCTCTCCATCTGTTCAGTCTTCTCTAGGAGGGCGTCGTTGCGGTCGAGCAGGGTTCTGGCGTGCAGACGGAGCAGCGGCCAGAGGATCACAAAGAGCAAGGCCAAGCCGCCGAACACGATGCCGAACGTGACGGCTTCTGCGCGATGCACCCGCGCGTCGATCGGCCCTTTCAGCTGATAGAACTCGGCAACAGCTTGAGGCGCTGCTGCCCCGTGAGGCGTTATGGGCACGTAGGTGGAGATCAGACTCCCGAAGCTCTTCTCGAACACGTTCTCGGGAGCTTGCAGATCCGTGATCTCGGTTTCCGAGCCACTCGCGAGTATCGCTTGGAGACTGGGGGCCTCACTCTTGAACGCCCGGCCGATGAGACTGCCCTTGTCCGAATACAGGACCACACCGTGAGTGTTCCAGATCTTGATCCGCACCACTCCCAACCTCAGCGCCTCCGCCCGGATGACGCGATCGACGCGATTTAGCTCGGCCCCCTGCAGTGGCCGCTGGAGGTCCCTTGGGGAGACGGTCTCCGCGACGATCGATTGCGCGACGAATTCGGCGTGGGCGCTTGCGCTGTGGGAGGCGTCGCTACGGATCACCGACGCGATCAAGTCACCGACGCCCAGGCCCACCCCCGCGAATGCGATCAACGCAGCGATCGAGAACCGCCGAAGGATCTTTGGGGATGACGATTCCCGGCCGTGCCTCGTGAGGTTCCGCAACACTGACAGATCCAGTCTCTTTGCCAAAGGCTCTCGCCCGGACGTTTCTCCCTTAGCTTCGTCCTCGGAAGGTAATTGCTTTAGGCGGGCCGGCCCGTTGCGGCCTAGGCGCAACGAGAGGCGCGCCCGCTCAGGGCGACCCTGGCCTGCACTCGCCGGCGACCCTGGCCTGCACTCGCCGGTCGGCATGACTCTTCTCCCGCGGGGGCCTGTAATAGTGGGCCCGCCGCCGGGACGGTACCGGCAAGCTTTGGGCGAACGAGAGGAGCGCGGGTGGCCGATCAGGAATTCGACGTAGTCGTTATCGGGGCGGGCCCAACAGGAGAGGTCGCGGCAGGCCGCTGCTCGGAGGGGGGCCTCGAGACCGCGATCGTCGAGGTCGAGCTCGTTGGTGGCGAGTGCAGCTACTGGGCGTGCGTACCCAGCAAGACCCTGCTGCGGCCGGGCGAGATTCTGGCGGAGGTCGCTGCCGTCCCGGGAGCCGCCGAAAGGGCGGATAGGAAGCCCGATGCGACCGCGGCTCTGAAGCGCCGAAACGAGATCGTCTCGGATTGGAACGACTCGGGGCAACTGCCATGGCTCGAAGACGCGGGGGTGAAGCTGATCCGCGGCCGGGCTCGTTTCCACGGCCCTCAGCAGATAGAGGTGGAATCCCCGGACGGCGGCCGTCAAAGCATCGCTGCGCGCCGAGCAGTCATCGTCGCAACAGGTTCCCATCCCGCGATCCCACCGATCGAGGGTCTGCGGGAGATAAAGGTGTGGGGCAACCGTGAGGCAACCGAGGCGCAGCACGCTCCCCGTCGCCTCGTAGTTCTGGGCGGCGGAGCGGTAGGAGTGGAGCTGGCTCAAGCGTGGCACTCGCTTGGCGCAAAAGAGGTGACGATCATCGAGGCCGCAGAGCGTCTACTCCCACGCGAGGAGCCTTTCGCAGGCGACGAAGTCAAAGCGTCGATGGAAGAGCAAGGCATCGTCGTGCACACGGCTACAAAGGCGGTGAAGGCGGCGCGAACCGATGACGGGCCCGTCACGGTCACGCTGGAAGATGGCTCCTCCATCACTGGTGACGAGATCCTCGTGGCTGTTGGACGCCGACCGAACACGAACGATCTGGGCCTGGACACGATAGGGCTGGAGGCGGGCTCTTATGTTGAGGTCGACGACCACATGCGCGCGGTTCACTCCGATGGCGAGTGGTTATACGCGATCGGAGATGCCAATGGCAGAGCGCTCCTCACGCACGTTGGCAAGTACCAAGCGCGCATGGCTGCCGACGACATCCTGGAACGGCCCGGGGCCGTGGTGGAGGAGAAGGCGATCCCTCGGGTGACGTTCTCACGTCCCCAGATCGCGGCGGTGGGATTGACGCATGCCCAGGCGGTCGAGCAAGGGATCCACGCCCGCTCGGTGTCGACCGATGTCTCCAGCGTGGCGGGGGCCAGTGTCAGCGGCGTGGGTCTCGAGGGCAAGGTGCAGGCAACGTTCGATACCGACCGCCACGTCCTGGTCGGCGCTACCTTCACAGGCCCTGCCGTCGACAACCTGTTGCATGCCGCAACCATCGCCATCGTCGGGGAAGTGCCCTTCGACCGCCTGAAGCACGCCGTGCCATGTTTCCCGACGGTCAGCGAGGTGTGGCTGAAGCTCATAGAGAGCTACGAGTCGGGGGATGGTGAAACTTGAGCAACCTGCCCATCGCCGATCATGCACTGATCTCCGACTGCCATTCCGCCGCCCTCGTGACACGCAACGGTTCCATCGATTGGTTGTGCTGGCCGCGCTTCGACAGCCGGTCGGTGTTCGCGCGCATCCTCGACGACGACGGCGGTCATTGGGCGATCTCGCCGGTGGGACCAGCAGAGAGCAACAGAAGTTACGTCGACCGCACGATGGTCCTCGAAACTACGTTCACATCCGGTTCGGGCACCGCAACCTTGGTGGATGCTCTGGCGGTCGGAGCGAACGAGCGCGGGCACGAACTGGGGGCGGGCAGCCCGAACGCGCTGATCCGGCGGGTTACGGGGGTCTCGGGTGAGATCGAGATGGAAATGTCGTTCGCTCCTCGCGGCGAGTACGGCCTACTCAGCCCACTGCTCTCTCGAACGCCCGATGGCCTCTCAGTCAGAGCAGGAGCCGACCTCTTTACGCTGATATCGGCGGTGGACCTCGATCCGGGAGAACCACAGGCTCACGTTCGATTCACCGTCAAGGAGGGCGACGTTCTTTGGTTCTGTCTGCACTACGCGTCGACGTCCGAGGGGCCCCCCTCGGCGTGGACGCGCGACCAGACGATAGAACGCTTCCACCAGACGATCACAGCCTGGCAGACCTGGTCTGATCTGCATCAAAGCTATGACGGACCATGGCGCGATCTCGTCCACCACAGTGGACGAGTGCTGCAAGCTCTGACCTTCCACCCCACAGGAGCGATAGTGGCCGCGCCGACCACGTCTCTTCCAGAGGAGATCGGCGGGGAACGCAATTGGGACTATCGCTACGCGTGGGTGCGCGATGCAAGTCTCACCCTCCAAGCGCTGTGGGTCGCAGCATGCCCCGACGAGGCTCAGGACTTCTTCGCTTACATGGTGAGAGCAGCTGCGGCTCAGCTCGAGGGAGGCGCCGAGCTGCAGATCATGTTCGGCATCGGCGGCGAGCACGATCTAAGCGAGCGCGTGCTGCCCCACCTCTCCGGCTGGCGAGACAGCGCTCCGGTACGCATCGGCAACGGTGCCTGGAACCAGCGGCAGCTGGACGTATATGGGGAGCTGCTCGACGCTGCAAGCAGGCTGGCAGAACCTCTCGGCCACTTCGACGACGACACTCAGAGGTTCCTCGTGAACGTTGCCGAAGCCGCCGCGTCCAGATGGAAGGAATCGGATCAAGGCATCTGGGAGATACGCGGCGATCCGCAGCCGTTCCTCTACTCGAAGCTGATGTGCTGGGTGGCCATGGATCGAGCGATAGAGCTTGCCGACCGTCTCGGTGCTGCGCATCGAGTTGAGAACTGGAGCAAGATCCGGGATGAGATCTCCTCCGCGATCCTCGAGAGAGGTTGGAGCGACAAGGCTCAAGCATTCGGTCAAGCTTTCGGCTCCGACGAGCTCGACGCGTCGTCTCTCATGATTCCCATCGTTGGGTTCCTTCCCGGCAACGACTCGCGTGTGGTCGCGACGATCGCGGCGATCGCCGAGCGATTGACCGACGACCGCGGATTGGTGTTCCGCTACAAGTCGCACGACGGGTTGGGAGGCGAAGAAGGAACCTTCCTGCTGTGCACCTTCTGGCTTGCGCAGGCTCAGGCGCTTGCCGGACAGGTGAGGGCGGCTAGAGAGACCTTCGAACGAGCGGCAGCGTTCGTCACCGACGTTGGCTTGCTTGCCGAGGAAGTGGACCCTTCCTCCGGAGAGCTTTTGGGCAACTTTCCGCAAGCTTTCAGCCACATCGGGCTGGTCAACGCGGCGTGGGCGATCTCGCAAGCCGAGCTCGCAGAGGCCGCCCGTGCCTGACGACGCGCGCGCTGCAGAGGTCCGTCAGAAGATAGATGACGTCCGGAGGTGGCTCGCCCTGTCCGATCTCTCGGGAGTCGTTCTCAGATCGCAAGCGAACTTCGCCTGGATCACGGGCGGGGGCCGGAGCCATGTTTCCATCGGAGCTGAAGCGGGCGTTGCCTCGGTAGTTATGACCCCCGACGCGGCCGCCCTGATCACCACGAACATCGAACTGGCTCGCTTGCTCGAAGAGGAAGTTCCTGGACTGCCGTTCGAGGCCCTCGAATATCCATGGCAGGACCAGGAGGCTTCAAGCAAACTGATCGCGCGGTTCTGCGCGCCATCCCGCTGTGCGACGGATCTACCGGACGGCGAGCGTTCTCCTATCGACGATGACTTCCTCGAGCTGCGCCGGGTGTTGCGGCCCCCCGAGATAGCGCGTTACCGGGATCTGGGATGGGACGCAGCGGCGTGCGTAGGGAGCGCGTGCCGAGCCGCCGAGCTCGGTGAGACCGAGCACGAGATCGCTGCCCGGGTTTCCGCGGAGTGCGAGAAACGCGACATCCTCACTTTGGTGAACCTGGTGGCCGCGGACGAACGGATCTCAAAATACCGGCATCCGCTTCCCACCGGCAACCGGTTGCGAACGACTCTGTTGGTAGCGCTGACCGGCCGCAGGCACGGGCTTCATGCGTCTCTTACGCGGATGGTCTCGTTCGGCCGTCCCGATCCCGATCTGGTAGCAAGACACGGCGCCGTAACGCGGGTCGACGCGCGGGCGATCCTCGAAAGTTCACCGGGAACATCGCTGGGCGATGTGATGGCACGCGAGATCGAACAATATGAGGTCGAGAACTTTGCCGAGGAATGGCGCCTGCACCATCAAGGTGGGCTCACTGGGTACGCGGGTAGAGAGATCTTCGCGACTCCAGGCGCTCCTTATACGCTCAAGTCCGATCAGGCGCTGGCGTGGAATCCTTCCATCACGCGCGTGAAATCGGAGGACACCATTCTGATCTCCAAGGAAGGATCGGAGATCCTGACACACGACCCGTCGTGGCCCGAGCAGCCAGTGGAGATGGAGCTAGGCATGGTCGTTAGGCCATCGCTACTGGTGAGAGGAGAGGGATGAAAGCGATCGTCGTCAACCCGGGACGGCCTAACAGCGCCCATCTGAGGGATGTGGATGCACCGAGCCTCGACGCCGTACCAGTTGGGCGCGGCGCGCTGGTAAAGATCCTGCGCGTTGGTTTGGACGGGACCGATCACGAGATCAACGCCGGCGAGTACGGCGCCCCTCCTCCGGGTGCCGATTTCTTGATCCTCGGACACGAGAGCCTGGGGGTGGTGCAGGAGATTGGTCCGAACGTGACCGAAGTGAGCCCCGGAGACATCGTCGTCGCGATAGTTCGACAACCGGGCTCGAGCATCTACGACCAACTCGGCATGGCCGACATGACTACCGACGAGACCTATCACGAGCATGGCATCAGCCTGGTACACGGATTCCTCACTGAGTTCTACGTAGAGGCTGCCGACCGGCTGATCCACATCCCGAAGTCGCTCGGCAAGCTCGGTGTTCTTCTGGAGCCTACGAGCATCATCGAAAAGGGGATCGCGCAGGCATACGAGACGCAACGGCGGCTCCGCGTATGGCAACCAAAGCGCGCGGCCGTCCTGGGGGCCGGGACCGTGGGGTTGCTCGCAACGATGGGATTGCGACTGCGCGGCATGCAAGTAGTGACTCTGGGGCTCGATGAGCCGCCCTATCTCAACTCCGATCTGATCGAGGCTCTCGGCGCCACTTACGTGAGCACCAAGCACACTCCCCTAGCTGCGGCTGCCGATGCATCGGGGCCCTTTGACCTCATCTATGAGTGCACAGGTTTCTCCCCACTCGTGTTCGAAGCCATGCAGGTGCTCGGGAAGAACGGCGTGCTGGTGCTGGCCAGTGTCACCGGAGGGAATCGCAAGATCGAAGTGCCTGCCGATGCGATCAATCTCGGTTTCGTCCTCGGCAACAAGGCGATGGTGGGCACGGTCAACGCCAACAAGGAGCACTTCGAAGCCGGAGTTCGCGACCTGACGATGGCCCAAGCACTCTGGCCGGGGTGGGTGGAGCAGTTGCTTACCGACCGCGTGGATGGCCTGACTGAGTGGCCCAAGGCGTTCGAGCTCCTGGGACATCCCGGAGTGATCAAGGTGTTCGTAGAGATAGCGCAGGCCTAGGAGGTAACCGTGCCTGACGTTTCATTCTCGGGACTCCTGATCGTTGCCGGTGTCGCCTTCCTAGCTCCTCTGCTCTTGGGTTTGGCTCCGCGCGTGCGGCTGCCGGCCGTCGTCGCAGAGATCGTGGCTGGCATCATCGTCGGTCCCTCGGTGCTGGGGTGGGTGCATCCCGACCAGCCGATCCGGATCCTTTCTGTCATCGGATTGGCCCTGCTCTTGTTCCTGGGCGGGCTCGAGGTGGAGATCGACCGGCTACGGGGCAGGTTGTTGCGGTTGTCGCTACTCGGTCTGGGTATCTCTCTCGTCCTCGGACTTGCGATCGGTTGGGGCCTGGAGCTTGCCGATCTCGGCGGGTCTCCCCTGTTCGTGGCCATCGTGCTGTCGGCAACCTCTCTGGGGCTTGTGATCCCCTTGCTCAAGGACGCCGGTCAAACCAGCTCGGAGTTCGGACAACTGACGATCGGAGCCTCCTCGATAGCAGACTTCGGGGCGGTCATCCTGCTCTCGCTCTTCTTCTCAGAGGGAGCCTCCGCGGGGGCAACTCTCGTCCTGCTGCTGGCTTTCGTGCTGCTCGTCACCGTGATCGGAGTGGCCGTGGCGCGCGCCGGCCGCTCGATGAGGATCGCCAACATTCTGCTGGAGCAACAGGACACCACCGCCGAATTGAGGATACGCGGTGCGGTCCTGCTGTTGCTCGTATTTCTCTTCCTGGCTCAACGATTGGGCCTCGAGGTCATCCTTGCCGCGTTCATCGCAGGCGCGGTGCTCAAACTTCTGGATCGCGATGTAATGATGACCCACCCCAACTTTCACCTCAAGCTCGAAGCCATCGGTTTCGGACTCTTCATCCCGGTTTTCTTTGTCTCCAGCGGCTTGACGTTCGATCTCAAGGCGTTGTTCGCGAATCCGTCCGCCATCCTCAGGATCCCATTGTTCCTGGCGGCGCTCCTGGTGGTGCGCGGGATGCCGGCCCTGCTCTACCGGCCACTCATCGGCGCCCGTTCATCGGTGATTGCGGCCCTTCTGCAGGCGACCTCATTGCCATTCATCGTGGCGGCCACGGCGATCGGTATCCAGCTGGGCACGATCGATCGCGTTACGGGGGCCGCATTGGTAGCGGCCGGACTCCTCTCGGTTCTGATCTTCCCCGCCCTGGCCCTGACGCTCCTCGCCGGGTCAGAGCGGCAGGCATCACCCGAGCACGTTGACACGGATTAACTCATCTCAAAGGAGGTAACGCCGTGAATGAAGGATCACCGTCCGAACAGACCCCGCACGAACTCGCGCAGGGATGGGTGGATGTCACCGCTCCCCTGCACAGCGGAATGGTCCACTGGCCTGACAATCCGGCCGTGAAGATCGAACGCATGTTGGACATCTCCAAGGGCGACAACGCCAACGTCTCCGAGCTATCGATGGGTTCGCACACAGGAACGCACATGGACGCTCCAGTTCATTTCATCAACGACGGCATCGCGCTAGACAAGATGGATCTCGCTGCAACGATCGGCAGGGCGCGGGTTATAGCGATCGAAGATAGCGAAGCTATCCATCCCGAGCCCCTGGTGGACGAAGACATCAACCCCGGGGACCGGATCATCTTCAAGACCCGGAACTCGAGCACCGAGTGGTGGTCGCAACCGTTCAAGGAGGACTTCGTCTACCTCACGCACGAAGCTGCTGAGTTGCTGTCCGAGCGCGGCGTGCGAACGGTAGGAGTCGACTATCTCTCGGTGGGGGGATACAAACGCGATGGCGCGGCCACCCATCGCGCGCTCTTGGGGGCCGGGATCTGGATCATTGAGGGCTTGCGACTGGAGGCGATCGAACCTGGAGACTACGAGCTGATCTGCCTGCCTCTCTTGATCACCGGAGCAGACGGCGCGCCGTCGCGCGCTCTGTTGCGCCCGTATGGAGGCGCATAAAGGGCACTCGCCGGCTCTTGCTCGGCTACCGTGAGGGAAATGGAAGTCAAGGGTTTGCGGGTGGCAGTCGCCGCGGTCCTCCTTGCCTGTGGTGCGGCCTCCTGCGATTCGACCGGTTCACCTTCGGCTGCGACGGAGCGGACACGGCCTCGCGCATCCCAGCCGGCAGATCCTCACCCGACAGCGACCGAGCCTTCCCCCAAGCGCTCCCCTCCGGTCGCGACAGTTAGCAGATGGATCACCCCGAGACCTGCCTGGTTGGGCAAGCGAGTTCTGCCGTTACGTCCCGACGGGTTCGGGGCGGTGAGACCAACACCGCCCATCTTGCGCGATCGGCGCCTTGCAACCATCGACTTTCTTCCTCCGCCTGAATCCAAACGATTCACCGCGCACGTCGGGCGGGTGCCCGAAAGCATAGTGAAGCGTTCCACCTGGAGACCGAAATGCCCCGTGACACTCCAACAGCTCTCCTACATAACGATGACCTTTTGGGGATTCGATCACCAGGTCCATACGGGGGAGATGATCGTCAACTCTTCGGTGGCGAGGGATGTCGTAACCGTCTTTCGAAAGTTGTACGAAGCTCATTTCCCCATCGAGGAAATGCGCGTCACCAGCCTTAAGGAGCAGAGACTGCTGCATTCGGCTCCCACCGGTGACATCAATGACACTTCGTCGTTCGAGTGCCGCCAGGTGACGCTGGGCGCCACGTGGTCGGAGCATGCCTTTGGCCTCGCGATCGACATCAACCCGTTTCAGAATCCCTACATCCGCGGCGACCTGGTGGCGCCAGAGTTAGCACGGGCTTACGTGAGCCGAAGCTGGCGCCGGCCGGGCATGATCCTCGAGGGCGGCCCCGTGACCAGGGCATTCGACCGCGAGGGCTGGGGATGGGGAGGACGATGGAGCGGGCTCAAGGACTACATGCACGTCTCGCAGAACGGCCACTAGGCAGAAAGGGGGATCCCGAGAAGCGCTTGCAAATGTCTCGTTTCTCACCTTGTATGGGGCTCGAAGTCGCCGAGCAAACAGGAGGAAGCTGTGCCCAGGACTTGGGCCAAGGTGGCCCCCCCGACCGACGTCGACATCGGAAGCACCGAGCAGAGTGACGATACCGACCTGTATGAGGCTGTCGTGGCCCCCTCCGCCGAGTCCGAAGGCGGGTCCGGCCAGTCCTCCAGGCCGTGGAAGATCCGGATGAAGAATCCTCCCGATGCCAAGCCCCCCGAGCCTCCTTACCACGACTTGCCATGGCTCTTCGAAAGCCGTGAGGCGGCGGAGACGGCGATCTGTGACTGGAAGAACGGGAGCATCGACGCAGACGTCACGGCCGGAGAAAACAACGAAGGATGCTGAGTCGCCGAAGACTCTCGCGGTGATTGGTACGCGGCTTACGAACTGGCGAGGAGACAACTAGAGAGGAGGCAGCCCATGCCTAGGAGCTGGACCAAGGTGCACAATACGAGCAGCGGCAAATACCGCATCCGGATACACGATGGCGAGCAAGAACACGACCTCACGGCAGAATTCGATAGCGAAGAGGAAGTGGATTCAGCTATCACCGAGCTCAAGGGGGCACCTACCAACAAAGAGGTCGTCAGGCACGACGTCAAACCGAGGACCTGGTAGGGACCTGGTAAGGATCTGTTTAGCGCTGGAGGCTGGCGGAGTCGAGCCCAGCGAGGGCAGCGTCGACGTCGGCCTCCAAGCGGGTAGCACCTAACTCGACGAAGAGTTTCTTAGCCACCCTCAACGAGGCGCGGGCTGCGTCGACGTGGCCAAGCTGCATCGCGCACCGGCCTCCTTCCAACTCTGCTTGAGCTTGCTCCAACACCGCTCCATACCGTTCCCAGCGCTGCGCTGCCTCGCGGTACATCGCCTCGGCTTCCTCCCACCGCTCGTCGGCGGCAGCAAGGATCGCGCGTGCGGTGAACACCGAATGGCTATCGCGACCTGCCGCCACCCGGACGTCGGGCACGATCAGATCATCAGCTGCTCTAACGAAGCCGGCGGCGCACAGCACCCTCGCGATGTCCGGGAGGAACCGCGCCCTCCAATTGGGAGCGGGATGGCTTCTCTCGTTAAGCTCGTGGATCAGGACGGTGGCCGCCGCATGATCCCCTGCCACAGAATGGGCCGCGCTCCCGATCGCAAGAGCAGGCACGACGACTTGGAGATCGCCGATGTCTCTGGCGAGCGGCACGAAGTCCGCGGTCAGCGAAACAGCTTCCTCGACTCTTCCCCGGTGAAGGAACACGGCCGCCTTGTACGGCAACGTCATCGCCCGCAGCTGAGAGCCGCCGTGGAGCTCTTCCCATTCCACGACTTCTCGGGTGCGGGAGAGGACGTCGTCCCATTTGCCAAGGTCGAACAACGGCCACACGGACTCGGCCCGCGCCCACATGGCATCCCCGGTCACGCCGCGCCTGTCGCCGATGTCGATCGCCTCTCCGTAGAGTGCTTCCGCTTCAGCCGGACCTTCGATCAGCCAGGTCATGTAAGCGAGCGCGACATATGCACTGGTGACCCACCCGGGCTTGTCTAGGCCCTTGGTGATCTCAAGAGCCCGGCGAAGATCGTCGACGCCCTCCGCGTCGGCCAGCTCGCAGCGGGCGAGTCCGCGAACGCCAAGCGCCCGTGATTGGTCCTCTAAGCTGCCGGACGCTTGCGCCATCTGGAGAGCTTTGTCCGCCCACTTCAAAGCCTCGAGCGGCGAACCTGAGAAAAGGGCATCCCCGCCCCGATGCACATAGGCATAACTCAGCTGATCGGACGCGCCTTGACGCTCTAGAACTTCGATCGCAGCGGTCAGGAGCTCGCGGGCTCGTTCGGTATCGCCACTGTCACGCACTGAAGCCGCAAGCTTGGCCAGCGCGGTGCCTTCCTGCCTGCCGTCGCCGGCAGCGCGGGACTCCGCGATGGCCTCCTGAAGGTATCTCTGGCTGTCGCCGAACTCTCCGATGCAGACCAAGACATCCGAGGCCTTAATGAGCGATTGCCAGCGTGCTGGATCGCCAATCGGCAGCAGCTCGAGAGCTTCGCGGTAGTACCTGGCGGCTTTGGCAGCATCGAGGGGGGCCGCGCGATCTCCCGCCAAGACAAGGAAGCGGCGCGCGCCCAGCTCTAGGCGTTCCACCTCCTCCCGATCACCCGAAGCCGTCGCGAGGCGGAGCGCCTCACGGTAATGATGAGCCACGAACTCCGCCCGGTCGGCAAGCCCATCGGCTGCGATGTGTTCGATCCACGCCGCCATCGCCAAGTGCTTCCGCGCACGAGCAGCGCGCGGGATCTGCCCGTAAGCGACCTCGCGAACTAGCGCGTGCCAGAACGAGTACTCCTCCTGGTTCTCCATCGACGAGGTCCGCGCAGGCCGGACGAGCTCTTTCACTGTTAGCTCGTGAAGAGCCTCCTTAACCGCCGTTTCCTCGGCCCCCCCGATCGCTGCGACAGCGGCGGACCAGAACGTCCTCCCGGCCACCGAAGCGTCCTGGAGTATCGCCTTCTGCGGCCCGGAAAGGTTGTCCAAGCGCGCTGCTATGAGGGCGTGGAGCGTCTCGGGGAACGGAAACGGTTTCGAGCCGAGGGTCGCGGTGAACGGGTCGCCGTCCGCACCGCCACGTTCGACGATCATCCTTGCAAACTCCTCCGCATAAAGAGGGTTGCCTCCGGCGCGTTCCAAAAGTGACGATCTGATCGTGGGAGAGACCGCGGCCCGCAGGAGCAACGAGGCGATGAGCTCATCGGTCTCCTCGTCACTGAGAGGAGACAGACCGATGGTGTTGGAGTTGTGTTTGCCTCCGCCCCAACCGGGATGATTGTCGTACAGCTCGGGGCGGGCAGCGCAGATCACAAATAGCGGGACGCCTTCGGACCACTCGACGAGATGCTCGATGAACTCGACAGTCGCCGGATCGGCCCAATGCAGATCTTCAAAGATAAGGATGAGTGGTGTCCGGCTTGCCTCGGCTTCCAAGAACCGTCTCCAGGCGGTGAACGATTCCCGGCGATCGACGATCTCCATCTCATCGGAGCTCATTGCTCCGACCAGCGGAGCGACGCGCGCCCTGAACCACTCCCGCTCGGAGGGGTCCTCGATGAACTCCTCGATAGCGGCCTCGAGCTTGGTCGAGGCCTGCTCGATGCCATCGGACTCGAGGATGCCGGCTTGCGCCTTGACGATCTCGGATAGGGGCCAGAAGGTGATCCCTTCTCCATAGGGAAGGCATCTCCCTTGACGCCAGACAGCGTCCTCTGGCTGTTGTTCGACGAACGAGGAGAACTCCAGCAACAGCCGGCTCTTGCCCACGCCCGGCTCCCCCACTACCGTAACCAGCTGCACGGAGCTCTCGTGTAGCGCCCTGTGGTACAGGGCTTGCAGCGCGAGGAGGTCGTACTTCCGTCCGATGAATGGAGTGGAGGCATCTGTCGTCCGTTCAACACCTAGACGGCTGTGGGCTCTGATCGCGCGCCATACCGGGAGTGGATCGGGCTTGCCCTTCACCATGACGGGATCTAGCGCCTCGTAATCGATGGAGTTCCGGGTCGAGCGGTAAGTGAGCTCGCCGACGACCACGCCCCCCACCGGGGCGACGTTCTGGAGCCTGCTCGCAGTGTTTGCGACGTCGCCGGTCACGATCCCTTCTCCGGCACGATGGGCAGCGCGCAGAGAGACCAATCCTTCGCCGGTATTGACGGCAGCCCGGACCGCAAGGTCGAGTGAAGGGTTCTTGTGGTTGAGATCCTCGATGCCGTCGATGATGCTGAGAGCGGCTCGCACGGCGCGTTCGGCATCGTCTTCGTGCGCGACCGGGGCCCCGAAGACGCCCACCACCGCGTCACCTATGAACTTCTCACGGAAGCCTCCGAAGCGTTCGATCTCTTGGCGCAAGCGAGCCTGGTACGGGGCGAGGGCCGCAACTACGTCCTCGGGATCGGACCGGTGCGAACGTGCGGTGAAATCCACGATGTCGACGAAAAGAACCGAGACAACCTTGCGTTCTTCGCCTTCAAGGCCGCTATCAGGCTGTAGTTGAGCCCCGCAAAATCCGCATAAGCGGAAACGCGGCGGATTCTCTTCGCCGCAGTTGGGACAAACCTGCATGACAGCACCCTATGACTTACAGAGCCCCGAAGCGCGAAAAGAGGTGTTAGGCCGCCAGGCCACGCGCTCGGAGAGTGTCTATACCCGGGGGTGGACCTGCGGCAGCCCTCATCGCGACGAAGAAGGCAGGCATCGCGAGACGAAAGAAAGGTTCACTCAGTTGAAGGTTGGGAAGCTTGTAAGCGCCCCGGGCCCGCGGCGGCAGGATGGCAGCTGCCGCTCCCGAGGGGATCGCCCACCCCAGGCGTGCGGGAATCTCGAACACCAGCCGGCCCCCGGGGATCGCCGGCCATCGTCCCCCCGGCCACGGCACGGGGGGCTTGAGGATGAACCACATCGCCGCGCGGGCAGCAGGCGACGCCACCAGCTCTTGCTTGTCCATGTAGGCGGCCAACTCGGCCACCGAAGATGGAACATCGGCCCGGTCCAGACCGATCAGCTCCGCAGCCTTCACCATCTCGGCAACGTAGCGATCGGCGTCCCGGTCGGAGATGGCGTCGCCGAAGTGCCGATAACCCTCCAGGAATGAATCCACCTCCGCCGCATGTATCCACAGAAGCAGTTCGGGATCCTCTGCGCTGTACGGCTGGCCGGTGAAGCTGTCGACACCGTGGATGGAGCGGTGGATCCGTCGCACGCGCTGGGCGGCGGCGGTCGCCGTCTCGGTGTCTCCGAAGACGGTGTCGATCAGATACAGCGACGTGCTGGTCAAGCGCTCCCACGGCGCGCTCTTATAAGTGCTGAAGTCGGCAACCGCTGCCATGGCCCTGGGATTCAGCGCCTGAAGCAGTAACGCGCGGATACCACCCACCAGCATGCAGCGGTGCATGTGGATCCGCCACGTCACCGAATCGGGGCCGAAGAAACCATCATCTTCTGGATGAGTCATGAGCCCGACAGCTTACGAGGCGGTGGCGTCCTCCTCGACGGGCTGCCGTACTTCTGGCTCCTTTGACAACGTCGCCCGCGCGTTCGTAGTCAGGGGACGCAGTGCTCCTCCGCGTCGGACGATACGCCCCAGCCAAGATCCGGCCAGCATCGAGGTCACGATCGCAAGCATCACCAAGGAGGCGTAGAACTTCTCGTTGATGATGCGGGCGTCCAGAGCAACCGAGGCGAGAACGATCGCCGGCCCGCCTCGAGCGTTCATGGCGACTGCAAAGTTCCGAGACGCCTTCCGGCTTTCACCCGCCAATCGGGATCCCGCAAAGACGCTCAGCGACTTCGCAAGGCACGCGAACGCTGCGAAGTAGAGAAAGAAGATCGGGTCGAAGTGACTGATCAGGTTCAGCCGCCATCCGACGATGGCGAAGAACACAGGGACGAAGAAAGCGAACGAGAACCGCTGTATATCGGCCCGGGACTCAGAGTTCTGCTCATCCGAGGAGCCAACGACGATCCCTGCCACGAAGGCTCCGAACAACGGCACCACGCCAACGAAGACACAGATGCCGCTCAAGACGAGCATGAACACGAGCTGAAAGGCGATGGAGTTACCGCGCTTCAGGAGGTTGTAGCGGAAGGCTGAGCTCCATGCGAAGAGGCGGGGCCCTACCCAGAGCGCGATCGCAAAGAACGAGACCGTGATCAGAACGTGATACGCGATGTCCAATCCAGAGCCATGGTCGATCCCCAGCACTTTAGGCAGGCCAAATCCTGTGCCCCCTTGTTGCACGAGACCGAGCGCAACTGAGAGCAGGACGTAGAGGATCACATCCTCGATCACGGCCGTCGCAAGGACGATGCGAGCGAACGGTGTCTCTAGGATCCCTAGATCGAACATGATCCGCGAGATCACAGGGATGCTCGTGACCGCGATGGCGATGGAGAAGACGAGCAAGAAGGAACTAGGGGTTGAGGCTGTTCCTTGAAGGCCGCCCGGCGACACTAGATGGATAAACAACATCGCGGCAGCAAAGGGAACCACCGTTCCCAGCGCCGCGATGAGGGCAACGGCTTTGCTCTCCTTCCGCTGAAGGGAGGCGCGAATCTCAGCGCCGGAACAGAACATCAACAGCAGGAGCCCAAGCTGGTAGACGGCCCCCAGTACCGGACTTGTAGGACCACCAGCTGGAAAGACGATCGCTTCGAAGTGCGGCCAGAGCGCACCGAGAACCGTCGGGCCGAGAAGCAATCCGCCGACGATCTCGCCGATGACGCGCGGCTGGTGGAAGTGAGCGAAGAGGTAACCACAGCCGTGAGCGGCGGTTAGAAGGAGTACGAGGGCATGAAGAAGATGCGCGGTATCGGCGTCGGTGAAGCTCACGGTGTCCCCAACGCAACGAGGGGGTATGACCGAAAAAGGTCCGGCTGCCATAAGTCTCGTGGTGCACGAGTTCCAGTTAGGGACCGCACAATAAGCCGCATCCTAAAAACATTACAGAGGCCACAACCGATCTCCATGGCCCGCGCGCACCTGCTTTGCTACGTGATAGTCACCACCTGGGCCGGGTTGGGCTTTTCTCAGCCGGGTCAGACTAGGCAAATCCAAAGAGCGGCGGGGTGATGTCTCTGGTTACGGGTCATCGCAAGAGGTGGCAAGGTTCCATCCTGAGATGCCGGACCACCACTCAAGGAGAGCACCGTGACCGTTACTCGCTTTGGCCTTCAGATCCCTAGCTTCACATTCCCCGGGGTGCCCGACGACAAGATGTTCGAGACGATCGCCACTACGGCACAGGCCGCAGAGAAGTCCGGTTTCGACTCGGTCTGGGTGATGGATCACCTTTATCAGATCCCCAACGTCGGCCCGGAGACCGATCCCATGCTCGAGGCTTACACGGTGCTTGGCGCGATCGCGGCACGCACGTCGAAGGTGTCGCTTGGAACGATGGTCACCGGTGTGACCTATCGCAATCCCGCTTTGCTGGCCAAGGAGGTCACGACCCTCGACGTCATATCGGCCGGCCGGGCGATCTTAGGGATCGGCGCGGCCTGGAACGAGCACGAACACGACGGGTACGGCTTCTCTTTCCCGCCGGTGAAGGAACGCATGGACCGTCTCGAGGAAGCCTTGCAGATCTGCAAGTCGATGTTCAGCCAAGAGCGAACGACTTTCGAGGGTCGTTACTACAGGACGAACGATGCATACAACTACCCGCGGCCGATCCGCCCCGATGGGATCCCCATACTCATCGGGGGCGGAGGAGAGAAGCGGACCCTTCGCCTGGTGGCGCAATACGCCGATGCGTGCAACTTCTTCGGAGACCTGTCCGAGATCAAGCACAAGGTCGAGGTCCTCGAGCGCCACTGCGCCGACGTGGGCCGCGACCCTGCCGACATAACGAAGACGCGGCTGGGCGGCTTAATGATCGCGTCTTCAGCAGCCGAGGCTGAAAGCAAAGGGGAGCACGTCCGCCAAGCACGCAACATGCCGAAGGAGCGCTACGACGGCTATTTCGTGGCAGGCGACCCGGACGCGGTGGCAGAACAGACGCGTGCTTATCTGGATGCCGGTCTCGACGGGCTGATCTTCAACGTTCACGACGCCACCGATGTGGAGACGATCGAACTTGCGGGCAAGGCTCTTTCCAGCCTTACCTAGAGATTCCGACGCTCGTGACAGCGCGGCCCTCGCGCCCTCGCCGTAAGGCCATCGCGGTGGTGATGGCTCTCGCTGCCAGCGCCAGCGCCTGCAGCTCGACGCGGGGCCACCACGCGGCGTCAAATTCCTCGTCGACACATAACTCGGCATCCCACTCGCCTTCGGCCTCGGTATCGCCCAACTCAGGGGCCCTGCGCGTCACGGTGCACCACCTGGCCCGTCTGCCAGCTCCACTGCAGGACCCCGCGGTTGCCGCGCAAGGACAAGTCGCCTACGCGCTCGGTGGCTTGGACGCCGGAGATTCCTCGGTCTCGACGGTGTTACGGGTGGCCGGGGGTTCGGTGACTTCGATCGGGCAATTAGCGTTGCCGACGCACGACGCGGCCGCGGCCGACCTCGCAGGCGGCATCTACCTCTTCGGCGGAGGCCATCTCACCAGCTACCGCACCATCGAAAGACTCGATCCCTCAAGAGGAACGGTCACCACCGTTGCACAACTGCCGGTGCCACTCTCCGATGTTTCTGTCGCGGTGGACGGCACCACCGCTTACATCGTGGGCGGCTACACAGGTAGTTCCTTTTCGGACCGCATACTTTCGTTTACGAAAGGTGCGGTGCACATTGCCGCACATCTACCGGAGGGTCTGCGCTATACCGCGGTAGCGACCGTTGATGGATCGGTTGTGATCGCCGGGGGCCTTTCGGTGACCGGACCCACAACGAACATCTATCGGTTCTCTCCTACCACCGGCGCGGTCACCAGGATCGGGGTCTTGCCGCACCCGTTGATGCACGCAAGTGCCGGAGTGCTCGATGGCGTCATGGTGATCGTTGGAGGTCTCGGGAAGGCCCTGGGCCCCCGCCGGCAGATCCTCGCGCTCGGACGCGACGGTTCGGTGCACCGGGCCGGGTTACTGCCTCAGCCCCTATCGGATGCAGGAGTGGCCACCCAGGGTGGGCGTCTGATCGTCATCGGCGGCCGCAACGTGACCGGGCCGGTTTCAAGCGTGCTCTCGATCCGGGCCGCGCAGAGCACGACCCCCTAACGGTTCGATCGGAGCAGCATCCTCCCTATCGCAGGGACTCGCTGCGCGACCGCGTAGGGAAGGAAATCCATCCCATCGGGCGTGTTCAGTAAGCCGGCGGCCGTGCCCGGATGTTTGCGGGCGCCGTACTGCCACACGATGCGATGCTTTGCCGGGTCGATCAGAACCACGCGGTCGTTGAAGTCGTCGTTCACCGCGATCAAACCGTTCGGCAGCTTCAAAGCCAGAGACGGATGATCCAGTGCACCCGGCCCCGTCGCGGGTCCGTATCGCCACAGGACTCGTCCCGTCTTGGTCATGACCAGGATGTGGCCGGGCGCGGAATAGTCGGCAAGAAGGATCCTGCCGTGGCCCAGCCACTGCGCATCGGAGGGATAGGCGACGGGCGCCTGGACCGTCCATAGCACCTTGTTGTGAGGCCCGATAGCGTCGACCCACGACCCGGTTATCTCGGTGATCAGCATCCTGCCCCCGGAATAGGGAGTGTCCCCGTTCGGAGCACCCAGAAGAGATGGGGGGTTGTGACCGCAAACTCCCGTGGTGCCCACTTGCCTGACGATCTTCTTGGCTGCCGAGATAAACAAGACCCTGCAGTTGTAGGCGTCCGCAACCGTTCTGGTGGAGTTACCCAGCAGGTAGGCGTCGTCCGGTGTATCGAGGTAACCCGGCGACGATCCCTTTACGTTCGGATGACCGTAGTGCCATACGACTTTCCCTTTCGGGAACGAGAGGATCTCGAGCGTGTGCTGCTCTTCTTGATTCGTAATGATGCGGCTGTAGTCGTTGCTGAAGAACGAGTCGTCGTCGAAGTGGAACGGGTACGACGGCTTGCCGTGGGGATACCGCCACAGGATGTGTTTCGCGCCGTCGACCAACAACAAACGGTCGTTCCCTCGGTCGGCGATCAACAGGTACCCGGGAAAGGGCGCGGGGGGCGGGGCGAGGGTCGCGGTGGGGGCCGGAGTGTGCCCCGCGTCGGCTGCGGCGGGCGTCGCCTTCCCCGGCGAGGTTCCATTTCCGCCGATCCCGAGAGCCCGCACTGCGAATGCGATACCAGCAACTACCGCAAGGGTCACCACGAGCGCGGCGAGCCTGCGTCTTCGGTACACGACTTGCTGGTTCACGGGCATCGAAGGACTGTACGTTGCATCTCATGTGCGCGCGGTGAGGACGAAACGGTCTTCTCACCTTCAATGAGACTCTGTGGACACGGCCCCGCAACCGTACGAGCGCAAGTAGATCGATAGACCGCCGCTTTAACTGGTGGGGAAGCCTAGCTGTGATCCAGGTGGCGGTGCCGGCCAACGTGATGTCACCACTTTCGAGCGAGTGTAGAAGCGTACGCCGTCCATTCCATGCACGTGCGCGTCCCCAAACAGCGAGCTCTTCCACCCGCCGAAGGAATAGAACGCCATGGGAACGGGGATGGGCACGTTGACGCCCACCATGCCGACCTCGATCTCGCGTTGGAACGCCCTCGCCGCGGCACCGCTCGAGGTGAAGATCGCGGTCCCGTTGCCATAGGGGTTCGCATTGACCAGTTCCACGGCTTCCTCGAAGGTGTCCACGCGCACCACCGACAGCACCGGCCCAAAAATCTCTTCCTTGTAGATCGACATCGAGGGTTGCACGTGATCGAAAAGGCACGGGCCCAGGAAGAACCCTTCTGAACCGGCAGCTGCATCCCTGCCGTCCAGGACGAGCTCGGCCCCCTCTGCCACCCCGGCGTCGACGAACGACACCACCTTGTCCCGGTGAGCGCCGGTAACCAGAGGCCCCATCTCGGCGCTCTCCGACGTGCCTGCTCCCACCTGAAGTGCCTCGATCCGTGGCGTGACCGCTTCCATCAACGCGTCGCCCGCCGGCCCGACCGCCACAACTGCCGAGATCGCCATGCAGCGCTCGCCCGCGGAGCCATACGCGGAACCGACCACGGCGTCTGCAGTCGCGTTCATGTCCGCATCGGGCATCACGACCATGTGGTTCTTGGCTCCGCCCAGAGCTTGCACTCTCTTGCCTGCCCCAGCCGCGGTCTCGTAGATGTACCGGGCAACTGGTGTCGAACCAACAGAGCTTATGGCTGCCACGCCTGGGTGGAGCAGCAACGAATCGACGGCCACCTTGTCGCCGTGCACGACGTTCATCACACCGGGCGGAAGACCCGCGCGTTCAAAGAGCTCGACCAGCATGTTGGGGGCCGATGGAGCCTTCTCGGAAGGTTTGAGGATGAACGTGTTGCCGCACGCGATCGCAACGGGGAACATCCACATCGGGACCATGGCCGGGAAGTTGAAAGGTGTGATGCCGGCGACCACGCCGAGCGGCTGACGTATCGAATAGGTATCGACGCCGGTGGAGACGTTCTCGGAGAACTCGCCTTTCAGCAGGTGTGGGAGTCCACAAGCGAAGTCCACAACCTCGCCCCCGCGTTCGACTTCTCCCAACGCGTCGGAGAGAACCTTGCCGTGCTCAGCGGTAATAAGACGCGCCAGCTCTTCTTTGTTCTGTTGTAGAAGCTCGCGGAACGTAAACATCGTGCGCGCCTTGCGAGCGAGCGGGATGTCCCTCCACTCGGCATAAGCAGCGGTTGCAACGGCGACGGCACTATCGACTGTGCCGGGCGATGCGAAGGCAACCTGCTTGGTCACTTGGCCGGTCGCCGGGTCGTAAACGTCGCCGGCGCGCTCGGGCTTTTCGGAGGTAGGCGATCCTCCGATCCGGTGCTGAACCAGCGTCGGCTCTTCCACGAAGATGTCTTGAGTCGTATCCATGAGGCCACAGCTTAAGTGGTCACGACGCGACCCGGATCGTTCTGTGGCCGGCCCCAGATCCTGTTGTGCCCTACGGCGTCAGCGGCGGGCCAACGCTCGCACGAGCACCGGCAGTATGGCGCGTGCCCATGCGTGATAGCCGGCCGGGCCGGGATGGAAGTCATCGGACGCATAGGCGGTATCGGGGTGTGAGCCAAAATAAGGACCCGTCTCCTTCGCCAGGGGCACTATCGCAACGCCCTCGGCGCGCGCCACCGACTCCATCGCAGCCGCCACCTGGCGGCCCCTCCATCCAGCCAGCGACCGCAGCGGTTCGTACCACGCCTTCGCCCGCATGTCGGGGGGACCGGCGATCACCACAGTGGCGCCCGTCGCCTTGAGTCGCTCGACGATGGTTGCGGTGTCCCGCCGGATCGCCTCAAGCGAGGTCAGGTGGGTCACATCGTTGGCGCCGATCCCCACGAAGACCAGCTGAGGGGACGCGGCGACGGCGAGAGGAACCTGGTCTGTCAGCACATCGTGCACGCGAGCTCCCGAGATCCCAAGCGCGGTCAGCGTGACGCGCCATCCGCGATCGGCGAGCTCACGGGCTAGATCGGTGGGATAAGCATCCCGGGCGGTGCCCGAGCCGAGACCGGCAGCGGTGGAGTCACCGAGCACCACGAAAGACAGCGGTGTGCCTTGTGGGTTTCCGAACACACCACCGAGCTTCAGCGCCGGAGAGGTTGGCAGGTACGTGCGACGCATCGCCAAAGCGACCTCGATGCCGAGAACCGCAGCCACTATGACTACAGCCGCAGCTGCCCCGGCAACCACGGCTTTGATCATCGACCCAACGCTAAACCGTGCGTGTGTGACGGCGCCCCCTGCCGCCCACACCTTGAACATCCGAGCCCAAAGGCTTGCTCTGAAAGCGCGACTCGTCTTAACTGTCAAGCGAGCCTTGATCCAAGCAACCTCGGTCGAGCTACGGAGGGAGCGACGATGGTGGATGGTGAACGCGGTGCTCGTGTAGCGGGACCTCAAGCCGTGAGCGACTCGGCGCGTCTCGAAGAGCTGGGTTACCGCCAGGAACTGAGAAGGGTCCTGAACCTTTTCGAGAACTTCGGCATCGCGTTTTGCTACATCTCGCCAGTCGTGGGGATCTATTCGTTGTTCGTTCTCGGCTTGGGCGCGGGCGGCCCCCGCTATCTGTGGCTCATGCCGATCGTAGTAGGGGGCCAACTGCTCGTCGCTCTCACCTTTGCAGAGCTGGGGAGCACGTTCCCCCTTGCGGGCGCACTATTTCAATGGGCCAAGAACCTGGTCGGCGAGGCGTATGGCTGGTTCGTGGGCTGGGCTTACGGCTGGGCCCTTGTGATCACGATCGCGGCCGTCGACACGGGCGTTGTCTTCTATGCGGTGACGTTATCGAACAAGTACCTGAACACCCATCTCGACCCGATCAACGCAAACACCATCCTGTTCTTTACCCTCGGCATGCTTGCGCTGCAGACACTGTTCAACGTCATCGGCGTTCAGAGGGCAGCGTTCATCGTCAAGATCGGTGTGATATCCGAGATCGTGGCGACCATCGGTATCGCCGTGATGTTGGCGATCGCCGGATTCCATCACGGTTTGGGTTACCTCTTCACGACGCAGAACGTGGAGCATCCCGCCGGCAACCCCTTCGGAGTCAACTTCGGTGGCCATTGGTTGCTGGGCGCAGCCCTGATTGCAGTTCTCGCCCACGTTTACATCTTTTACGGCTTCGAATCCGCCGGAGATGTTGCGGAAGAGGTAGTCGAAGCCTCCCGGCAGGTCCCCAAGGCGATGGTGACCTCGCTCCTGGTAGGAGGCCTTACCAGCTTCATCCTGGTGGCGGGCCTCATCCTCGCGATCCCCGGGGGTCATGCTGCATTCGTCAAGGCGGGGTCGCCGGCCGGGGGCATCCCCTTCATCCTCAGTGCGAACGTGAACGTGGGATGGATCCAGGACATCATCCTGGCCTTCGTCGTATTCGCGTTCTTCAGCTGCGGCACCGCCATCCAAGCAGCCGCGGCACGTCTCATCTATTCCTATTCGAGAGACGGAGCGCTGCCGGGCAGCCGGACGCTCAGGAAGGTGTCGGCAAACTTCAGGACTCCGATCGCAGCCCTGCTGGTCGCGGCCGTCATCCCAGCCCTGTTCTCACTTCTCGTTCATTTCACGCCCACGCATCCGATCCATATTGGCTTCATCACGTACCCCGCTAACATCAACGCCCTGTTTATCCTCGTGTCCTTCGGCGTATCGGGCATCTATCTCTCATTCATGATGGTGGTGTTTGCGGTGCTGAGGGCGCGGGCGAAGGGGTGGCGATCGAGCGGCTTCAGCCTCGGTCGTTGGGCGCTCCCCGTCTACCTGGGGGCCGCGCTCTACGGAACGCTGATGTTCATCAACATCGTGCTGCCCACGGGCGTCGATAGTCCCAGAGGGGCACTGTTCAACTACGACTGGATGACGTTGGTGGTTCTCGTGGGGATCATGATCCTGGGGGCTATCTACTTCGCCATAGCCCGTCCGGACCGGCGCATCGCCGCCCGCACGATGGAGGACCTACCAACGGAACGTGGCCCACTCGAGATGGAAGGCGCCTAGGCACTATCTTCAGGCTCGGGTCCACAAAGCCCCGGACCGATAGTGGGCCAGACCTGCCCGGAACACCACGCGGGCCAGGAGAACGGCCCCCACCGAACCCGAGAGGAAGATCACCGACTCGCCCCAGTCGAACTGGGTGAGAAGACGCGTCGGTAGCCCCGTCACGAAGGCCGCCGGGATCGCGGTGAAAAGCAGCAGCTTGACGAACCCACCGAACAGATCGATCGGGTACGACGCGAGCATCAGCAAAGCCTGGAAGCCCAGCTCCGCCTGTTCACCACGGCCCCCGAGAAACAGCGTCACCGAACCCAGGATCACCAGGAATGAAACGAAGAAGGCCGCGGCGCACAGGGACGTGACGACGAAGACCACAGCGGTCTCGGGGTTGGCGTGCCCGGATAAGAGGAAGACCGCCGGTCCGAACAAGAGGTCGCCGAGCAACGCGGTGTCGACCCGCCGCACCAATAGATAGAGCAAGGGGTCCACGGGCAGAGCGAGAACGGCGTCGAGCTCGCCGTCGGCGATCATCTGGCCCAGCCGGCGGGCGTTGGCGAGCACCCCCATCGCGATACCGGTCACGTTGGCCAGGACCCCGAATAGGACAAGCACATGTCCGGTGTCCCACCCACGCACGGTGCCGACCTTGCGAAAGAACAACATCCAGAACACGACGATCGCGAGATCGTTGGCGACCATGAAAGACACCTGTAGCCAGAACGACTTTCGGTTCGTCCATGCCTCGATCAGCGCGGTCTTCATCGTGGTGGCTATCGCGTTCATCCGCCCACCACCTCGAGTCTCCGCTGACCCAGGCCGAAAACGGCGGCGGCCCCCGCCATCAACACGAGCAGCCATGCGACCTGGGGCAGCAAGAGCCACGGCTCGAAGTGACCGGACAAGAGGCGCGCCGGCACGTAGGACATGGTCCAGAACGGAAGCACCCGGGAGACGTGGGCAAGCACCGAAGGGAAAAGCTCGAGAGGAAGCAGCATCCCACCTACCAGGAAGACGAGCTTCTGGTAAAGGAACCACGCCGCCTTTGAATCGTTGACCCAGAATGCGATCGCAGCGAAGGAGTGCTGCGCCGCGAGATTGGCAGCGATCGCTAGCACTGCGGCGGGCAGCGCCAGAGCCACGGCGGAGAGATCGGGAGGCGGGCCCACAGTGAACCAGGCAAATGCGATTCCCAAGGCGATCGCGCAAGCGAACCGGACCAGAGCCTCACCAAGAGCGGTAGCGAGTCGCAATCCAACCACGGAGATCGGACGCAGCATCTCAACCGCGATCACCCCGCTGCCGATATCGAGCCCGATGTACTCGATCAACCGAGGATTGATCGAGATCACCGAAGCCTCCGATGCCACGAGGTACCACAACATGGACCGGAAGTCATAACCAGCGACGTGTCCACCGTTCACGGACGTCGCAACTTTCCACAACGCGGAAAGAACGCCCAGGATCACTCCGTAGAACAGCACGCGCACGGCCAGCTGTCCGCGCGTTTGGAGCGTCCGGCGCACCGACGAGGTGAACGCAACAAGGTAGACGCTCCAACTCATAGCCTCTCCTTGTAGATCTTGGCGATCACGTCTTCGAGAGGCGGGTCCGCAACCGAGATGTCGGCGACCCGGTGGTGGTCGAGCAGCTCGTCGAGCACTTCCCGGATCGAGCGTCGTTCGGTATCCACCACGAGCTTGTAGCCGGTGCCGGACTCCTTGACCACCTGCACGCCGTCCAGCATGAGGGCCGCGGGTGGGCTGTCGAAGCGCACTTCGATGAGCTTCGTAGCCAGAAGCGACCTGCGCAGTCGCGACACTTTGTCATCGAAGATCACTATGCCGTGGTTGATGACGATGACCCGGCGGGCGACCTGCTCGATGTCCGAGACATCGTGCGATGTGAGAAAGATCGTCGTCCCCTGGGTCTCGTTCAACCGCACGATCATCGACCGGAAGCGTTGCTTGGCTACCAGATCCAGGCCGATCGTTGGTTCATCGAGGAAGAGGACCTTGGGCCGGTGCAGCATGCTTGCCGCGAGCTCACACCGCATGCGCTGGCCGAGAGACAGATTGCGCACCGGTGTGTCGAAGAGGTCGTCCGCATCCAGGACATCCGACAGTTCGTCGATGCGCCTGCGCGCCTCGGCTGGTTCGATCCGATATATCGCGGCGAGCAGTTGAAAACCATCGCGCGCTGGCAACTCAGCCCACAACTGGGAGCGTTGTCCGAACAGTGTTCCGATGTGTCGCGCCAGCGCCATCCGCTGCTTCCACGGAACGAAACCGAGCACGTTGGCATCACCTGCAGTCGGGTGCAGGATGCCCGTCAGCATCTTGATGGAGGTCGACTTGCCGGCTCCGTTCGGGCCGATGTAGGCCAGGCGCTCGCCTTCGTCCACTGAGAAAGACACGTCGTGAACCGCTTCGACCGTCCGGACGCGGCGCTTGCGGCCGCGTGTTTGGAAGGACTTGCTCAGCTCTCTTGCTTCGATCGCCAACATCCGCTCTCTCCATCAATAAAAAGGCCCCGGGTACGCAACCCGGGGCCTTCTATGTCTGCCTTCACCGGATTACGGGACGCGCACCTCGATCGCCGGAGTCATAACGGCAACGGTAAGACGGATGAGTTGCGTCGAGTTTGTAAACATGGTCGTCGCAGCATACCGCGACGATGCGAGCATTAGGCCCCGAAGTGGCAGGTGTCGGATAGCGCGGGCAGGGTAACTCCGGTGAGGATCGGAGAAAGGATGACTGCATGAAGTGGCGGAAGAGGGGCACCAGCGCCGACATAGAAGACCGGCGCGGTAGATCAGGACGGATGGGTGGGCTCCCGGCCGGAGGTGTCATAGGGATACCTGGGCTCATCATCCTGGCGCTCGTATTCTTCCTCAACCGCGGCGGTGGAAGCGGCGGAACGGGGGGCCTCGGCAACGCCCTCGATCAGATCAACCCCGGCACCACAGCCACCGCCACTCCACTGAACGGGCCGGACCCGGACGCTCGATTGGTCAAGTTCATGTCCTACGTGCTCGATGACGTGCAGAAATTCTGGACCAAGACGTTCGCAGACTCGGGCCGCAGTTACACCGATGCCAAGCTCGTGCTGTTCAAAGGCAGCACAAGCTCCGGGTGTGGCGGCGCAACTTCGGCTATCGGCCCCCATTACTGCCCCGTCGACAACAAGGTCTATCTCGACTTGGGATTCTTCCGCGAGCTCCGCGATCGCTTCGGGGCCCCCGGTGACTTCGCCGAGGCGTACGTCCTCGCGCACGAGATAGGGCATCACGTCCAGGATCTGCTGGGGATCAGCGACCGGGTCGACCAAGAGATGCAAGCTGCTGGCGGGGGCGAAGGAGCGACGGGACTCTCCGTTCGCCTCGAGTTGCAGGCTGATTGCCTTGCCGGCGTGTGGGCCCACTCCGCTTACGAGCGAAACACGCTCAGCAACGGGGATCTTCAGGAGGGCTTACGGGCGGCGGCGGCCGTCGGTGACGATCGCCTGCAGAAACAAGCGACAGGGCGCGTGGACCGCGAGACGTGGACGCACGGCTCATCGGCCGAACGGGCCCGGTGGTTCAAGGCCGGGTTCGACAGCGGAAGCGCGAGCAGCTGCGAAACCTTCGCCGCGCGGAGTTTGTAGCGGGGCCCTCGACCAACTTAAGCAACGTCCGTTTCATCCCGAATACCTCCTTGAGCCCAGCGTTTCCCAGCCAAGGAGATGGCCGCCATGGATCTCACACGACGCATCACCACCACTCGAAGGCATCAGCTGAGGTCCGGTGTCCTCGGGCTCCTGGTCGTGGCGACGGGCCTGGGGGTAGCAGGACCCGGAAATGCCAGTGGAACCCCGAATGCCTCGGCGCCGTGCGCGGTCACGAGCGTCGTTCCAACCTGGAAGCACGTGATCTGGATCATCATGGAGAACAGATCCTTTAGCCAGATCATCGGCTCTTCCAATGCGCCCTACGTGAACTCGCTTGCCACCAGATGCGGATTAGCAACGAACTACAGGGCCGTCGCGCATCCGAGTCTCCCCAACTATCTCGCGATGGTCTCTGGTTCGACTCAGGGGGTAACCGACGACAAGCCACCTTCGTCCCATCAGTTGAAGGGCCCGAGCATCTTCTCGCAACTCGGCACGGGATGGACATCCCTGGAGGAATCCATGCCGTCCAAGTGCGCTCTGGCTAGCTCCGGCACGTATGCGGTCAAACACAATCCCGTGGCTTACTTCACTACCATCAGAACTGCCTGCGCTGCGCGAGACATCCCACTCGCCTCAATGCCGGACATGTCGGCACGCTTCACCTTCGTAACTCCAAACCTTTGCAACGACATGCATGACTGCTCCGTCCAAGCCGGAGACAAATGGCTGGCGACATTCATTCCAAAGATCCTCAACTCAAGCACTTATTCGATCGGTAGCACCGCTGTGTTGCTGACATGGGACGAGAACGACGGCTCATCCAGCAATCAGGTTGCCACCGTGGTGATCTCGCCCACCGTCGCGCAGGGAGCTCGCTCGAGCACGGCATTCACTCATTACTCCATGCTCAGAACCACCGAAGAGATGCTCCGCCTGCCTCTGCTGGGCAACGCAGCAAGTGCAACGTCGATGAGAAGCGCCTTCCGCCTCTAGAGAGTCGACAGGCAGCCGAGCCAGCCTCTAAACGATCCGCCGTTCGGTCGCCCAGCGCGTCAATTCGTAACGATTCGAAAGCTGAAGCTTCCGCAATACGGCAGAGACGTGCGCTTCAACGGTCTTGACCGAAACGTTCAAGTGCTTGGCGATCTGCTTGTAGGCATAACCGCGAGCGATCAGCCTCAATACCTCGCGCTCTCGGTTGGTCAATAGATCGAGTTCCGGATCGCTGACCGGCGCACCGTCCCCGCCGAAGGCATCCAGGACAAACCCTGCAAGTCGGGGTGAGAACACCGCGTCCCCGGTCTGAACGACCCTTATCGCCTCTGCGAGCTCCTCGGCAGAGATCGTTTTGGTCACATAGCCGCGTGCGCCCGCGCGGATCACAGCGATCACATCCTCGGGAGCATCGGACACCGACAGCGCGAGGAACTTGGTCTCCGGATGCGTGCTGTGGACCGCCTCGATAACTGCTGCTCCGCCGCCTCCAGGCATGTGAACGTCGACGAGCACGACTTCCGGCTGCGCTCGGCGGATCTGAGTGATGGCGGCGTCGACGTCGCTGGCGACGCCATCAACGATGAATCCCGGACCTAGCTCCGAGCGCACGCCCGACAAGAACAGCTGGTGGTCGTCGACGAGGAAGACGTGGATCTCGGCACCGCTCACACTGATCTCCGAGGAAGCCTGAGCTCCACATCGGTTCCCTCACCCGGCGCGGAGACGATCCTCGCCGTTCCACCGTGGCGCTCCATCCGGCCCTCGATCGAATCAGCGATGCCGCGCCGGTCGTGCGGCACTGTCGGACGATCGAACCCGACGCCGTCGTCTCGCACGTAGGCGGTAACGAGCTCAGGCTCGATCTCTACGAACACCGCGATCTGTTTCGCACCGGAATGCTTAGCCGCATTCATGATCGCCTCGCCGCAGGCATCAACGACGGCTCGCAGTCTGTCGTCGAGCCGCGTATCCCCAACGACAACCGTGTCCACCGACACGTGATGCAGGCGCTCCACGCGGTCGACCAACTCATCCAGAGCGGCACTGACCAAATCCGTGTTACCGGCACGCCCATAGAGCCACGCGCGTAGCTCGCGCTCCTGGCCGCGCGCCAAGGCCACGGCCTCGTCGCGATCGCCAGTCCGCTGGATCAGCGCCAGCGTCTGCAGAACCGAGTCGTGCAGCTGCGCGGCCATCTCCGCGCGCTCCTCGGAACGGATGCGCTCACGCCGCTCCTCCGAAGCCTCGCTGGCAAGTCGCCACAACCAGGGACCGAACACCAGAACCACCCCGATCAGGGTCACGCCAACCGCGAACAAGACGTTGCTTGCCGCCGCCAGGGCATCGTGGGCGGCAAGGAACGCCCCCATGCCGGCAACGATCAGCAAGCCGCCGCCCAGCACCCGCAGTGGCGAGATCGGACCGGTCAGGACTCTCTCGACCGGCCTGCCGGGAAGCCGGGCTGCAAGCCGGGCCCAGCGGGCTCGTTCGTCCGCGTCGCTCCTGGTCCAGATAAGGACGGACCCCGCCGCCGCCAGCAACACCGGCCATACGAGCGCGTCGCCGAACCAGAGCCCCGCCTGGCGCAAGAGCAAAAGTGTTCCCGTGACCATGAGGCCCACAGCCAGCATCCGCCGGGTCGCGGCTTCCGGGGAGAGCGATACGGGGGCGAGGGGGGCGCCCTCTGCGGAGACCAGCCACAGGAGCAGATACAGGATCGTCCCGGCCCCCCCGGCCAGGGTCAGCACCACGAATGCGAGCCGGATGACGAGAGGGTCGATGCCGAACCGGGCGGCCAGCCCTGCGGAGACGCCGGTTAGGACGCGGTCCGACGCGCTGCGCACGAACAAGGCAGCCGGCAGATCGTGGCCGCGTTCGGGCGTCGACGCGTTTTCGTCCCTTAGGGGTGCGATACCGGCCATGGATCCCTCACTGTTCCTTGTGGGCCGCCAATAGCGATGTTCTCATGGGGCCGCGTCGCCCGACAGTGGGGATGGCCCTAGAGAGTTCGGGTGCCCCAAGGGTTTCCCTAGGGACATCCCCAATAGTGCTGGGGACGGCTTTGCCTCATCCTCGAGTCATGCCACCAGTCGATGACGACAGAGGAGAGGACCCCATGAGCACTCAAGAGACAACGTCACCACCCCCCGCGGCCCCCGGCGTAAGGAGGTTAACGAGGCGGCGGGACAACAAGATCATCGCGGGTGTCTGCTCCGGGTTGGCGGAGTACACCGGCCTGGATCCGATCATCTTTCGCATCATCTTCGTCGCTCTGGTGTTCGCGGGCGGCTCCGGGCTGCTGCTCTACGGCCTGGCCTGGATCTTCGTCCCTGAAGTTGGCTCCGACAGGACCCATGGGCGCGACCTCTTCGGCCGCTTCGAGTCGACACCGTGGCTGGGGGCCGCGCTCCTCATAGTGGGTGGAGTTCTCTTGCTGGGTCAGATCGATGTGTTCAGTCCGCCCGTTCGCTGGGGCATCGCGTTGTTGATCCTTGGCGTCATCCTGTTTCGCGAACAGCATGATCCCGGACGGGACTCCGGACTGCGTTCGGCGGCCTCCTCTCCACGCAGCCACGTCGCACCCGGCACTTCCATCGCAACCTCTGAGGACGCGGCAACAACCGCAATGCTTTCCCCCGCTGCCGTCGCCGCTCCCCGGCCCCCGCGCGAGCGTTCCGCGCTCGGCTGGTACACCGTGGCGGCAACCTTGCTTGCCCTGGGCATCGCCGCTCTGCTAGACGCTTCCAACTCGATCCACATCACGCTCGTTCAATACCTGGCGCTTCCCCTTGCGCTCATCGGCGCGGGCCTGATCGTCGGAGCTTGGATGGGACGCTCCCGAATGCTCATCGCTCTGGGGATCTTGCTCGTCCCCTTTGTTCTGGTCGCGAGCTTGATCCACGTTCCATTGACGGGAGCGGCCGGCAATTTCGTGTACCGGCCGCAAGCGTCCGGAGACATCCCCGCCACGTATCACATCGCAGCAGGCGACCTCACCGTGGACTTGACGCGTCTTGCTCTTGGTTCCGGAACCACGAACGTCAGCGCGACAGTAGGAGCCGGTCAGGTGCGCGTTCTCGTGCCGATGAGGGTTCCGGTCACCATCGACGGACGGGCCGACCTGGGCGGGGTCACCGTGTTCGGCCGCGTTCACGGGGGCACCGCAGTACACGTGCAGAGATCCAGCACGGCCCCTTCTTCCCGGCCGGGTCTAAATCTTCATCTTCATGCCGGGCTCGGCTCAGTAAGGATCGAGAGAGTCACGCGGAGTGGCGGCATCCTGGGCGGCCCGCCCAAGCCGGCTCCCGTGATACAGCCGTAGAGCTCGCCCCTCCCAACTCGCAGCCATCTAGAAAGGAACCTCTTGTGAAGAGACATGCGCTGGACCCCGTTTCACTGGTCTTCGGGCTTCTGCTCGCCGGTTTGGGGGTTGCCTTCCTCGTCGCCCGGATCGACATCGCCAACACCAACCTCAGGTGGGTGTGGCCGCTACCACTGCTGGCACTCGGGACGTTGATGATCGCGCTGGGAGCCCGGCGCTCGGCTGAGACCACAACCGACGACGGGACGATCCCCGGCTAGGCATTCCTGGGAGGGTCGGGCGAGGTATAAGGCTCCGATGGGCCTGCCCGAACCTTCCGCATGGGGAGTTTTCGAAAGCTACGAGGATCACCGGGGAGATAGCCACAGGGCCCCCGCTGCCACCATCGCTCGCATATTGGAAGCGATGGAGGCCGAGAACGAGCGTCCGCCTTCCCCTTCGGTTCGGATCATCACCCAAGACCAAACGTTCTACAGCGAGACCGCCGTCGCGATCGAGCTCGAAGGCGGGGGCCGGGAACAGACGGTGGACGGCTGGCTCCCACTCGGTCTCCCGTGCGGGTATCACCGCTTGCTGCACAGGGACGGGTCGGTGTCGCGATTGATCGTCAGCCCCGGAGTGTGCTTCCTGCCCTCGCACCTATCGGTGTGGGGATGGGCGATCCAGCTCTACTCAGCTCGGTCCCGCGAGAGCTGGGGGATCGGCGATCTTCATGATCTCGCCGAGCTGGGCCGCTGGGCGCGTGCGCAGGGGGCCGGCGCCATCCTCGTCAATCCTCTCGCCGCGGTGGCGCCGGGCTTCCCACAGCAAACCAGCCCTTACTCTCCCAGCAGCCGCTGCTTCCTCAATCCGCTCTATCTGCGGATCGAAGATCTGCCGGGCGCAGGCGCGGTGTTGTCGGCCTCGGAGGGATGGCGAGCGCAGGCACTCAACTCCGATCCCGTCATCGCTCGCGACGTGGTGTACGCGACAAAGATGGACGCGCTCGAGACCTTGTGGAAGGTGTTCCACGGCGCCCGCGCGTTCGACGACTACCGCGCCGCGCACAGTGACTTGTTGCGCGACTTCGCTACACACACCGCGACAACAGAGAGCTATGGCTCGGACCGCTCGTCATGGCCTTCAGGTCTCGAGCGAGCGGATTCAGCGCAGACGCAGGAGTGGCGGCGCGAGAACGAAGCACGGATCGCGTTTCACGAGTGGTTGCAGTGGCTCCTGGACGAGCAGTTGAGTGCCGCGGCGCAAGAGATCGGCCTGATCCATGATCTGCCGGTGGGAGTCGATCCCAGAGGGGCCGACGCATGGATGTGGCAGGGAGCGTTCGCACGCGACATGGGGATCGGCGCGCCCCCGGACGAGCTGAGCATCGAGGGGCAGGCGTGGGGGCTGGCTCCCTTCGACCCGTGGAAGCTCCGGGCTGCTGACTACGAACCATTCATTCAGACGGTGCGCGCCGCGCTTCGTCACGGAGCGGGGTTGCGCATCGACCACGTCATGGGACTGTTCCGGCTGTTCTGGATCCCCGACGGAATGCCGTCAAGCGCCGGCACTTACGTTCGGTATCCCGCCTCAGACCTGCTCAACATCGTTGCTCTCGAGAGTCATCGCGCCGGCGCCTACATCATCGGAGAAGACCTCGGCACCGTTGAAGCCGAAGTGCGCACCGAGATGGGAAGGCGCAACATATTGTCCTACCGGGTGATGTGGTTCGAGGAGGGGGCGCCGAGCACCTATCCGCGGCTCTCGCTCGCAACGGTTACCAACCACGACCTCCCCACGATCGCCGGCGTGTGGACGGGCGCCGACCTCGAGGAACAACAGCAAGTGCTGGCTTCGCCAAACGTGGCCGGGGTGCATTCGATGCGAGAACGACTGCGCAACGTGCTGTCTTGCCCCGACGACGCCCCGGTCGACGCAGTCATCGAGGGGGCGTACGCGCTGCTCGCCCGGGGGCCGAGCATGGTGGCGATGGCGACGCTGGAAGACGCCCTCGCCGTGACCCGCCGTCCCAACATCCCGGGAACTACGGATGAGAGACCAAACTGGTCGATGAGCTTGCCGCTATCGATCGAGCAGATACGGGCCGACCCCCGCGTGTTGCAGATAGCTCGCACGTTATCCCAGCGGCGCCCGGGGTGACCGTTTCCGGAGCGCTCATCGGAACAAAGACGGCACCGGCGCGGTTGGCCAAGATGATCGACGAGATGGGTCGGGCCTGACAGGCTCGATCGGCGACAGGGCTCGATCGGCCGAGATGAAAGGGAAGAGATGGAGAAGAAAGCCACGTTCGGAGCAGGTTGTTTCTGGGGCGTCGAGGCTGCTTTCCGCCAGATCAAGGGCGTGAAGTCGACTTCGGCCGGCTATCTGGGAGGAACCCTTCCCGACCCCACCTACGAAGACGTTTGCTCGAATGCGACCGGACACGCTGAGGTCGTCGAGGTCGTGTACGACCCCGACCGCATCTCTTACGAGGACCTGCTGGACGTGTTCTGGGAGAACCACGACCCCACCACGCTGAACCGCCAGGGCCCCGACGTGGGCACGCAGTATCGGTCCGCGATCTTCTTCCACGATGAGGAGCAGCAGGTGGCCGCGCTCAAGTCCAAGGCGCTGCGCCAGACTGGGCTGAGCCGTCCCATCGTGACCGAGATCACCCCGGCGTCGCAGTTCTATATGGCCGAGGACTACCACCAGCAGTACCTGGAGAAGCGGGGCCTCTCCACCTGCCGGATCTGATCTTTCCAGGTCGTCCCGTGCTTTGTCGGGCTGAACCGCCTCGAGGGCCGCGCTTGCACATAGCCTGACGACGATGCAGGCCGAGCCCACGCAAACTCCCCTCGAGCCGGAGGCGACCGGCCCCCGGAGGCCTTCGCTATCGCGGGCTTCGGCCTTCATGTCCGTGGGCACACTTCTGTCCCGGCTGACCGGCTTCCTGCGCCTAGCGGTCATCGCCTATTCGATAGGCATCGCCGAGACACGACTCACCGACTCCTACAACCTGGCTAACACCGTTCCGAACATCATCTACGAGGTCGTGCTGGGCGGGATCCTCGTGTCGGTCTTCGTTCCGGTATTCGTCGAGCTGTTGGAGAAAGAGGGCCGGGACAAAGCCTGGGAAGTGATGAGCGGAATCATCAACTTCTCCCTGATCGCGCTGAGCGCGATCGCCGTTCTCGGGATCGCAGCGGCTCCCTGGATCGCGCGCTTCTACGCGTCGCGGCTCCACGGTACGGACGCGCATCTCCAATACGAGACGATCGTCTTTCTGTTGCGGCTCTTCATCCCGCAAGTGGTTTTCTACGCGCTCTATTTCATCCTCGCAGGGGTCTTGAACGCGCACGGGAGGTTCGTGCCCCCAGGCTTCACTCCGGTGTTGAACAACGTCGTCGTGATCGCCGTGTTCATCGCCTTCCATCACGCTTATGGATCTG
This sequence comes from Actinomycetota bacterium, assembly GCA_034667545.1. Taxonomy (GTDB): domain Bacteria; phylum Actinomycetota; class CADDZG01; order CADDZG01; family WHSQ01; genus DATAPE01. The sequence goes on from JAXDJR010000140.1 coordinate 40,581, forward strand.
TCACGCTCGGCAACGTCACCAACACGCAGTTGCTCGTCCTTGGCCTCGGAACCACCGCCGGCGTGGCTGCTGCCGGTCTTGCGTTGCTGCCGTTTCTGAGGGGGCTGGGGAAGTATCACCTTTCAATCTCGGTGAGCCACCCCTCAGTGCGCAAGCTAGGCAGGTTGTCGCTGTTCTCACTTGCGCTGATCGCCAGCAACCAGATCGGTTTTCTCATCGTGCAATGGCTGGCTAATGGTGAGAAGGGCGCCTTCTCGGCTTACCTCGCCGCCTTCACTTTCTTCCTCCTTCCGCAGGGATTGTTCGGATATTCGATCAACACCGCTCTGCTGCCGGGCATGAGCGAGGCGGCCGCCAACGAGCGGTGGGACGATTTCCGAGAGCGCGTCTCCACTGGAGTCCGATCGCTGCTACTTCTCGTGCTTCCGACGTCCGTCGGATACATCGTTCTGGCGCAGCCAATCGTGCGCTTATTGCTGGAACACGGAGTCATGCACGCACATTCCACCGCGTTGGTCGCTGGAGTGCTTCGGATCCTCGCTATAGCTCTGGCACCCTTCGCTCTGTTCCAGTTTTTCCTACGGGGCTTCTACGCGTTGCAAGATACGAAGACGCCATTTCTCGTCAACGCCGCGTCCGTTGCCATCGCAATCGCTATCAATGTCGTTGCCTTCCACTTCTGGCAGGTGGAGGGGCTTGCCGCCGGCAACGCGGTCTCTTACGTGCTTGCCGGGATCGTGTTGGGCTTTGCGCTCGGCCGTCGAAGCGGCGGACTCGATACCGCGCGGATGGTGCGAAGCGGGGGCCGGATCGCAGCTGCCTCCATCGGGATGGGGCTGGTCGTGTGGCTGGTGACGTCATTGACCCAAAATCTGATCGATTCGCCTTCGGTGCTAGCTCAGGCGGCCGGCGTCGGGCTTCCGGTCCTGGCGGGAGCGGTCGGCTATCTCGCGCTGTGCCGCGCCTTTGGCGTGGAGGAACTCGCCTTCGTCAAGGGCTTGATCCGGCGCTGATCCTGGTCTGGCGCCCGAGGTCCGTCCCGCGCTGATCTGGTCAGGCGTTCGGCAGCTGATAGTTGGAGAACCGCGCCCGCAAGTCCTTCTTTGAGAACTTGCCCACACTCGTCTTGGGGATCTCATCCACGAAGACCACATCGTCGGGGACCCACCACTTCGCCACTCGGGGGCGCAGGAAGTCGATGACATCATCTCGGCTTAGGTTTTCGTCCTTACTCACCACGCACGCAAGGGGACGTTCCTGCCACTTCGGATGATGAACGCCGATCACCGCCGCTTCGAGAACGGCCGGGTGCGCCATGATTTCGTTCTCCAGATCGACGGACGAGATCCACTCGCCCCCAGACTTGATGACGTCCTTGGTTCGATCGACGAGGTGGATGTAGCCCTCCTTGTCGATCGTCGCCACGTCTCCGGTACGCAACCAGCCGTCAGGCGTGAACCTGTCTTCGCCAGAAGTGTCCTTGTAATAAGCGGACGCGATCCACGGCCCCCGCACTTGCAGCTCACCGAACACGGTTCCGTCCCACGGTAGCTCTTGGCCGGTTTCGACGTCAACGATGCGCGCATCGACACCCGGAAGAGGCAGGCCCTGCTTGGCTCGGATCTCGACGAGCTCGTCAACGGGAAGATCCTTCAGTGTCTTCTTGACCCACGCAAGCGACCCTACTGGCGAGATCTCCGTCATCCCCCACCCCTGGTAGAGCGGAACCCCAACCTTCTCCCGATAGAGCTCGGACAATGCTACGGGCACCGCGGAGCCACCACTGTTGATAGTGCGGACGCTGGATAGGTCATGGCTGTCCAACAAAGGAACGAGAGCCATCCAGATCGTTGGCACGCCCACTGAGATCGTCACCCTCTCGCGCTCGAACAGGTTCACGATGGCATGCGACGACAGATCCGGGCCGGGCATAACGAAGTCGGCGCCGGCAAAGACACCCGCGTACGGCGTGCCCCACGCGTTGGCGTGAAACATCGGCACGATGGGCATCAGGACATCTGCTTCGCATATCGCGAGAGCATCCGCCGTATTGATGCCAAGCGAGTGCAGGAATGTCGAGCGATGCGAATAGACCACCCCTTTGGGGTTGCCGGTGGTGCCAGACGTGTAGCACATCGCTGCCGCTCGCCACTCGTCGTCGACGTGGAACTCGATCGGCTTACTCTCGGAGAGCAGCAGCTCGTAGTCGAGAATCCTGGGGTCATCGGGGATGTCACCCTTGCCATCGTTCATGACCACGAAGTGACGAACGGTCTCGAGTCTGTCCACGAGCGGCCACAGGACGGCCATCAGAGAGCGGTCTACGAAGATGACCTCGTCCTCGGCATGATTGACGACATACGCGATCTGTTCCGGGAACAGACGGATGTTCAGCGTATGGAGCACGCGCTCACTGCACGGAGCGGCGAAGTACAGCTCCAGGTGCCGCGCCGTGTTCCACGCGAACGTTCCCACCCTGCCGCTCTCGGAGATCTCGAGCACGTCCAAGGCGCCACCCAGCCGTCTCGTGCGCTCCGCCCACTCCGCATAGGAGATGCGTTCCATCCCCGCATGAGTAGCTGTCGAGATCCGGCTCGCCGGAAACAGCTTCTCGGCGCGGTGAAAGATGTGAGGCAGCGTCAACGGGTAGTCCTGCATCAGCCCTTGCATCTGCATCTCCAGGTCCGCGATGGCAGAACAGACATCATGAACCCAGAGCCTGGGTGATTCCACCGGCCGAGAACCTGCCCGGCCCGCGGCGTCCCCTGCCGAGCAGGGGTGGCCCCTCTAGGACGTGGGCGAGACTTCCGAACTTGGCCTCGAAGTCTGAGTGTCGGTCGGAGAGACCTCGCGGGATCGCTCCCGCAAGCCCTGAACCCCGATCCACCCGATGGCGATCGCGAATCCGATGGAGATCGCTGCGAGAACGTAATGAACTACCTTGAAACCCGTCCCATTTGAGAGCCGCGCGATGATCCATATCCGCGTGGCCCACACGTAGACGGTCCAGACCGCCGCAGCTACGAGAATCCAGGAGCGTCGTTTCGTCATCGGGCTCGAAGCTAGCACCCGCGATGGCAGCTTTGTTCCACCCGTTGAGATATCGCTAAGACAAGCCGGCTCTGCGGGCGATCCCTGCGTGCCCAGTCATTGTGGGTTCCGTGTGGGACGGGCGATTCCTTCTAGTACCCGCCCCCGCCGCCAGACCCGCCGCCACCGTGATAGACGACGATCAAGCCAACGATCACTACGACCGCGACGGCTGCGATTACAAGCCACAGCCAGCGCTTCGTTCCAGTCTTTTCCGTCTGCATTGGTCTCACCTCCCACCAGGTACTACGTCCCAGGCCGACATGGGGTTTGCTGCATCGGGCAGATGGAGAAACGGGTTGATGGAGATCTCATACCCACGCGGTGCCTGTGATCCACGCGGTGCCTGTGATCCACGCGGTGCCTGTGATCCACGCGGTGCCTGTGATCCACGCGGTGCCTGTGATCCAC
>JAXDJR010000141.1:0-10947 GCA_034667545.1 Actinomycetota bacterium
TCACTTCGCCGTGCACAAGGACTTTCAAGGGTCCGGGGGCGCGCAGGTAGTGCGGGTCGAGGGCGATCAGCGAGTGGCCGAACTTTCCCGAATGCTTGCCGGTCTGCCTCGGAGCGATCGTGCCCACGAGCACGCTCGCGAGCTTCTCGAACTGGCTGCGCAAGCTTCGTGATCCGAAGACTTCGACGCCGCGGGGAGACAGAAGAGCCTCGAAGATCTGTCCTGGGGGGCCGGGCTCGCGTGGACGGGCGGACCAAGGTTCTTCTGTCGCGACTGGAACCTGGCGAAGTGGCCATCATCGACCACCAGGACATCGACCGCCTTGCCGCGGAAGGGCTGATCCAGAAGCAGGCTCGCGTCGTGATCAATGCCGCTCGCTCCTCTACGGGGCGCTATCCGAACCTTGGCCCCCTGCTGCTTTGCTCTGCTGGTGTGACCGTGATAGACGAGGCCGGTCCCAGCGTGATGGAGATAGAGGAAGGCACCCGAGTCGAGGTGGATGACGGCGCGGTCTTCTCCTCGGTCAATGGAGATCGTCGTCAGATTGGAAAGGGGAAGGTCCTCCAGCTGGAGGAAGTGGAAAAGACCCTCGACGTTGCGAAACAGGGGCTCGCAACCGCGATCGACCGCTTCGCCGAGAACACCATCGGTTACATCAAAGACGAGCGCGACGTGCTCCTAGAAGCCGCCAGATTGCCTAACGTCAAAACGGTGTTTCAGGGCAGACACGTGATGGTCGTGGTGCGGGGGCCGGGATATAGAGAAGACTTCGTTGCGCTTCGCGGGTATATCCGCGAGGTCAAGCCTCTGCTGATCGGTGTCGACGGCGGTGCGGACGCCATCATCGAAGCCGGGATGAAACCCGACATGATCATCGGAGACATGGACTCGGTGACCACCGAAGCCCTTCTCTCAGGTGCGGAAGTGGTGGTTCATGCCTATACCGGGGGCCATGCGCCCGGACTGGAGCGCATCGAGGCGCTCGACGTCCCTAGCATCGTGTACGAATCTCCCGGCACGTCCGAGGACATCGCGATGCTGCTGGCGTTCGAGCGGGGAGCCGAGTTGATCGTCGCGGTAGGCACCCATGCAAACCTGATCGAGTTCCTCGACAAGGGGCGCAAAGGCATGGCGTCGACGTTCCTGGTTCGGCTTCGCGTGGGACCGATACTGGTGGATGCCAAAGGTGTGGGTCGTCTTTATCGCGGCCGTGTGCGGCACATGGATCTCGTCATGCTGATCGGGGCCGCGGTGCTGGCCATGGCCGTGGTGGTTGCGATGTCGCCTGTGATGCGTCTCGAGATGCGCGCCATCTGGCTTCAGATCCACGGATTCTGGTTTCACATCACGCAAGCCGTGTTCTCGTGATCGATTTCCGTTACCACCTCATTTCGATCATCGCGGTGCTGATGGCTCTTGCGATCGGGATTTTGGCAGGATCCGGGTTCTTGGGTGGCCCATTGTTGGCGGATCTCAAGCATCGCTTGCACAGCATCGCGCAGGACAACAGTGGCCTGCAGAAGGACGTCGCTTCCCTCCGAAAGACGACACAGGACAATCTGGTGTTCGCGCAAGCCACCGAGCCGTGGCTCGTGCAGAGCGCCCTAGCGGCGCATGCTGTGGTTCTGCTTGAGCCCCAGGGGACCGCGTCGAGCGCTTCGGACAGCATCGTCTCGGCGGTCGTGGACGCGGGCGGCACCGTCACCGCCACCGTCACCTTCACCGACAAGCTGACACTCGCGGATCCAACGTCACTGGACCAGCTGGCTCTCTCGGTCCACAGCTCGTCGGGATCCGTCCGCAAAGTGCGCCAGCAGGCCGCCATCCTTCTTGGGGCACGCGCCGCTGCTGCGTCGCAGGCACCGGCGATCCCCTCTAGCCAGTCCGCGGAGTCGCAGAGATTCGAAGCGCTGCTCGGCCAGCTGGAGAAAGACGGCTTCGTGACTGCGGATCGGACGCGCGACGGGATCACCGTCCCAGCCGGAGCGCTCTTCGTTGTTCTCGCGGGGGCGGTCGACAATCCTCCGTTTGCCGCCCGTGCCTTCTGTCTCGCGCTGGCACGCTCGCTGGGAGCACACTCTGCGACTGTGCTGGCTGCCGAACCCTCAGACAGCACATGGGGTTTTGTTGCTGCGGTCCGCACGGACGGGAAAGCCGCACAAACGGTGGCTACTGTTGACGACGCTGAGACCGTCCCGGGCGGGATCGCAGCAGTGTTGGGCCTCAGGGAGGCGCTCCGGGGTCTCATCGGACACTACGGCTTTGCGCCGGGGGCCGATGCGGTGATCCCTCAGCCCGCCGTCAGTCCTTCGTAGGCAGTATGTCCTCCTCAGGACCAGCGCGCACACCGTCGCTGGCTCGTGGCGCTGCGGTCATCACCGCAGCTACTGCAGTTTCACGCATAACGGGATTCATTCGCGTCATCGTCGTCGCAGCAACGATGGGCACGACCTTCCTTGCGAACACTTATCAAACCGCCAATAGCGCACCCAACGTCCTGTTCGAGCTCGTGGCCGCCGGGGTACTGACCTCGGTTTTCGTACCCACGTTCGTCAGTTATCTCGTTAGAGGCGAGCACAGAGAGGGCTGGGAGGCCGCCGACGCGCTCACCTCGGTGGCACTGGTCGGACTCACGGTCTTGGGCGCAGTCATCGCCTTTGCTGCTCCGGTGGTTATGCGGTTGTTGACGATCGGGGTCCAACAACCCGCAGTGCGCAGCCACGAGATCGCTCTCGGTGCCGGTTTCCTTCGGTTGTTCGCTCCCCAGGTGATCTTCTACGGCGTCGGCATGATCATGACCGCGGCGCTTCATGCGCACCGAAGATTCGGGATCGCCGCTATCGCGCCGATCTTTAACAATGTCGTGGTGATCGGCGTGTATCTCACATACGCAGCGATGAGAGGGAGCGCCGCTCCATCCGTTTCCGGCGTCTCGACGGCGCAAGAGTGGGTGCTCGGCGCCGGCACCACGTTGGGGGTCGTGGCGATGACCGTGTGTTTGATCCCGCAGTTGATCCGCCTGGGATGGCATTTCCGCTTCCGCTTCGACCTGTCCCATCCGGCGGTGAGGAAGGGCGCGCGTCTGGGCGTGTGGGCGCTGAGCTACGCCGGCGGCTATCAGGCGGGCCTGATCGTCGTGCTCGTGCTGGCGAACAGAGTGCAGGGAGGGGTTGCCGCCTACCAATGGGCCTACACCTTCTTCTATCTGCCGCACGCCTTGTTCGCGGTCCCGATATTCAACGTCCTATTCCCTGCGATGTCCGAAGACGTTGCCAGAGGTGAGGAATCTCAGTTGGCGGGCAGGCTCCGCGACGGTCTCAAGATGGTCGCATTCATCCTCATGCCGACTGCAGCGATCCTTCTGACGACGTCAGGCCCGCTTGCGCGCGTGACCCTTCAATACGGGGTAATGACAGGAACGGGCGCGGCCCTGGTCGCGCGCGTGATCGCGTGTTTCTCCATCGGGTTGCCCGGATACTCGACCTTTCTGGTTCTGACCCGCGGTTATTACGCTATGGGGGACACCAAAACACCGGCGCTGGTTAACGCTGCGACGGTGGTCTTCGCCAGCATCGTGGGAGCGTCTCTTTTCGCTCTGTTCCCCGCGCCGTGGGCGGTTGCAGGTCTCGCTCTGGGTCATTCGCTGGGCTTTTCCGTCGGCGCGGTCGTCCTCGGGGTCCTTATATCGCGACGCACGCATCCGCTCGCCGATCCTTCTTTCTCGCTCTCGTTGCGCCGTTCGTTGTTCGTCACCATCGTTGCTGCCCTCGTGATGGTGGGGGTCACTTCCGTGCTGCCCTCGGCTTCGAAGGTAGAAAGCCTGATGACTCTTGCGATTGCGTTTTTTGCAGGGATCGGTCTCTACATCGCTCTAATGGCGAGACTCCGATCGCCCGAGCTGGCGAGTGTCGGCGGATTGATCCCCCGACGAAGCGGATGACTGGTAGCCGAAAGGTGCTGGAGGTCCTGGGCAGGTCGGCTGGTGGGATCGCCGGCCACGTGGCCGCCGTCGCCGCCGGTCTTCAGGGCAGGAGCGGTCTCGAGATCGCCATCGCCGGACCACCAGAGGTGGCCTCCCGCATGCCTCGGGAGATCCTTCCGCTGACCATCCCCGATGGCGTTTGGGGCCATCGAAAGGCGAGCGGACAGCTGCAGGAACTCATGACCGACGGCGGTTACGACGTCGTGCACGCCCACGGTTTGCGCGCAGCTCTTGATTCGGCGCGCGCTGCACGGGGGACACCGGCCTCAGCTCTCGCAACGATCCACAACCTGGTGCTGCCGGAGATCTCGGGCCCGCTTCGAGCCCGCGCTTACAGGAGGGCAGAGCCTGTGGCGGTCCGATGGAACGAGCGCGTCTTCGCGCCTTCTCGCGACATCGCCCAACACCTTCGCGCGGTGGCGCTAAGTGATGCTTCGAAAGTCGAGGTTCTTCATCTCGGGGTCTCGCCACCGCCCCGGCCCCCCCGGGAGCGTGCACAAGTGCGGGCCGAGCTCGGTGTCGATCCCGGCCAGCATCTGCTCGTAACCGTCGCCCGTCTCGCTCCCCAGAAGGCGCTCGATGTTCTGCTCACCGCTTTCGCCCGGCTACCGGCAACGGTTCATCTCGCAATCATCGGCGGCGGTCCCCTCCACGAGCAGCTGAAGACCCTCGCGGCGGAGATGGGCGTGGCGCCCCGGGTCGGATTCCTCGGCTACCGTTCTGAGCCGGCCGACTACGTCGCAGCCGCCGACGTGTTCTGTCTGACGTCCGTGTGGGAAGCCTGTTCGTTGGCCGCCCAGGAAGCCATCACCTTGGGCGTCCCCGTCGTCACTACCGCCGTCGGGGGGATGCCGGAGCTGATCGAGGATCGCGTTTCCGGCCGGCTGGTTGCGAGCGGAGACCCCGAGGGTTTCGCCGCCGCGGTTACAGAACTCCTTGCGACGCCCGACGACGCCCGCCGCATGGCCGCCAACGCGAAAGTTCACCTAGCCGAAAACTTCTCGAGCGATCGGATGCTCGAACGCCTCGAACGCGCCTACTTGGGGCTCGAGGTTGAGACTGCGTAGCGGGCTGTGCGCGCTGCTGGCCGCGGTCGCCGTGACGATCACGGTCCCGCCGGCGCGAGCTGAGTCGTGTGGTCACACGGTGATCCTGACGTTGCCGGGAGTGACGTGGGCGGATATCGCCCGTTACCGGCCCCCGAATCTGATGCAAGCCATAGACGAGGGGGCTGCGGGTTCCATGTCGGTTCGCACCATCGACCCTCGTACTTCCTATTCAGACGCGTTCGCCACGATCGGTGCAGGAGCCCGGATGCAGGGTGGGGCGACTGCAGGAGGCGTGGCGAAGAAGTCGTCGGCTCCTGGTCAGGGGCAAGGGGATGCGGATGTCCGGCTAGGGCCGCCTTTCCGCTCGGTGGTAGCGGCCGGAGTCCCGCAGATCCGTCGTCTCGCGCGCCGAGCGGGCTACGGAGCGCGGCCCGGTGCTCTCGGCAGCGCGCTCGACGCGCACCACCTCGCGGTTGCCGCCGTGGGGCGCGACTTCAAACTCCTCCCGCCACGCGCGGCAACGTTTGGCGAGTGGACGCTGCTGGCGGCGATGCAGCAAGACGGAACAGTGCCAACCGCAGCGGTGGGCGCAACGATGTTGCAGCCGGCGCAGGGCAGTAAGTTCGGCGTGGCGTCAAACCCTCCACGTATGCTGGCTGCGATCGATGCTGCGCTCGCTGCTCATTGCTCTACGGTGATAGTGGACACGGCCGATCTCAACCTGGCCGACCTTGCTTCAGCGCTGGCGGGTCACCGTTCATCTTCGCTGGTGCGACCCGCCTTGGCCCGCACTGATGCCTTGCTTGGTCAGATCCGTGCCCACCTCGACCAGCGCGACCTGCTGCTGATCTTTTCTCCCACCTCACCTGCGGCGTGGCCTGCGGCTCATCTTGGCGTGGCGATAGCGGTGGGTCCTGGATTCGGTCCCGGGACAACGCTGGAATCCGCGTCGACCCGCCGACCGGGATTCGTTACGTTGCCCGATGTCGCACCCACGGTGCTGTCGTTCCTCCACGTTCCCGCGCCGGCAACCATGAACGGACAGAGTTGGTATGCGGTGGCGGACGCAGGCCAGAACCGGATCGCGGCAGCGGTAGCCACCGACGATGAGGCCGTTTTCGTCGACCGGCTCCAGGCCGGCGTTTCGACTGGTTTCGTCGCCTTCCAAGTAGCCGTATACCTGATCGCGCTGCTGTTGATCGCCCGGCGCGAGCAGCGAGCAACGCCCGCCTCGGAGCGGTTCCGCCGTGGCCTCGAGGTGGTCGTGCTGACGGTGGTTGCGTTTCCGGTCACCACTTACCTTGCAGGCGGCGTAGAAGCACACCGCCTCGGCGCGTGGTGGATGGTCGTCTTGCTCATTGCCATCGACGCAGTCATGGTTGCGCTGGTAACCGCGTTCCTGAAGAGCTCGCTCGACCGGCTGCTAGCGCTGACCGGATTCACCGCGCTGGTGCTGATGGCAGACCTGGCCGCAGGGGCGCCGTTGCAATTGAGCACCGTGTTCGGTTACTCGCCGATCGTGGCGGGAAGGTTCGCAGGAATCGGCAACATCGGTTTCGCGGTTCTAGCGTCGTCCTCGGTGCTGACCGGCGCTCTGGTAGTCCACCGCTGGGAGGGGTCGCGCCCGGCGCTGATCTTTGCCGCAATGCTGTTCGGTGTCACCATCGTGGTGGATGGCTTGCCCGCTCTCGGCAGCGATGTAGGGGGCGTGATCGCGCTGGTCCCAGCATTGATCGTCACGTGGGTCTTGCTTGCCGGCAAACGTCCCACGCTGAAGCTGGTGCTCCTCGCAGTAGGGGCGCTTGCGGTGGCGCTGATCCTCTTCCTGGTGTTCGACCTCACGCGCCCCGCCGCGTCCCAGACTCATCTCGCCCGGCTCTTCGACGAGTTCCGAGCGCGGGGGAGCTCGGCCCTGACCGATACGATCGGACGCAAGATCAGAGCGAATCTTCAGGTGTTCCGTTCGACGGTGTGGACACTGTCGGTGCCGCCCGCTCTGGCAGTCATGGCCTGGCTTCTGCTGCGTCCCCGTGGCCGGTGGCAGGTGTTGGTCGAGACCTATCCGCGGCTCAGGGCGGGGCTCGTGGGGGCCTTGCTGGTCGGCATCCTCGGCTTCGCTGCGAACGACTCCGGCATCATCATCCCGGCGGTCGTGCTGTCCTTCTTTGTGCCCTTGGCGGTGCTGCTGCACCTGTCCTTGATGAACCGGGTGGTTGCGTGACATCTCCCGACGTGGCTGCACTTGTCGCGGGGGCGCTTGCCGGAACAGTCGTGTCGGCGCTGGCGATCCGCCACCGCGTGACCTCCATCCCTGCCGCAAAGGTAAAGAGGATCAACGTGAACGGCCGCGAGGTTCCAGTCATATTGGGGACCCCCTTGCTGTGGGGTTCGCTCGCCGGCCTTGGGTGCGCGCTTGGGGTGCGTAGCCTTGCCGGCGCAGGCGTTCCGCTGCGAGTCGGCACCGCTTGCTGCTTGGTGCTCGTCACTCTCTGGGCCGCCGGCACATGGGATGACAACAAAGGGGACGAGCGAGCGCGTGGATTTGCCGGTCATCTCGGTGCTGCACGGCGCTTGCAACTTACCGGTGGGCTGGTGAAGCTGGTGGCGGGAGTCGCCGCGGGGCTGGTTGCGGGAGCAATCGTTGCGCGCGGGACGGAGATAATCGAGGTTGGCTTGCTCGTTGCGCTGAGCGCTAACACGATCAACCTTTTCGACCGCGCTCCCGGACGCGCCGGAAAGGTTGCCTTGATCGCCATGCTGCCGCTCGCGGTGTTGGGTGTGGCGGTGTGGACAGTGGCGGCAGCCGGCTGCATCGCGTCGCTCGCTGCGGCACTTCCTGCCGACCTCTCCGAGCGGGCGATGCTGGGAGACGCGGGGGCGAATCCGATAGGTGGCGTTATCGGACTGGGACTTGCTGTCTCTCTCCCGGAAGCGTGGAGGGTCGCGGCCATCGTCGTGCTGCTGGCGCTCAACCTGGCGTCGGAGCGGTGGTCGTTCTCGCGGGGTTTCGCACGGATCGGCTTCCTCGCCCGGCTCGACCGGATCGGACGCAGATAACGGCGTTGAAATGAAGCGCTCCACGCGAAGCGCGTGCTAGCTTGTGATGACCTCCTCCTGCAACCGGACCTCATACGAGCACGGTGGGTCTGCGTTGGAGGGGACGGGTCACCTGGCTAGAGGGCCGGGTGTCTCGAGTTCCCGAGCATCCGTCCCATGCGACGAAAGAGAGGCTCGGTGCCAAAGCACATCTTCGTAACAGGTGGGGTCGTGTCCAGCCTTGGAAAAGGTCTGACGGCAGCCTCGTTGGGTCGTCTTCTGAAGGCCCGTGGCGTCAAGGTCATGATGCAGAAGCTCGACCCCTACATCAACGTCGACCCGGGCACGATGAACCCCTTCCAGCATGGCGAGGTCTTCGTCACGGAGGACGGCGGGGAGACCGACCTGGACCTCGGGCACTACGAACGCTTCATCGACGAGAATCTCTTCAAGGCGTCCAACGTCACCACCGGAGCCATCTATCAAAACGTGATCTCCAAGGAACGGCGAGGAGATTTCCTGGGCGACACGGTCCAGGTGATCCCACACGTCACGAACGCGATCAAAGAGCGGATCTTGACCCTCGGTGAGGATTCTGGATGCGACGTCCTGATCACGGAGATCGGGGGCACGGTTGGAGACATCGAGTCGCTGCCCTTCCTCGAGGCGATCCGCCAGCTCAAGACCGAGTTGGGTCGCGATGACACCTGCTACATCCACGTAACCCTCGTTCCATTCATGGGTCCAGCCGAAGAGCTGAAGACCAAGCCAACGCAGCATTCGGTGCGGGAGCTGCGGAGCATCGGCATCCAGCCCGACGCCATCGTCTGTCGGTCAGACCGGGCCATCAGTCCTTCGCTCAAGCGGAAGATCTCGCTGCTGTGTGATGTTCATACCGACGCCATCATCTCGGCGGTCGACTCCCGCAACATCTACGAGATACCGCTTGTGTTGCACGACGAAGGCCTGGACGATTTCGTGGTCGACCATCTACGGCTCTCCGGCCTTGAAGACATCCAGCTGGGGCCGTGGCGGGCGCTGGTCGAGCGGATCGATGCCTCCCAGCAGACGGTAACGATCGGCATCATCGGCAAGTACGTTCAGTTGCCCGACGCCTATCTGTCGGTGGTCGAGAGCCTGAAGCATGCAGGCTTCTCCCACGGTTTCGAGGTCGAGATCGCGTGGATCCCATCCGATGACCTGGAAACCGCCGATCTTGACGAGGCGCTGGGACGTCTCGACGGCATCCTCATTCCCGGAGGCTTCGGCGTGCGGGGGATCGAGGGCAAGATCGTTGCTGCCAGCTATGCGAGGACGAATCTGGTGCCCTTCCTGGGCATCTGCCTCGGGCTGCAGTGCGCGGTGATCGAATTCGGCCGCAATGTAGCCGGGCTGGAGAGTGCGAACTCGTCGGAGTTCGATTCCGAGTGTGCCTTTCCGGTCATTGACATCTTGGCGGGCCAGGACCTCGGTCAGCTCGGTGGAACGATGAGACTCGGCGCGTACCCGTGTCGTCTGCTGGAAGGCTCGAAGGCCGCGGGCGCTTACGACGCCGAGCTGATCTACGAGCGCCACCGCCACCGGTACGAGGTCAATCCGAGGTTCCGGCGCAAGCTGGAAGAGGCAGGATTCGTATGCTCGGGCGAGTCCCCTAACGGGACCCTTGTGGAGATCATCGAGCTTGCGGACCACCCCTGGTTTGTGGCCAGCCAATTCCACCCGGAATTCAAGAGTCGTCCTGACAGGGCCCATCCGCTGTTCCGGGATTTCGTCGGAGCGGCCATAGCGAACCGACACGATGGCCCCGTGGCAAGCGATGAGGTGGCCCTTTCCAGCATCAACCCGACACCGGCTTCCTAGGTATCCGGCCGCCACAGCGGTCGTGACGCACGGCGGGTAGGGTTCCGCCTGTGAGAGTCGGCGCCCCGCGCGAGCTGAAGGACAACGAATACCGGGTAGCGATAACCCCCGCGGGCGTGCGCGAGCTCGTCGTGCACGGGCACGAGGTCGTAATCGAGAACGACGCCGGGCGGGGCTCCAGCATCGCCGACGCGGACTTCGACCGAGCCGGCGCCACCATCGTCCCGGATGCGGATTCTCTGTTCGAGACCTGCGACATGGTCCTGAAGGTCAAGGAACCCATCGAGGAAGAGTTCCATCGCTTGCGCGACGGGCTTCTGCTGTTCACCTACCTCCACCTGGCCGCGAGCAGGCCCGTGACCGACGCTTTGATCGAGTCAGGGACCACCGCGGTGGCCTACGAGACCGTGGAGATGGGAGACGGGTCCCTCCCTCTCCTGGCGCCGATGAGCGAGGTAGCAGGCCGCATGGCTCCCCAGGTGGGCGCCGTTCACCTGCAGCGCGAGCACGGAGGGCGGGGGGTCCTTCTCGGAGGGGTCTCCGGAGTCCGGCCCGGCCGTGTGGTCGTCCTGGGCGCCGGGATGGCAGGCATGAATGCCGCGTGGATCGCCCAGGGCATGGAGGCTGAAGTGGTCGTCCTCGACAAAAACATCAACAAGCTGCGCGATATCGACAGGATCCATCAGGGCAAGATCCTCACCCTTGCCTCCAACCGGCTGTCGGTCGAGGAGACGGTCATCTCGGCCGACCTCGTGATCGGGGCGGTGCTGATCCCGGGAGCCAAGGCCCCCAAGCTGGTCGACGAGCACACGATCGCGCAGATGCGGCCCGGAGCCGTGGTCGTAGACATCTCCATCGACCAGGGCGGGTGCTTTGCCACTTCGCACATGACCACGCACTCGGACCCCACCTATGTGGTTCACAACGTGGTGCATTACTGCGTCGGCAATATGCCGGGGGCCGTGCCACATACCTCGACGTATGCCCTCACCAACGCCACCCTGCCCTACGTGATCGCTC
>JAXDJR010000142.1:0-13053 GCA_034667545.1 Actinomycetota bacterium
AGGGAAGACACGTGCCGAAGCGGCTGTTGCGGACCCAGAGGCGTTCGCTCGATTCCGCAACGATCCCCGGGACGCCGTGATTCCAGGGGGCGAGAGCGTTGCTCATCTAAGACACAGGCTGCTTCGCGCTTTGAACCTGATAGCGACAGAGCATCATGGGGGTCGGGTTGGCGCTGTCACACACGAGATGCTGCTACGAGTCGCGCTTGCAGAAGCGAGCGGGAACGATCACCTCTTTTGGGAGCGCTTCATCCCGACGGGCTCGGTGTGGACGGTCGAGGTCGACGAAAACGACGTGAGGCAACTAACTGTGGTAGCCGACGTCAACGACACGAGCTCCAAATGAGAGACATACACACGAACACATCCCGGTCAGTCGTCGGGATGTCTCAGCGAGATATCGTCAGCAGCTGGCCGCCGACTCTCGATCTCAATTCGGCGGCTATGTTCGCGCTGGGAGTGAACAGGATCCATCGAGGTCCTTTGACGATGAAGGCATCGACCCCAAAGCGCTTCAGGAAGTGCTCGTCCTGAGGTTTTTCCTTCCAGCCCAGGAACCTGCTGACCGCGGCATGGTTGTTGAAGGCATCGATCTCGAAGCGGTCGCAACTGAGCGTCGACTGTCCTTTGGGGGGGATCGACCACGATTGCGCATCGCCACACGTGAACCCACCCGCACCTAGGACGTCCGCAACATGATCAATGGCAGGGACAGGCTGGGTCCGTGCGTCGAAGACGGCTCCCGCCAGCACGGCCAGAACCACGAGCAGGACGCAGCCGGATAGTGCAACCGCCCAGCCTTTTCGGATCTTTCCATTGCCGATCTTGTTCAATAGAAGCCCCATCCGTGGGTGAACGCGACCACCCCCGCTACTGCGAGCGTTGCCGAGATCACCAGGATCGCCCGCCCCGTCCTTGGGCGGTCCTTGGAGCGTGCCGCGAGCAGCAAGGGCACCGGGAAGAACGAGACGAGGATCCTCGAGATGCTGAGGTAGGACGTGCTGGTCATCAGGCTCGCCAGCGAGGCCCCCATATAGGCGGCATAACTCCACTCTCTGCGCTTCACGACCCAAACAACGAGGCAAACTCCCAACGCCGCGCTCAGAATCTCGATGACGAATTGGGGATGCGAGAAAGTATTGATCAAAGAGCTCACCGGGTTTGAGAATCCACGGTGCCACCCCACCCGCTGGTCGGTAAAATAGTAGAGGGGATCGCCGCGAGCGCGGTCGAGGAACAGACCGTAGGCAACCAGGGGAATGCAGCCCGTTGCTAAGGCTCCCAATGCTTGAAGCCGTATCCGTACCGGCTCGTCGCGTTGCTGGAAGAGTTCGATCGCAAGCCCGAAGATCAAGAAGATTCCCGCGAAGCGCGCTGCAGTCGCTATCGCGGTTGGAAGGGCCGCAAGCGCCCACTGCCGACGACGCGCGTAGTAGAAGGCAGGAATCGCTCCCGCGAGAAAGATGGCTTCCGAGTATCCGGCCACCAAAAACACTGCAGATGGAAATAGCGCAAGGTACAGCACCGCCGGTCGTCCCGTGCCCGGGCCCATCTGCTCTTCTGCGAGTTTGTACAGATAGGCGAAGGCGACGACACAAGCCGCGCCAGAGATCAAAAGTCCGGCGGAAGCCCCCGGCACATCGATCGTAACGAGAGCCCGCAGAAGAAGTGGGAGCAGGGGGAAGTAGGCCGTCGGGGTCGGATGCGTCAATGGGCTTGTGTAGCCGTGCTGTGCGACGAGAAGAAACGCGATCGCATCCCATTTGAGCCAAACATCGAAGAATCCCGGCTTTTGTTGGCCGTTCAAGATAGCCACGACCCAGTTGGCGACGAACGCGATCGAGAAGAACGCGACGCGGATCCACGCGGTAACCGTCACGGCTTCTTGCCACGGTCGCTTCTTGGTACCCAAGGGCGATGTCTGATGCCCCAGGGCCGTATCGGTGGTTCCGTCTTGCGCGGTGGGAAGTCTCTTCATCCGTGCGAAGAGGCGGTCAATGGCGTCCATCAGACGGGCGCTGCCGAGCGTGGTTCCGCTCCCCGAAGCACGACGGCTCGTCGTTGGACCAGCGCGATCGTCGCATATAGGAACACTGGTGCCAGAGCGAGTAATAGACCAGATCGAAGCCAGACTCCCATGTGGAACGTTGCCGACGCAACGCGGCTGTAGTCGTAGTAGAAACGAAGGATACCTACGTAGACCAGCACATCGACGATCGAATAGAGCAGCCACCACACCAAGCTCACATCGAGAACCACAAAGAATGGAAGCACCCACAAAATGTATTGAGGCGATTGCACCTTGCTCCACAACAAGACGAGAGCGAGTGTTGCTGCACATGCCTGCAGAAACGGATACTGACCCGACCTTCTAGCCAGTACCCATGCTGCCGCCAATACGCCGACCACAGAGCCAACGATCAACATCGCACTTGCAATATTGATCTGCGTTATATCGGGGTGACCTACGAGTCGCCCCCCCAGGCTCCAAAGACTGTCGTGGTTAGGAAGGCGGATCGACTGGAATCGATATGTCGCCCACCAGCCACTGAAGTTGATCAGCGCGAACGGAAGGTTGATCACGACAAAGCAACCTGCCCCCGCGAGAAACTCAACCACTCCTCGTCGCGCCCTCCCTTCGTATAGCGATTCGAAGAAGAGCGCGGGCAGAAACAGCAGCGGAAACAGCTTCAAGGCAGCTCCTATAGCGAATGCGATCGCCGCTGCCACTCTTCGCTCACGGGACCAAAACCAGATACCGGCGACGACCGCGGCAACTGCCAGCACGTCCCAGTTATGGAAGGTGTAGAGGGCCAGAGAAGGCGCCAGCGCCCACCTGAGCGCGCGGAGTCCCTCCATCCTGGCCAACAGCCACGTGGTTGTCAGCGCTGTCGCAGCCAGGACCAGAGCGGTGACGTGAAAATAGTCACGGAAACCAGTCGCGACTTGGCCCATGAGCCACATGAAGAGACCGGTGAGAACCGGGTACTCGATCGCGCCGTGGACGGGCACGCCATTGTGAAGAGCCCCGTGAACATAGGGGAACAGTCCCTGTGCGATCCCTCGGGCGCGATACAGCGACTGCACATCGTTGTAACAGAGCTGCTGGAACTGATACCGCTGAACGGGGATGCCGACACAGCGCGATTTCAGTAGCCAGCCCGCCAGCAGGGCCGCCGCACACCCGGCCATGCACCAGATGATTTCGGCGACTCCGGTACGCGAGGCGCGATCGCCCTTCACGCAGCCCCCACCCCGATGGCATCGCGATAGCGGTGCAATCCCAAGGCAATGAGAGGTCCGACGATCACCGCGAAGACTGCGACCCACTTACCGATCCCCGACATCCGTAAGCCTGCTGCGTCCAGGACGATCGCTGCAACGGCAAGGGTGCCGAGTCCAAACGCAGGAGCGAGAGAGATCGCGGTCCGCGCTGTTGCGCGGGGGAGGGCCAAACGAACCCACGCCCAACCTACGGCAGCCAAGCCAAGGAGCAGTGCAGGAGTCAGCCACACTGGTAGCCAGCTCGACCACAAGGGCCCGGAAGTGAATGCACGATCCGTCAGGAAAGCAGTGCGTCCGGCGGGCGAGATCACCCCCGGTGCAATCATCCGCGTGCCCCTCCTCGGAGCGAACGAAGCGTAGCTCGACGGGTCCAAGGCACGCAGAACGACCGGAAGAGCTGTGGGCTCGGTTGCCCTCACCGCGCGCCAGAGATCGGTGGACACTGCGTCGTGAACGGCGTGGCCAGTGAGCGTGGGGCGGCTTGCTATCAGATTTGCCGGCCGGCCAAGATAGACGTGTACCTCGGCGACGCGTTGTGGAGGAACGGACTGTCGGAGCAAGTTCGACACCGTCGCTGCCCACTGCGCCGGTTTGTCTTTGCTGTCGGTCACCACGATCAACGATGTGCCCGAGGGAGTAGACGCAAACGCCCGTCCGGTATCCGCAGCTTCGACGGTGGCCACGGCGGGCGTCGATGGTCTGTGGCGATCCCACGCGTGCCAAGCGAAGTAACTCGAAGCAACAGCTACCACGATCCCCAAGGGCGCTGCTGCCTGTCGCCACCCCCTCCTCGCGGACTGACGGATCGCCAGCACCGCCGCGCCGGTAACCAACGGCAGTGGGAGAGCGAAGTTCACGAGACGCTGAGCGGGGATCCTTACTCCGAGCTCCAGCCCAACGATCCCGGCCGCAATAACGCTGAGCCATACGACTATCACGGCGGACCCGAATCGCGATCCGAGGCCGCCGGTGCGTGTCTTCCTCGGCTCCCGATAGTTGGTCCACGCGAGAGCGCCGCAGGATGCGGCCGCCACTGCAAGAAAGAACCGAGCCGATATAAGCGCTCCGACCAGCCGCGTTCGGAAAGCATGGAGAAGCATCTGCGGTTCGAGTCGCCGAAGAATCGCGTCGGCCGAGGTATCGACGTGAGTTCTGGTTATCCATCCCGTGGCAGCGAGCAGGGCCAAAGTCAGTGCAGCACCGCCAGCCACCGACCCTAAAACCAGGGTTGCCGGCCGAGTGGGTCCTCCGCCGATCCTGGGTGTCGGCGCTCTGACCAGCCACACCGCCGCTAGCGCAATCAGCACGCACTCGAGCACTCCGAAGATCGGATGTGCAGAGCCGGCTACACCGAAAAGGAGTCCGCTCGCAAGAAACGGGAAAGCGGAATCGACTGCGTCTAATCCGTGAGCCGTAACTGCCAGGCCCGCGACAAACAGACATCCAAATGCGAGAGTCGAAACGTAGCCGCCGATCAAGATGAAGCAGAACGCCCCAGTGGCCACCACAGTTACGAAGTAGGCGTAGGAGTCGCGTCCAAAGGCCTCTTCCAAGAGGGTGCCTGTGGCTAACGCGAGGGCGATGGCCATAACTATCGTCGTCGACGCGATGAGAGCGGAGGAGGGCTGGCGCAGCAACGAAGTCAGAGCTGCGAGGGGCGCCATCGTTCCTGGGCGCGGCGAAAGCAGGGAAGCGCGCAAGCCGAGGTCCGCAGAGATTCGTGTCCACCAGACGTAGACCGGTGTGTCCGCTCCAAGCGCGACGCGCCAACCGTGGATCGGGTAGACAGAGACGTACACGAGCAGCAACACGGCGCAGCCAGCTGCGACGGGGACCAGGGTTGCTGGTCGGGGCTGTTTGTATTTTTCCGTCCGAATATCCCCCCCAAGAGCCTGCTTTCCGAACGCTACGTCCTCAAGGAAGCGCGCAGCTCGCGTCGAGGAGATCTTGTGCACTAATCGCGTCCCGTCTGAGCACCTTCGAAGTGCGGTGCGTCAGGGTCTCGAACCACTGATGAACCCACGATGAGAGAAGTAGTATGCTTTCACTAATTCTTTAGTGAAAGGGTCAATCGATGATCCAGTTTCACCTGGACTCTGCCTCGGGCGTGGCTACATATGTGCAGCTTGTTCAGCAGGTCCATCAGGCTTTACAGCTCGGTCTGCTCGAGCCGGGGGACCAGTTGCCGACGGCTCAACAGGTGGTGGCCAAACTGGCGATCAACCCGAACACCGTGCTCAAGGCGTATCGCGATCTCGAGCGCGAGGGCCTGGTACGGGGCCGGCCTGGCCTCGGAACGTTCGTCGTATCGTCGCTCCCGAGAACGGACCCTGCCACCCAGGCGCGGTTTCTCACTTCGATGAGCAACTGGTTGCGAAAGGCGCGCGCCGCGGGACTTGGTCCCGACGACATCGAGGCGATCTACCGCACCGCCTTCCGCAACTGCTTCGCCGAGGGAGTGGCATGACCGCCGCCATCGAAACGACCGGGCTGAGCAAGCGGTACGGGCGGCGGCGGGCTCTAGAGGATTGCACGCTGGGTATCCCGGAGGGAAGGGTCGTCGGGCTCGTCGGCCCGAACGGCGCGGGCAAGACCACGTTGTTGCATCTGGCGGTTGGGCTGCTTGAGCCGACGGCAGGCACCATCTCCGTCCTCGGGGGCCGCCCTGCCGAGAGCCCGTCACAACTGGGGCGGGTCGGTTTCGTGGCTCAAGACGCGCCCACGTACGCGCGGCTATCGGTCCGCGATCATCTCCGTATGGCTTCTTGGCTCAATCCGAACTGGGACCAGAGGCTGGCGGAGACCCGGATCGACCAGCTCGACCTCGACCCTCGTCAGCGCGCCGGGACGCTCTCCGGCGGCCAGCGAGCTCAACTCGCGCTCACGCTGGCCATCGCGAAACGGCCTCAGGTCCTTCTTCTTGACGAGCCCGTAGCAAGCTTGGATCCCCTCGCCCGACGTGAGTTCCTCCAGGACCTCATGGAGGTTGTCGCCGTGCAGGGGATCACCGTCATGCTCTCTTCGCATCTCGTTGCGGATCTGGAACGGGTCTGTGACTACCTAGTCGTGCTCACCGCCTCGCACGTGCAGCTTGCCGGAGAGGTGTCCGATCTACTCGCGTCGCATCACCGCCTTTCCGGACCTCGGCGAGAGGGCAACCTTCCATCGAGCTTCGAAGTGATAGAAGAGACCCAAACCGACCGGCAGAGCTTGCTCCTGGTGCGGACGAAGGAGCCGTTTCCCTTCATAGATCCAGCATGGAGCGTCATGCCCGTAACCATGGACGACTTGGTACTTGCCTACATGCGACAAGCGCGCGATGTCGCAGCCTCTCGGCCATCTCCATTGGAGGTGCTTCGATGATCCGCTTCGCCTGGCTCCAAGCGCGCAACCAAACCGCAGTGGCGTTTGGGGGGCTCGCGGTCGTTGCCGTCGTGGTGGCCCTTACCGGACCCCACCTCGCTCATCTCTATGATGCCAACGTCGCCACTTGCGTCTCGCACGGTGACTGCTCAACGGCTAGGGACGCGTTCCTACGTAACGACAAGAACCTCGGGATATGGCTCGGCATCCTCGTCATAGCCATACCCGGCGTGATCGGTCTGTTCTGGGGCGCTCCGCTGGTCGCCCGCGAGCTCGAGACGGGTACCTACCGTCTCGCCTGGACCCAAAGCATTACCCGCACTCGATGGTTGGGTATCAAGCTTGCCGTTGTCGGACTAGCAAGCATGGCGGTCGCCGGGCTTCTGAGTCTCCTGGTCACCTGGTGGGCGGGCCCGATCGACAAAGTGAACGCTAACCGGTTCTCACCGCCTTTTTTTGACGAGCGGGGCGTCGTTGTAATCGGCTACGCCGCGTTTGGGATCGCGCTTGGCGTGACGTTGGGCTTGATTATCCGGCGGACCGTCCCAGCAATGGCCACCACGCTGGCAGTGTTCGTTGGCGTCAGGCTCGGCGCCATCTTCTTGCTTCGGCCGCACCTCATGGCGCCCCTGCATCGGATCAGCGCTCTGGATCCCAGCACCATGGGCCTTCGCAGCACGAACGGGGGTTCCTTCAGTTTCCTGCCACCTTCTCCGCACTTGCCGAATGCGTGGATCTACTCCATCCACATCGTTGACACGGCAGGTCGCAGTCTCACCCATCATGTCCTGGCGCGCGCCTGTCCTCACCTCGATCAGGTAGCGGGGAGGCCCCCCCAAGGCGTCCCCACGAAAGCGCCCGCCGGTTTCAAAAATGTGATGCACGACTGTGTCGTGAAGGTGGGTGCCAGATTCCACGAGCTCGTGACGTACCAACCCGCCAGTCACTATTGGGCGTTCCAATGGATCGAGATGGCTGTCTTCCTCGGCGCCGCTGCTGTGTTGAGCGGATTCTGCTTCTGGTGGGTGCGCCGCCGCCTGTCCTGAGACGTAGATGCGCTGAGCAGCGGGCGGGGTCCCCGCCGGGGGACTGCCCAAGGCTTCAAAGTCGAGGGATAGGCAGGATTTGGACGTTCCACGTCTGCCTAATTCAGCAGGGTGGTTTGAAAAGTCTGTTACTCCGGTATGCTCAGCAACCCAATCAATCCCGCCGGAGATGCCATGAAAACGCTATTCGTTGTAGGAGCGCTGTGTGCCGGTCTGTTTCTGGCGCTTTCATCGCCATTTAACCAATCGGCGCGGGCCTCAGATTACCCGGTGATCGTCGCTGCGGGAGATATCGCTTGCACGGCTGGCGACATGACTGCACCCTGCCAGGACCAGGAGACAGCAGCTCTATTGGCCGGGGCCGATCGGGTGCTTCCGTTAGGCGATAACCAGTACGAAGCCGGCGCGCTCTCCGATTACCTAAACAGCTACGACCTTTCCTGGGGTCAGTACAGATCGAGCACCTCTCCCGTGCCGGGAAACCATGAGTACAAGACTCCCGACGCGGCTGGCTATTTCGACTACTTCAACGGAGTGGGTGCCCAATCCGGACCAGCGGGGAACCGAGACGAGGGTTACTACAGCTACGACGTGGGGACATGGCACCTGATCGCCCTGAATGCAAACTGTGGTGTGAACGGGGTGTTCGGAGGGTGCAGCCAGCTCTCTCCGCAGATGATCTGGCTCGCATCCGACCTCGCGACTCACCCCGCTACCTGCACCCTCGCCTATTGGCACCAACCGCGCTTCTCGTCGATGCATACCAATACCCCAATGGACGCCGCTTGGAGGCTTCTGTACGACAACGGAGCCGATGTCGTTCTCAACGGTCATCAGCACAACTACGAACGGTTCGCATCGATGGCTCCCAACGGCACGCAGGATGACTTGGGGCTCCGTGAGTTCATCGTCGGCACCGGGGGCAGCAGTCTCAGCTCGTACGCTCAGACATACTCCACTTCTAGGGTCGAGGACGCGAGCTCTTTCGGAGTGCTCAAGATGACCCTGTATCCGCAGAAATACGACTGGCAGTTTGTGCCGGCAGGAACCGGCACCTTCTCCGATTCTGGCACGGCTCGCTGCCACTGACGGTCGCTACCATCAGGAGGTGAGCCCCGCTTATGGGGATTTCTCTAGGACTCTGGGTGCCCACGGAGTGTGTTGATCGCGATTGAGTGATTGGGGCCGTGTGTGACCAACACCGTCGATGGTTCTACGGTCTTTCGCAATCCAAGTGTTGTAGGGATCGGGATTGCCAGTTTCTTCTCCGACAGCGGCCATGAGATGGCCACCGCGGTGTTGCCCGGCTTCTTGCACTCACTGGGAGCACCCGCCGCGGCGCTGGGGGCGATCGAGGGATTAGCCGATGCCGCATTATCATCTTCGAAGTTTGCTGGTGGAGCGATTGCAGACCGGCCCCACGTGGAACGAAAGACATTCGCAGCCGCTGCATATGCGGTCACGGCCCTCAGCTACGGCTCTTTTGCCCTGGTGAATTCATGGCCCTTCTTGGCGATCGGTCGGACGATCGCGTGGGCAGCACGAGGGATCCGGTCCCCGGCACGCGACGCGCTACTAGCCGAGTCTGTTTCCGAGCCCCAACTCGGCCGTGCTTTTGGGTTGGAGCGCGCCATGGACTCACTGGGGGCCATTGTTGGTCCCCTGGTTGCTTCGGTCCTCATCGGGGTGATCGGTTACCGAGCGCTGTTCGGTATCAGCATCATCCCCGGCCTGATGGCGGGCGCGGCGATATTGCTGCTCGTGCATGAGTCGCCCCGGATCTCTGCGGGAATCTCCGCCTCTCGAGTCACTATGGCCGATCTACTGCGAGAGCGTGGCAACTACCGCGACCTGGTGATGGGAGTCGGGCTCTACGGATTGGGGAACTTCTCTGCGACGCTACTGATCCTCCGGGCTGTAGACATCCTGAATCGAGCTGGGTGGAGCGCCACCCGAGCGGCGGCCACCTCGGTGCTTCTCTACGCCGGCCACAATGCGGCCAACGCTGCTGTCTCCTACCCGGCGGGCGCGATTGCAGATCGTATGGGTAGGAGGCACATGCTCACTGCAGGCATCGGGCTGTTTAGCCTCGCGTGCATCGGATTTGCATTGGGGTCGGCCAACGTGTGGGTTTTGCTGCTGCTGTTTGGCGCAGTGGGTAGTTCTACCGGGATGGTTGAAACGGCTGAAGGTGCGTATGCCTCTTCGGTGTTGTCGTCGGACGTGCGCGGCCGAGGTTTTGGACTGCTTGGCTTAGTCGATGGTCTCGGCGATCTCATTTCGAGCGTTGTTGTAGGCGTGTTGTGGACGACAACCACCCCAGCCTGGGGATTCCTTTATGCCGCGCTGTTTGCTACTGGCGGGGCCGCAGTGCTCGCACGACCTGAGTAATGGCCCGCGCAGTGCCGGACGGGCTTACCGGCACAACCGCAGAGACTCGTTGCAAAGGAGACCGATGAGTACGCGGCGGTGACATCGTCTACACGGCAACATCGACAACGGAGGTGGGAAGCGGGAGCGATAAACGTGCATGAGTTCATGAGCCTCGACGGCGTGATCGACGCGCCTACATGGACGTCCGACTACGGCTTCGACCCCAAGATCGGCGAGGCCATCGGCGCGGCGATGGAAGGTTCCGGGGCATCCTGCTCGGGCGCACCACTTACGAGATGTTCGAGCCGGGGTGGTCGACGCGGACCGTCGAGGATGACCCAGGAGCGCCGTTCTTCAACGACACCACGAAGTACGTCGTTTCAGCCACTCTCACCGAGGCGACCTAACACTGTGATGATTCCCGGCCCGGGTGAGTCGGAAAAAGGATCCGAATCTGCTAGCGGGGAGCTTCGCTTTCCGCCAGCCATCTATAGCCGATCCCGGGCTCGGTTGCTATCCAACGGGGATCTGTCGAGTCGTCCTTCAGCTTCTTTCGTAGCTGTCGGACGAAGACACGAAGGTAGTGCGCCTCACCCTCATAGCCTGGTCCCCAAACGTGACTGAGCAGCCATGCATGGCTCAACAATTTCCCAGGGCGGGTGGCCATCGCTTCCAGCAGTCGGTATTCGGTCGGTGTGAGATGCAGAGATCGTCCACCCAACTGGACGAGATGGCGCGACAGATCCAGCTCGAGCCCGTCGAAATATAGAACCGGTGCAGAGGCTTCCGGTAGGGACCGACGCTGAACTGCCCTCATCCTGGCTACCAGCTCCCCGGCTGCGAACGGTTTGGTTATGTAGTCGTCAGCGCCGGCCTCCAGTGCCCGCACCTTGTCATCCTGTGCATCGCGCACCGACAGGACCATGACTGGAACTTCTGACCATGTTCGCAGTCTTTGGATGACCTCTTGGCCCCCGATTCCCGGCAACCCAAGATCAAGAAGGACGAGATCCCAGACATCCTCTTTCAACATGCTTAATGCCGTTTCTCCACTCGAGGCTGTTGCAACTGCGTACCCTCTGGCTTGCAGAGTTGTCCGTACAGCCCGAAGGATCTGAGAGTCGTCGTCTACGACTAGCACCCGAGGTTCCGACATCGTCAGCTAGCCGCCTCCGGACGGGAGGTCGAACGCCACTGCGGTTCCGCCCGCCGGCGCGTCGTCGATCCAGATCCGCCCGCCGTGAGCTACAACGATTGCCTTGGCGATCGCGAGACCAAGCCCCGTTCCGGTAACCATGTTTCCTTCACCGCGCACAAATGCCTCGAAGAGTGCCTCCCTATCTTCTTTCTTGATCCTTTTTCCTAGGTTCGCCACTCGCACTCTGATCCCACCATCCCAACCCGACGCCGATACCGAGATCGGCGAACCCGGAACACTGAACTTCACCGCGTTCTCCACCAAGTTAGTCACCACCTGGTCAATCTGCATCACATCCATCGGGATATCTGGAACGTCGTCCTGAATCTGTACCTGGAGCTCGCGCGGCTCAAGCTGAGTGCGTAGGCGCCTGAGCACGCTCTCGATCACTTCGTCGATGGAAGCCTCGACCTTGGATGGAAC
Organism: Actinomycetota bacterium; assembly: GCA_034667545.1. Classification (GTDB taxonomy): domain Bacteria; phylum Actinomycetota; class CADDZG01; order CADDZG01; family WHSQ01; genus DATAPE01. The sequence goes on from JAXDJR010000142.1 coordinate 11,689, forward strand.
GAGGGCCCCGGATCGGATCCTGGAGAGGTCGAGGAGGTTGCCCACTAGGCGATTGAGCCGCTCGGCCTCCTCCCGAATGGTCTGTAGGTGCTCGGTGGTCTGCTCACGGGTGAAGGTCCCGCCCGGATCTAGCAGGCTTGTAACCGCGGTCGTGATTGAACCCAGTGGGGTCCGGAGGTCGTGCGTGACGGAAGAGAACAGAGCCGCGCGTAGCTTTGTTGCTTCCACTTCGAGCTGAACGTTACGCGATTCGTTGCTTAGCCGGATGCCCTCGAGAGCTACGGCCATCTGTCGGGCGAAGGCTTCCGCGGCATCGCGTTGTGCGGGCGACAGCGAGGGCCCGTTTGCGACGATGGAGAGCACGCCGATGTTGCGGCCTTTGGCGATTATCGGCTGGGTCAGTCGCTCGCCTGATGTTGTCGAGCGGTCCGACGTTGCGGATATCGGCACCGGTGTTACCGACGTCTCGATCTCACAGGCGGCGAGTTCGAATAAGTCGACTAGAGCGCCTGCAAACCGCTGGAGCGCCTCTTCGATGGGTTCTCCTGAGAGGAGGTGCGTGGAAAGCCGCGTCATCAGGCGAGCCTCGAGCTCACGCAGCTGCATGCGATCGCGGCTCGACAGCGCCAGCGAGAGCAATGTTCCCACGGTGAGTGCTACGACTAGAAATACAACCAGCGCCAACAGATCTTCGGTCTTGTTGACGACGAAGGTGTAGCGGGGCGGTGTGAAAAAGAAATTCAAGGCAAGGAACGACAATGGTGCCGCCACCAGTCCTGCGATCTGACCACCTATCGCCGTTGCTCCAACTACCGCAAGCACGTACACCAATGCCGCGACGCTCGTCGAGATGCCGGGTATGAGTCGAAGCAGAGTCGCTGCTCCGACCGTCGTGACGACTGCTGCGCCTACCCTCAGTGGGGGCCTTCGGTAGGGGCTGAAAGCCCAATCGGCTGACTTCATCTGTCCTTGACGCTAACCCTCCAGTTCTCTCAGGCGGAGTGAAATCCTCACGAAATCCTTATGCCGGACGGCTCTTTCTTAATGAGTCCTTTACGCCATCGCTCCAAAGCTTGTGGCTAGAGCGAATCCTTAAAGGAGCGTCGAAGTGGTTGAGTGGATCAGTCCGTTCGTCATCGGTGTCTTCGTCGGATTTCTGGTGGATCCTTGGTTGCGGGCCTGGATCATGCAGAACGATTGGGCACGCCAGGAGCGGAACTTAGAGACTGATAAGCCCTCGGCCGGCGGTTCCACACCGATCATCTGGTCTGACCCGGAGTCGTTGGAAGAGGAGCCTGCCGATCCCGGGTCGGATCCCGCGTCGCTGGACGAGGCATCGTGAGGACTCCGCAAGCGTTGCAACCA
>JAXDJR010000143.1:0-31459 GCA_034667545.1 Actinomycetota bacterium
GACCCCGCACACACCGCCGAGATCCTGGTCGGAGGCCGGCGATGATCAGACTTCTTGGGGCGGATTGATGGAACGACAGATACGGCAGGTCGCGGTAGTCCTACTGGTGGCATTCATCGCGCTGTTCATTCAGCTCAACTACATCCAGATCTTCGCAGCCGAGCGCATCGCGGGAAATCCAGCGAACGTTCGCGCCCTGCTGCAGGAGTACTCCATCAGGCGCGGGGACATCGTCACCTATGACGGCGTTCGAGTAGCGCATAGCAAAGCCACGCACCAGAAGCTCAAGTTCGTCCGCACTTACCCGCAAGGAGAGCTGTACGGACAGATCACCGGGTTCTACTCGATCTTGTACGGCGCCGACCGGATCGAGAGCAGTTACAACGACCAGTTGCTCGGCCGCAACTCCACCTTGTCCATGCAAGACATCCAAGACCGCTTCCTCGGCGGGGGCCAGCAAGGCGATGACATCCGCCTCACGATCAACTCGAAACTTCAGGAGGCCGCGCGAGCCGCCCTAGGCAGCAACCGCGGAGCAATCGTTGCGATCGAGCCTCACACGGGCCAGGTGAAAGCGCTGTGGAGCAACCCGTCGTTCGATCCCGGCCCCCTCGCCTCTCATGATGGCAAGACCGAACGGCGCTACTACAACTCGATCAATGGCAGCTGCCCCACCAGCAAGCTCTGCGATCTCGCTACTTCGTACGGTTATCCGCCGGGATCGACCTTCAAGATCGTCACCGCGACCGCTGCTCTGGACTCCGGGAAATACACGCCGAATTCGAAGTTCCCGGACCCGAATCCACTCGTGCTGCCTCAGACACCGCAGACGCTCACGAACTTTACGCACACTGCCTGTCAAGGTGGGGTGCCGATCACCTTCTTCACCGCGATAACGATCTCGTGCGACACGACGTTTGCCATCCTTGGCCTTCGCATCCCCGGAGACATCTACACCTACGCGCAGCGCTATGGGTTCAATCAGCCGCTCCCGTTCGACATCCCCACACAGTCCAGCAGCTACCCGAGGATCGGAAAGAACAACAGACCGTTCCAGGCCTACGACGCCATCGGCCAAGGCAACACGCGCGCGACCCCACTGCAGATGGCAGAGGTGGCGGCCACCGTCGCCGATGGCGGGGTCGAACCACGGCCGCAGCTCGTCTATCAGGTGATCGATCCTCGAGGCGGGATCGTTCGCGGTTACCAGTCGGCAGACCTGGGACGTGTGATGTCCCCTCAAACCTCGTCGGAGCTGACCAAGATGATGGAATCCGTGGTACAGAAAGGAACCGGCACGGCGGCTCAGATCCCCGGGGTGCAGGTGGCGGGCAAGACAGGCACGGCACAGACCGGCATCCAGGGCACCAATCCACACACCTGGTTCATCTGCTTCGCTCCGGCAAACGACCCCAAGATCGCGATCGCGGTGCTGGTCGAGCACGGCGGCACTTTCGGATCGGAGGCAACCGGTGGAGCTGTCGCGGCTCCGCTCGCCAAGCAGATACTCGAGGCCGACAGGAAGATCGCAGGCTGGTGACCAACGCAACCGATCTTCACGGTCGCTACCGGATCGAAGAAAGCATCGCAAGCGGGGGCATGGGTTCTGTGTTCGCGGCTACTGATACGAGCCTCCAGCGCCGCGTTGCTGTCAAGCTTCTTCGGGATGACCTCGGGAGGGATCAGGGCTTCGTCGAAAGATTCCGGCGAGAAGCGATGGCGGCCGCAGCGCTGTCCCATCCCAACATCGCGACCATCTACGACTACGGACAAGACGGCGCCCGCCGGTTCATCGTCATGGAGTTGATTCGTGGCGAGGATCTGGGTGCCTTGCTCCGCAAGGAGGGCCGATTGGGATGCGATCGCGCGGCCACGATCGCGGGGCAGGTCGCGGACGCTCTCGCCTATGCCCATACCGGGGGCATCGTGCATCGAGATATCAAGCCGGGCAACATCATGATCGAACAAGATGACCGCGTTAAGGTCACCGACTTCGGCATCGCTCGAGCGAGCGGCGACGGGTCCCTTACCGCAGCGGGCTCCATTTTGGGGACTGTGCATTACATGTCACCCGAACAGGCGCGCGGCGATGCGACCGGCCCCGCCACGGACATTTACTCGCTAGGTGTGGTTCTTTACGAGATGCTCGTGGGAGCGGTTCCGTTCACTGCGGACTCTCCGATAAGCGTCGCTTTGAGACACGTCTCTGAGGACGTCCCGGCCCCCAGCCAGACCGATCCCGAAGTGTCATCAGAGCTCGACGACATCGTCCGGCGGGCCACCGTCAAGGATCCGCACGCGAGGTTCGCCACTGCCGCCGAGATGGCCACTGCGCTTCGCGAACGCCCCTCCTCCCCGGAGGTGGCCCCTACGGCGCCGATGGGTCCGGTGATTGCGCCCAGCGGTCCGGTTGCAGTCCTGCCAGACACAGTGTCGATCCCTGAAAGCGCGGTCACCAGGAAGACGGGTCCACTCTGGGTGTGGGGGATCGCTGCCGCGTTGTTGCTGTTTGTGGTCCTGCGGATCGCGACCGGCGGCGGCACGGGCGGGCAGTCCGCAGGCTCGAGTTCAAGTAAGCGCACCCCTCGCACGTCCAGCTTGCGCCGAACCATTCCGGCGGTCAGCCACCTACCTCTCGCCGAAGCATCAGCCAAACTGCGGGCGAGAGGGCTCGTGCCCCACGAACACATGGTTTCAACCCGTACGCCCAAGGGCATCGCCCTCTACACAAGCCCGGCGGCCGGGCAACGCGTGCTGGAGGGGGCCGCGGTAGCGCTATACGTGAGCTCTGGTCCACCGGCCGCTCCGGACAAGAAGCCCGGCCCGTCTCAGAAAGACCACAAAGGGAAACATGGAGGCGACAACGGCAAGAAGAAGCAACATTGAGCGTTAGCGGAACCACTTACGGCGATCGCTACTCGGTCTTCGAGCGAGTGGGCGCGGGTGGCATGGCAGAGGTCTATCGCGCTCACGACGAGCTTCTGGGACGGGATGTCGCTATCAAGGTTCTCAGCGAACGCTTCGCTCGTGACAGCTCCTTCGTCGAGCGTTTCAGAAGGGAAGCTCAATCCGCAGCGAATCTGAACCATCCCCAGATCGTGTCCCTGTACGACTACGGCTCGGACGGCGACGCCTACTTCATCGTCATGGAGTTCATCGACGGCACCTCGCTGGCCGACATCATCCATCGCGAGGCGCCCCTTCTTCCCGAACGAGCCGCAGAGATAGCTCTCGACGTTGCAAAGGCGCTGGATCGAGCACACAGCGCCGGCATAGTGCATCGCGACATCAAGCCCGGAAACATATTGATCACAAAAGACGGTCATACCAAGGTGACCGACTTTGGTATCGCGCGGGCGGCGCATGGCGACAACGAACAAACGATGACCCAAACGGGAATGGTGATCGGGACCGCTGCGTATCTCTCTCCCGAACAGGCTCAAGGACAGCCCGTCGATGGGCGTTCGGACCTCTACTCGCTCGGCGTGGTCCTCTACGAGATGCTGGTGGGGCACGCTCCGTTTGCTGGAGACACTCCACTGGCGATCGCTTACAAGCACGTGCGCGAGATCGCGGCGCCTCCCTCGTCGCTCAATCCGGATGTTCCCGGCGCGCTCGATGCCATCGTTATGAAAGCGCTCGCCAAGAATCGAGACAACCGTTACCAGAGCGCCGTCGAGTTCGAACAGGATCTTCAGCGCTTCCTTTCGGGTCAGCAAGTTCATGCCACTCCGCTTCTGAACGACGAGACGCAGGTGGGGGGAGCCCTGCCGATCACAGCTACGCAGGTACTGCGACCCGACACGTCGACCAGGGTGATCCCTCCGCCGGAGCGGAGCCGGGTGGGCTGGTATCTGCTGAGCGCGCTTGGGATCCTGCTGATCTTTGGCCTTATCGGGTGGCTGCTCTTCAATAACCTCCTCGGTGGCAGCCCCGCCCCCAAGGTGACGGTGCCCAATGTCGTCGGCAAAGACGTCGGCGCCGCCAAAACCATCCTGCAGAAGCGTCACTTAAAGGCAACCGTGCACCGCCAGCGCAGCAACCAACCGGCCGGCCGCGTTCTGGCCCAGGATCCCCCCGCCGGGGGGAGGCTCGCCCGCGATTCGAGCGTGACCCTGACCGTATCGGGGGGGCCGGGCCAAACTGCCGTTCCGAACATCACCGGGAGCAAGCTGAGCGACGCCAAGGCCTCCCTCAAGTCGAACCATTTGGTCTTAGGTACTCAGACCAAGCAGGCAAGCGACACTGTGCCGCTGAACCACATCGTCAGTCAGAGTCCCCCGCCGGGCTCCCAGGTGGCGCGCGGCTCGGCGGTGGACGTCGTCGTGTCCTCCGGTCCGGCAACGATCTCCGTTCCTTCGGTGATCGGCCAGTCCCAGAGCGACGCCATCAAAACCCTGCACGCTGCCGGCTTGCGCGTGCTGATCAATCAGGGACCGAGCGACACGGTTCCCAAGGACCAAGTGATCAGCCAGGATCCAGGCGGCGGAAGCGATGTCCCCACGGGAAGCACCGTCACCATCCTGGTGTCCCAGGGCCCCCAATCCCAGCCGCTGCCCGACGTGACGGGCCAGAATGCCAACCAAGCGCAGAAGCTCTTGGAGCAGAACTACGGCTTGGTCGTCACCCAGCAGCCTTACACGGGAGCGTCGCCGTGCACGGTTACACCCCACAGCGTGTGCGCCGAGGACCCCAAACCGGGAACTCAGGTGAGCCCCGGAGACTCGGTGACGCTGTTCGTGCAGCAGTAGCAGCTCAGAAGTTCGCCGGCAGCAACTTGCCCGAGAGCAGGATCATGATCCCCGCAGTCGCGAGCGAAACGCACGCCCACGCGGCAAGCTCGAGCAAGCGAGATTTCCACGAACGTTGACTCATGCGCTGGTTCCTTCCAGGTGGGCGAACGCGATCAATCGCTGGCTAGCCGAGAACTTCGGATTGCAGGTAGTTAGCACGAGCTGGTGAACGCCGGTCTTGGGGACCACGATCGCGGTCGAGTCTGCCGGAACTGCCTGCTCACGATCGAGCAGGTAAGTGAACGTCCCCCATTTGGTCTCGAGCATGATCTTGTCGCCCTGTTTCATGCGATCGAGGTTGAAGAACGGGTGCAGGTAAGTGGTGCGATGGCCCGAGATGATGACGCGCCCTTTCTGCCCTGGCCAGGTCTCATGGAATTGCGTGCACAAAGGGGGCGGAAATCCAGGACGGCACGAAGGGTAGTGGCCGGGCCCCCGCTGTAAGTCGGCCTCGCTCACTCCCTCGATCACCATGAAGTTCACGCCGATCGAGGGGATCTTGAGACGGAAGGCAGCATCACCGGCGTGGCAGTGGGCGGGGCAATAACCCGGCGGTGGCCCAGCCGGGGCGTGTGGCTTCGGATCGAAGTGAGGGATCGACGCGAACTCCTGCGTGAGCAGCTTCTGCTGGTGTGCGGTGTAGAAGTAACCGGTGCCCCATAGGGTCCAGGCGACGAACAGGAGCACACCCACACCTACCGCCATCAGGAACTTGCCGGAGTAGGAAAAGAACCTCATCGAGATCAATTATCCGGGTTCAGAGCCGGTCCGCCCGGGTGTCCACCACTATCATTCCTGCGCATGCCCAAAAGCCGCTCGAAACGCCAGCGAAGACAACCGCCTCCCAAACCCAAACCAAAGCAATCGCCGCCCTGGGTGGGCGCATTGTTCTTCGTCCTGATGGCGGCTGGTGTTATCGCAATCATCTACAACTATGTCTCTGGCGGGGGTCATGCTTGGTTGCTCTGGGCAGGACTCGGCTTGATAGCGCTCGCGTTCGTGGTTTCCACGCAATGGCATTGAGCGCGCCGCGGGGCGCGGAGAGCTAACTCGAGAGGGATGAGTCGGCTTCGCGAAGCCGACTGGACATCTCCTGGAGCACCTTCACGGCGATGGTCGGATGGTTCTCGATCACCTCTTTGAAGTCCCACGCCGATAGCGACAGTGTGGACACCGGAGACTCGGCGATAACGTCGGCGGTACGGGGACCGTTGTCCAACAAGGCCATCTCTCCGAAGAACGCGCCGCGGCCCAGGCGACGGCGAGTCCGCCCGTTGATCACTACCTTCGTCTCTCCATCGGTAATCACGTGGAGACCCAAGCCGGTTTGACCCTGTTTGCAGATCTGCTTCCCCTCGGGGAACTCGACCTCCTTGGTGATCTTTGAGATCTCCTGAAGCTCCTTGTTGGTACATCCCGAAAAGAGTGGAACGGATCTCAACACCTCGATCTTGGAATCTTGCTTCTTGCGCGCCATCTTCGTCTCCCCGATCGTCAGGCCACCGATGAAAGCATTGTGCCGATAACCGTCCGTCTTGGGAAGGGGTGTGCATGTCTCAAAGAAGACACCGTCGTTGTCGGGCACCCGACTGAGCCGGAAGGCCGCCCCGCCCATCATGTGGTTCAGAACGTAGACCCACGCTAGGAGCGAGCGATGCTGACGGGAAACTTCACCAGAGAGCTAACCGAACAAAGGGTGAGTCAACTAGGAGCAGACGTCGCTGCACATCGGGCCACTCAGCGAGCGGTGCGGGGTCGGCGGCGAACGGAGCAGCTATCGAAGGCGGGGGTGATCTTCTATCGCTTGGTGACGAGGGCGGTTGCATTGAGCCTGCTCCTGGTCGTCGGAGTTGCCACGGCCGCGCATGCCATGCCCTTAGGCCAACAGGCAGTCACCAAAGCCGCCAAGTCGGCACAACCAGCCGTCCACCTCACGAGATTGGCCGGCACAGGTTCGTCGGGGGACGCATGGCTGGGCTTTGCAGCGATCGTCACGGTTGTTGTTCTACTGACGGCAATGAGCACCCGGCGACGCCGCGCAACTGCCTGACCCGGGTGCGGCCCTGGCCACCCGTTGGGGCCATTGTCTAGGTGGCTCAGGCCTCCTAGGCTGACAAGCATGTTTTCGGCATTCCGGCCGCTTCAATGACCCCCGAGACCGTCGCATCCCACCTGGGGGCCACACGCCTGTTCGGTGAGCTCGACCCTGGGGCCCTCTCCAGCCTTGCCGAGCGAGCGATCGAACGCTCCTACAAGAAAGGTCAGCTGCTCGTCTACCAGGGTGACACTGGGGATTCGGTCTTCGTCGTTGTCGAGGGCCTCGTCAAGGTCATGGTGACCTCGGAAGAAGGCGAGGAGATGGTCCTGGTCACCCTGCGCCCGGGCGACACCTTTGGTGAGCTCTCTCTGGTCGATGGCGGTCCTCGCTCCGCTTCCGCAGAAGCTGTCGAGCCCACAAGGGTGCTCATCATCACCCGTTCGGTCCTGCTGGAGCTACTCGAAAAGCATCCCTCTCTGACCGATTCCCTCCTTCGCTCGCTTGGTTCTCTCGCCCGGCGACTGACGGAGCAGGCAGCTGATCTCGTTTTCCTCGATATCCACGGACGGATGGCCAAACTGCTACTGACGCTGGCCGACGACCGGGGCAAGCAGACCGGAGACGGCATCGTTCTCGATCTCAATCTCACCCAGGCGGATCTGGCCGCGATGGTCGGCGGCTCCCGTCAGAGCGTGAATCAGACCCTCAGGTCGTTCGAGAGCCGGGGCTACCTCGCGATCGAGGGCCGCACTATCACGCTGAGGAAGCCCGGCGAGCTCCGGCGCCGGGCAGGTCTTTGAGGGCGCGCGCTGAGATTGTCGCCCAACCGACCACATCGCTGTCATCAAGTAGACGTTCGGGGTGTCAAATAGACGACAGACCTGACAGGCTGTGAGCGGCATGATGCTGTCACGAGGTAAAGCGGACGGTTCGAAGGACCGCCCCGGACAGAAAGGAATGGACATGCCAGAGGATGACAGGAACCTAGAAACCGCCGAGGAGGACGTCGAGGGTCACCGCAGGATCGGCGGCACGCAGGTCAACGAGGACGACGTCGAGGGTCACCGCAGGATCGGCGGCACGCAGTAGTTAAAGGCAGCGCTAGCGCATAGCAGCAAAAGGGGCCGCACCCAGAGGTGCGGCCCTTCTTTATGTCACGTTGCTCGCAACAGCGGCCAGGATCGTCTTCATCTGAAATGGCGTAAGACCGGGGTGTTTGCTCAATATCCTTGCGACCAGACCGGCTATGTGTGGGGCTGCGAAGCTGTTGCCGGTGGCTTCGATGAAGCTTCCGTTCTGCCAGGCCACTTCGAGATCGATCCCCGGTGCTCCGAACTCCACCGGAGGAGACGGGTTGTAGTCGAAACTGAACGGATCCTTTCCATCGTGAGCAGCGACAGAGAACACGCCGGCGTATTGAGACGGATAACTTGGCGATGGAACATTGTTGATGGCCGACACCAGCATCACGTTGTGGAAATACGCGTCGTCGACGATCTCATGAAATATGGCGAAGTGATCTTGCTTGCTCGTACTGAGGCTGAGATTCACGACCTGCATCCCATTTTCAATAGCCCAGTCCAGCGCCGCGGCGAAAACGATTCCCTTGCCGGTAAGCCGCGCTCCCAAGACGCGGAGGCTGTACAACTCACAGTCCGGAGCGACCTTGCGGATGATGGCAGCGCAGGCCGTGCCGTGACCGTATAGGTCCTCGTGGGGGCCGTGGGTTGCGACCATGCCGTTTTCGTCAGCATCGGCAGATTCCGGGTCGTACTCGAGCACGACGCCCCCCGATACCCCTCGGACTGCAGGATGATCGGCTTCGATCCCACTATCGATCACTGCGACTTTGACACCGGCCCCCGTGGCTCCACCCCACGCCCACTCCTTGGTTATAGGAGCGGCGAGCCCTAGAGGTGCGATCTGACGAAGCCTGCCCGGCTCGAACTGTTCGGACCAAGCGGGTTTTATCTCGACCATCTGCGGGCACCCACGAATGCGACTACTTCTCCAACTAGGCGCGTCGCTAGCCGACGCTCGTCGGGACCCACCAAAGCCAACCGGTTGAACAGCGCTGCAAGCTCGCTTAAATCAGCCGACGGACCTGGAGCGGTCTGGGCGACGCGATCCAACGCTTGGGACAGTTCTGTTCCATCGGCCGCTGCTCCGGCGGCCTCGAATAAGGCGCGCCCAAGATCCGTGAAGACCCTCGAGTTCTCTATGGCGAGTGCTGCTTGGTTCGCGAACATCGACAGCATCTCCATCTCCCCGGCCCCTTCCAAGCCCGCGCCTCGCGTCCGCCGGTCCAACACCTCGATAACACCGAGCATCTCCCTTTCGGTCTCGAGAGGCATAGCGAGGATCGAACGCGGTACATATCCAGTGCCTTCCGCGAACGCGGCCGCGAAACGGGGGTCCCGCGTGACGTCTTCGATGGCGATCGGCTGTCCCGAGCTAACGACGTAACCTGCGATTCCTTGCCCGATAGGAACCCGCATTCCCACCACCTCTTCCGCCCCGGCACCGGAGGCCACGTGGAATTCGAGCTCCTCCTGGTTCTCTCGAACCAGGGCAAGAGAACAGGCAGCCGCTCCAAACAAGCTCATCGCCGCGGAGGTGATCGATCGCAGCAGCTCCAGATGACGAGCGGGGGTTAGAGCCGGCCCGACGTTCGCGGCCAACTGCGCAACTTCGCGTAGCACGTCACTCGAACGGTCTTTCATGTCGCCTCCTCGCGAGCGAACTTGGGTCCATGGGAGGGGTGGGTTCGGGCAAGCCGCGCGACGATGCCATCAAACAGAGTCGTCGCCATCCCAGGATTGCGATCGGTCGCCCCCAGAAACTCTTCCCCGGGGATGCGATAGAGCTTGGCCGGAGTCTCGGATCGCACCGATGCTGTTCTAGGGATGCCCTCGAGCAGTCCAATCTCGCCGAAGTAGTCGCCTGGGCCCAGTGAGTTCACCATGCGAGGCTCGCTTCCAACCTCCCCCACTGCCGTCACCTCCAGTTCGCCTTCCAGCACGACGAAGAAGTCGTCCGCCGCCTCTCCCTCTCGAACAACAATGGTTCCAGCCGCAACCGATTCCTCCGTCATCACGGACGCCATCGATTCCAGGACCTGTTGAGCTGCCCCTTCGAAGATACGCAGACTCCCGAGGGCCGCGACGCGACCGGCCAACTCTTTCATGCGAGCGGTCGAGGCCCGATCCAGCGATTTCAGTTGCGGAAGCGCGAACATGATTACGACCGGGAGGATGAGCCCCGTCACCACGAGGGTTCCTCTTAGCGAGAACACCGCAATCATCAGCGGTGTAACGATTGAACCTAGCATCTGGCTGCCGACGAACAACGAACTCATCACTCCAAACACCCGGCCCATCACTTCGTTGCTCAGGTTTCGCTGCAGCATCGTGAGCCCCGTTACTTCTAGCAGGATGCTGCCGGCCCCGGTCACCGCGACCAGCGCATAGGCAAGCGGTGCTTGCGAGACGAAGGCGACAAGTGCTAAAGGCGCACCGGTTGCCAGTACTCCCGCTGCAAAGAGGAACGCTGGATGAGTTGTTCGGGCCATCCGGGTTGAGAATCCTGCGACCACGACCCCCCCGAAACCCTCGGCGGCGTTGAGAAAGCCAACCCCTTCCGAACCTGTGGAGATCAGCCTCTTTGAGATCAAAACCAGCATGACAAGCTCTTGTCCGTAGACAAACGTGCCTGCGGCAAGCAAGACGACGAGCATGGACACCTCAGAAGAGTTGCGGATCGCACTGAAGCCCTGACCAAGCCGCCGTTTTATCCCGGACTCTTGCTCTTCCTCCACTCCTTTCAGACCTGTGCTTCTCGTTTGGATCGCCCACACGCAGGCGGCCGAGATGAGGAAGCTCAATCCATTGAGCGCTATTGCTACGGACGGGGGACCGATGAGCAGCAGAAAGCCCCCGATGGCTGGGCCCAGGAGGACGGCCGCTTGATCAACGGAGTTGGACACAGCGTTGGCGGCGGCAAGGTCTTGTTCGCCGACTATCGCCGGGGTGATCGCGTACGTTGACGGTTGATAGGGGGTTCCGAAGGTAGTCGTGAGGAACGCGATGAGAACCGCAACCGGCAACGACCCGGTCAACGACACCGAGATCGCCAGGATGAACATCAGGGCCGCCCGCACCAGGTCACACACAAGCATGACGCTGCGACGCTCGTATCGGTCGGCCACAATGCCGCCGAAGGCGCCGAAGGCTACGTATGGAACCAGTTTGATGATCGTTACCGCTGCCACCCATCCGGCGGAATGTGTCCGGTTGTAGACGAGCACGACGAGCGCGACGCCGTACAACCAGTCGCCGATCGTCGAGATGGCAAAGGCGGGAAGCAGAAACCTGTAGTCGCGGTGGGACAGCGCGGCTCTTAGTGCGCCCCCCTTCGCCTCGGCCATGGGCCCATGCTGTTATAGCGGACGGCTCGACCGCAACCTCTTTGATCGACTTAGGCGCCAGCTATCCTGAAAACAGCATGGAGGAGTCGTCAGTCGCGGTGTCACCGGAACACGCCGGACCGCATTCGTCGCAAATGACAAGCGTGTCGTTTACCCACAACTGTGGATGGGGCTGTGGATACCGGATCTAGGACGGTCGAAAGCGGTGACGGGTCCCAGTCCGTGGGCCCCCTGACGATCCTCGGCCTGCTTGGGCTCCTCGTTCTGTTTCTCGTAGCGGGCCACTTCTATGGCTATGTCAGGGCCATCGTCGCACTGGCGATGTTCGGATTGATCCTCGCCTGGGGGGGCCGAAAGCTGTTCAAGATCTCGCACTCCCCGGCCGAGCCGGAGCTCACCGACGTAAAGGAGTACGGGCTCAGGTACGTGTGCTCGGTCTGCGGCTTGGAGCTCAAGGTTGAAGTGGCGGCCAGAGACAAGGCCCCCACGCACTGTGGCGAGGCCATGGTCCTCACCCGCGACGACGGCCGCCCTCCACTGAGACCGGTTTGAGAGGCGGCCAGAACCCCCCTCCTCGACCACCACCTCCTGAGGGCACCCCGGTCGATGGATCTACCCCTGGTTGAAGATCCTCCGTCTCAGCGTCACGGTGGTGCCGTCGTCGGACGAGGTCGTGGCGACGTCATCCATCAGCTGCTGCATGAGGAACAAGCCTCGCCCGCCGGAAGCGAAGGGGTCGGGCATCCGAATCACCTCGAAACTCCCGGGATCAAAACCGGACCCTTCATCCGTCACGGTGACGATGACGTCGGGGCGTTCGAGCCGGCACTGGATCCTGAGCTCACTCCATGACTCCGAATTCCGCCCGTAGCGAGCTGCGTTTGCTGCAGCTTCGCTGACCGCCAAGAGGATGTCGGCCGAAGCGTCGACTGGTGCCCGCACGTCGGCGAGGAAGCTGCCTACGAAACGCCTCACATCCCTTATCCGCGCGGGTTCGTTCGGCAGTACGAGCTCCCTCGTGGGCTCGTGCACCGCAGTGTCCGGAACTACTTGACTGACGACGAGGGCGACGTCGTCACGCAGTTCTCCGCCGCTTACCCAGGCTCCCACCGCCCGCCGCAGCGCCTGGATGAATTCGCCGGGAGTGCCCACTCCGTACTGGCTCACCAGCTCGGCCAGCTTTCGCTGCCCGAAAGGTCGCCCGTGGCGGGCGGCCTCCGTGACCCCATCCGTGTACAAGATCAGCATGTCCCCAGGATCGAGTTTCTCAGTGCGAGTCTCGTAGCGGGGATCGGCCTCGACCGCCAAAGGCAGGCCTTGTCCTTCCAACCACTCCACCTGTTTGGTCTTAGCTCGATACAGGATCGGGGGCACCTGCCCGGCCGTCGAATATTGGAGAGTCGCCCTTTCCGGGTCGAGGATCACGAAGGCGAGCCGTACGAAACGCTCGTTGCCGATATCGGCTCGGATCTGCTTCCCCACACGAATGAGCAACCGTCCCGGATCCGGCTCCTCTGTGGCCAGATAGCGAAGCGAGTGGCGCGCCAAAGCAGAATCGTTCGCAGCTCGCGGTCCCACACCACACACATCGCCGATGACCAGACCCATCCTTCCTTCCGCCATCGGTACGAAGTCGTAGAAGTCCCCGCACACCGCTCGTCCATCCGCAGCCGGGATGTAGTGCGCAACCAAGTTGAAACGAGGTAGAGATGGGATGCCTTCCGGCAGCAACCCGCCGCGGTAACTCTCCGCCGCCGCGCGCGCCTGCTCGTACAGTTGCTCGATCTGAGCAGCGCGCCTGACTGAAATGGAGATGTCTGCGAAGACGTCGACCCTCCCCAAACCGCCCTCGGAAGTGGCGGCCGGTCCCGAATAGATCCGCAGATTGCGGCGCGCTGGAAGGACCTGCTCAATCTCGAAGCGCAGCTCCAAGGAGGGGTCGGCTCGAAGTTGCTGCAACGTCTCCATGAACCCATCCGGGTCTTCAGTCTGCAGCGCAATGGTGCGAGCCAGGGCGACCCGAGGGCCATCAAGGAAGTCCTTGCCTTCGATCTCGAAAAGCTCAAGGGCCCGCCGGTTGATCTGTCGGACGACTCCTCCGGCGTCGCTGAAGACGATCGCCTCGTCCAGAGCGTCGAGGATTCCGTGCACCACCTGCGAATCCATGGATTCCTGCTCTCGGTTACGCGTTTGCTTCAGAGCCTAATCAAGACATTTCCTTATCGGCGGATAGGGAGGTGACGGGCCTTTGGGCGAAGACGATCGGAATCAGGACCACAAAGCCACGGCCCCTTGGAGAAGGAGCGAAAAGGTATGTTCACTGCCCAGGGGTGGCATCAGCAAAAGCACACGGAGGAGGAGCACCATGGCGGTGAAGTTTCTGAGCCAGGAATGGGCTCGGGCCGTAACCGAAGCATTGAATTCGTCCGAAGAGTTTCAGCAAGCTGCAGCCAACCAGCAGGTGAAGCTTCAGCAGATCGTGACCGATGGGCCCGAGGGTGGCGGCAAGTACTACTTCTCACTGGAAGACGGGAAAGCCGAGATCGACCTCGGCGAGGTTGTAGATCCCGAGGCGACCTTGAGCCAGGATTACGAAACTGCGGTGGCGATCAGCCGCCGGGAGCTCAATCCGCAGAATGCCTTCATGCAGGGAAAGCTCAAGATCCAGGGCAACATGATGAAGCTTCTACAACTCCAGGCAGTTCTGAATGCAATGCCCGCAGCGCTCAGCAGGACCGAAGTCGAATACTGACCCGCGCGCCTTTCGGGATGGCGCCTGTTGAGGGGTGGCATCTCCGGGGCCGCGCCTTACGGGGCCGGCGCCGTGGTCAGTTGCTCAGCACCCTCGCTTTGATGTGCGCAACACCTCGATGCACAAAACCCAACAGTTTTGCTGCGTGCCTTGACAGGTCTAGCTTGACCGCCGTGTCGCCGTAAGGGCCGCGGTCTTTAACCCTGACCGTCACCTTCCTTCCGTTCCTCAGGTTCGTCACGCGCAAGCGGGTGCCGCACGGAAGGTGTCGATGCGCAGTAATCATCTTCCAACGCTGATAGGTGCCGCCGCAGGCCATCGTCTTTCCCACGTAACTGTTCGAGTAGAAAACAGCCTTTCCCTTGATGACCTGGTTGGCCGCCGCCGATCCCACGATGATGAAAACGAAACTCAGGGATCCGACCACGACAGCTGCGGTCCATCTGCGGATACGACCACCTCCTTGGGCTCAAAGAAACGGAGCCCTCAAAGGGCTCCTGGAGGCACCCTAGCCGGGGCCGTTTGCCTTGGTCAACCCAAGGGCTGCCCGCCCACCCCTCGCCCTAGGACGAATGGGGACAAGAGGGGATGAGGGGCTCACGCATAACGATCTGCAAGGTGGTCCTCATCCGTCATCCGTTGGAGGAGATGTCGTCAGGTTACCGGGGGGGCGAGCGAGTCGTGTTCGTCGAAGAACGCACGCACGGTGTCTGGGTCGGGATCGATGACCGAGATCGACGCCAACTCGTCGAGAGCTTCAAGGTCTTTCTCGAGGTCCTCAGGTGCCCAGTTATCAAACGCTCCCGGCTCCATCCGGATGAGGCTAGCCGCGTCACGCAGTAGCTGACCTGCGACATAGTGACGGCTCGCGTCGCCGGGATGGCTTCCGAACCAGTCCCAAGCCGAGTCATCGAATCGGCCGCGTTGCCATGCGGTCGCGGCCACCAACAACTGGTCACGCGGGATGTCTGTGGAATCGAATCCGATGGCGTGTTCGGCGCGTGTCCTTGCGTCCAACTCAGCATCAACGAGCTGCCATCCACTGCTCGATCCATTCCACCACTCGACGACCCAGTGATCTCCGAAGAACGTGCGGCCACCCGCGTAATACACCGAGAAGCCACATCTGGTGCGGGAAGGAACGCCTTGGTGCCGAAGGAACGAGCACAGCAGAACGCTCGAGGTACGGCAGTGCCCGACCAAACGCTGCGTCGGCTCACGCGGCTGCGCGAGTGGAGATGGATTCAGCGCTCGCAGATGCTCGAGCATCGTCTCAACACGCCTGAACGCCGGCTCATCAAGCAAGCGCCTTGTGTCGACGGCTCCCGCCGGAACCCTATCCCTGTGCACCACGAGGTTGCGGACAACTACGGTCAGTTGTTCCAAGGACGACGGGAGGTCGGCAACCCAATCTGATTGATGACCGGGATCCGTGATAGCGCTCTGTTCAGCGAAGGATGCCAGCACATTGCGATGGTAGCGGTAGGCCTTCGTGGAGCTACGCGCCGTTACTGCCGCGCCTGCTCTCTAGTGGCTGTGAGGGCGCCAGGCCTGCCAGTAGAAGAACGAGAGCTCTAACTTGCGTGACGCCTGAGATGGTGGTCGAGCTTGAGAGCGAGGTCGTCGAGGCAATCGCAGAGACGGTCGATAACGGTCCATACCTCAGCTTCCACGGCGTGATGTTGAATGCACCGGTGTCTATTTCACCGCGACCGGCGGCGTCGCCGACGGTCTTTCCAGAGTTGAACGAGCTGTTGGAAGATTTCTTGGGCCGCGTCGAGTCGATCCTCGAAAGCAACTTTGTCGGTGCCTACCTGACCGGCTCGTTCGCGCTCGGAGCTGGTGATCTCCATAGCGACTGTGACTTTCTGGTTGTCACTGAGGACAGGGTCACCGCAGAGCAGGAACGAGCTCTTCGTGAACTTCATAAGGAGATTCCGACGCGTCCTGGTCATTGGCCGCACGATCTGGAGGGTTCGTACGCCCCGAGGACCGAGCTGATGACACTTGCGGCCCTCAACGAGGAGTGGTTGTACGTCGATCGTGGCTGGCGAGAGATGCAATGGTCGACCCATTGCAACACCGAAGATATGAGATGGACGCTCCGCGAGCGCGGGATCACGCTGGCGGGGCCCGACCCTCGTGAGCTCGTTCACGAAGTCCCCCCTGACGCGCTTCGCAGCAAGATGCGGCAGCTGATCGACAACTTCCTGCCAGACCTGTTCAGCTGGACGAGCTTCGAGAGCGCGTGGACACAGCGCTACGCGGTGACGAACATCTGCCGGATGCTGTACACGCTCGATACGGGCGAGGTCACGTCCAAGCCAGCAGCGCTCGAGTGGGCGAAGTACACCCTGCCCGCGGCATGGAAGGACCTGCTCCAACAAGTCCTCGACGAGCGGGCACGCGGTTGGGATCCCGACGACCGTCCGCTAAGCGGGAGCGTGCAAGCGACGATCGCACTTCTGGAATACGCGAAGGATCGTGCAGCGAACTCCTTCAAATACGAAAGTAGTGGCCTTCAAGTGACGGATGGACTCCACCGTCCTCTCCCGCTGCGAGCTGGAGACTGTCGTCGGCCCTTGGGACCTTGTTGAACAGTTCAGAGCCAAAAGAAGAGCAGGAGAGCGCCAGGGATCTTCCGATAAGGGACAAATAGCCCTAAAGGACCAGGCCGACCGGCCGATAATTCACGAGGCACCCGACCTGTTCAGACGGCAGCAGGGGCGGAGTCCTGAGACCGCGCTACCTCTGGAGGCGGCATCGGGCCACAGTTGGGGAAAGCCCGATGCTCTCGATGCTGGCTCCGGGGTGCGGTCACCAGAGCTGCGTTTGCAGACCCGCGCTCGACAACTCCACGCAGAACTCCCCTATGAGATGCGTCCGGGTGAACTGGGATCCGCCAGGTGACCACAGCACCGATCATGAGGATGAGAGCTCGAATTTCACAATCGCCCATGAACTGATCCGTGGAGCGGAGCGGGCTCGAACCGCCGACCCCCTGCTTGCAAACCAAACGGCCCTAACCGTTGTGCTTACCTGCGTAAATCCAGGTCACGGCCGACCGTAAAGGCCGCAGTTAGGGGGTGAGATCTGCCCCTCACTTTACAAAGAAGATCTGACCCTCCTGCTTGCACAAGGCCCGGGGAGCACCTTCTTGTGCACCTTCGGAGTCTTGAGCGTGGCTAGCCCGCAGTCCTCCGCAGAGGCCCCTCGGTAAGGTGCTCCAGCAGTCCTAAGGCTTGGAGAGGCACTACAACGCAAACCGGGCGGGGGCCCCAAGGCCCCCGCCCGGTCGAGTCTATAGACGGCCTCGCCCCTTACCTCAGCACGCGGATATGGATGTCCATTCTTGGTCCGTGCACATTGCACATCCCGTGGAAGCGTCCGGCCTGAACAGCTCGGAAGGTGAACTGCTGGCGGAAGGGGAACGCCATTCCGTCGGAGACCTTGGGCGAGTGAAGGATCCCGGAATTACGCACCTTGCCCTTGACGAGCCGGTGTGACGTGTGCCGGGTCACCTTGCGGTTGAGGTCGAGCCGGAAGTCGGTGGGAGCCGCGCAATCGAAGGGGCTGGTCGCCGGTTGATCGCGGCCGGGAACCTCGCACACAGTCTTGATGAAGGGCCTCGTTATGACCCGTTTCACGGGAAAGGCGAGGTTGTGGATCTCCATCGAGCCGCGCACGGTTATGCGGTCGCCGCGGTGGACCCGCAGCGTTCGGTCGAGGTATTCGTCGGCGGTTACTCCACCGACCACCCCACCGGCGTGAATCCACCAGTGCACATGCCCGCCAGCCATGCGCTGACGCCGGACTCGCTGCGCCTTGGCGTCGGCAGCCGGCCCGTCGACCTTTTTGGCGTGGCTAATCTCGGCCCGGGCGTCGGCCGCCACCTGGCCCGGTGACTGGATGCGCGCGCCAGGCGCGACCACATAGAGGTGCATCTCCATGCCCGGGTGCAGCAGGCACAGCACCGTGTACTCACCCTCTGGCGTGCTGGGATCGACCGTGACATCAAAGCTAGGTTGGTTGGTGGGGTTAGAGAATTGGATCCCGCTGTTTAGCACCCCGACGCCCGTGTAGGCGCAGGGGGTGCTAGGCGCCCCGCATGTCGGGTTGCTGGGTGACGCCACCTTCGGGTTCACGATCAGACCCTTGTCATCGCCTCCAAATCGCGTGTCGTGGACGAACAACTGGTAGTTGTCCCCGGCGCGCTGATGCAGGGTGCGCCACCGGTGCGCCCTAGCGGCGTTGACCAGGGTCGCCGTATGCGGCCCCCCCGCACCGTTCCATATGAAGTGAATGGTGTCGCCCTGGTGCACCGCCAGAGAGCTGGGGAAGAAGTGCATGAAGTCCCACATTTCTCCGCGGGGCGGCTTGGCGTCGATCTTGACCGTATAGGTCTTGGGGCCTGCGGCCGCGTGGCTCGCTGCCGGCCTCAGCAGAACCATCAGCGCGCCGACTAACGTCAAGATACCCAAGATCCCCACCTTGCCGGCTTGCTTGCGCAAGCTGAGCAGCATCTGCGCCTCCTTTCTTGCCCGGTCCCCGGAGTTGGGGCCCGCAGCTAACCGAGACGCTATACAACCCGACTCACTCAGGGTCAAGTCGGGTGGGCATCCGGCCCGAACCATCGCGCATCACCTTGCCGAGCAGCCGTCCGCACTCGCACTTGAGCAGCAAGGTATGGAAGAGAATGTCGGTGTCCTTCTCTTGAGCTCGCTTCTTGCCGCTGCCATGCGGACTCACAGTTGATCACCGGGTGCAAGGCGCTTGTGCGCTTCCCCGGCGCGCTCATCGGCGACAGACGCCCCGTAGCGGTTCAGCATGGCCCGAGAGCGCCAACCGGCAAGGCGCATCAGATCGCCTTCGTTGCCGCCTTGCGCAAGCCAGTTAGAAGCGAAGGTGTGCCTTAGCTGGTGTGGGTGTATGTCGCCGATGCAGGCCTTGTGGCCGCGCTTGCGCAGCAGTTGCCGGATGCCGTTCGAAGTGATGGGGCAGCGCTGGCCGAGCCACAGCTGCTTGCGGTTGGCTTGCGGATGACGCGCCCGCATACGCATGTAGCGATCAACCGCCGTGGCGGTTCGGTGTCCGAAGGGGGCCGCGCGGGGACGTCGGTTCTTTCCGAGCACCAGGGCGACGTTGGATTCGAAGTCGATGTCGGTGACTTTCAGATCGGCGAGCTCGGTTCGCCTGAGCCCCGAGTCGATGAAGAGCCGGATTATGGCGACGTCGCGGCGATCTTCGAAAGTTGATCCGTCGCAAGCTTTTATCAGTGCCTTGAGCTGCGCGGTGCTGAGCACCGGCACGGGGACTTCGTGCACGATCGGCGGGTGCATGTTGCGCATGGGCGACTCGGTGAGCTCACCTTCTTCCTTGCACCATGCGAAGAACGCTTGCAAGCAGCGGTAGCGGTTGCTGGCGGTGTTCGGTGTCCAGTGCTCGAGCAGATCGGCGATGAACGCTTCGACGTGCTCACGGGCTATGGCGTCGATAGCAGTCGGCATGCTGGCCTGGTGCAGGTAGCCGACGAACCGGGTGACGCCCGAGACGTATATGTCAACCGTCTTGGGGGCCTTGTTCTGGGCCTTCAGACTGCGCTTCCAGCTCTCGGCGAGCTCGGCTATGTCGGGGGAAACTGACCCCTAACAGGGGTATCTGAGCGCCTGCTTGCGGATGCCATTCCCCGTAAGTGATGCGCTCAGTGACCGTTGTGCAAGTCGCGTTTTCAGCGTTTTTCCTGGTAGTGGAGCGGAGCGGGCTCGAACCGCCGACCCCCTGCTTGCAAAGCAGGTGCTCTACCAACTGAGCTACCGCCCCCTCGCCGTGCGTCCGCAACGTTCTGCGCCTAGCGGACCCCGACCAACCCCATTCTTTCACCCGCGTCTTTTGGGCCGAGGGTCGGATCCATTTAGCCCTTGACCTTGGAGTCGACTCCAAGGTTTACCTTGTGGGCATGGCCTTCAACGTGTCCCAGATCGCCCGGCAGGCAGGAGTTTCACCTGATGCAGTTCGCTTTTACGAAAAGGAAGGTCTGTTGCCGCCGGCCCCCCGGTCGCCGTCCGGTTACCGCCAATACGACGCCTCGACAGGCGAGCGGATCCGGTTCATCAAGGGTGGACAGGAGATGGGTCTCAGGCTCGCGGAGATAGCCGAGCTTCTCGAGATTCAGGACCGCGGCGCGTGCCCCTGCGGGCACACCAAGACGTTGGTCGAGCGCCACCTCGACGAGATCAACGCCGAGATAGAGCGGCTTTCCGCGCTTCGGACCGAATTGGTTGCGATGGCGCAGCTCGAATGCCCGGCGACCTCCGAAGGCGACCTGTGGGCTTGTCAGGTCCAATTCCGCGAGAGAGGAGGTGAGCTATGAGGAGTCTGTGTGATTGCGGGCCCGATTGTCCGTGTGATGACCGCGGCCGCTGCTAAGTAGCCTCGGAACCTGGAGGGGCGCCTTACGGCCGGGGCCCCCTCTGGAATCCCGAAGGGGAATACCCGGGGGCGCACTTATGGTTGACCTAAGCGATACCCGAAACGAGGCTCCCAGGAGGAAAAGTGTCCGATATCCCCGACGTTAGCGAGCAAGATTTCAACGAGACCGTACTGGCGGCAGACATGCCCATCGTGGTCGATTTCTGGGCTGAGTGGTGCGGGCCCTGCCGGCTGGTACACCCCGAGCTCGAGAAGCTCCAGAAGGAGTACGAGGGCAAGGTCAAAGTGGTCAAGCTGAACATCGATGACGCTCCTGGAATATCGGGCAAGTACGGCGTAATGAGCATCCCCACCATCGCTCTCTTCAAGGACGGGAGCATGCAGTCACACGTGGTGGGCGCCAGGCCCAAGGATGCGATCGTCGAAGGTCTGCGGCTAGACAGCCTGATCTCAGCCTCCGCATAACCTCAGCCTCCGCATAACCTCAGGGGCCGGCGATTCGGCCCCCGCTAAGATGCGGGCCCGTGAGATCCGGGCCCATAGCTCAGCTCGGTTAGAGCGCATCCCTGATAAGGATGAGGTCGATGGTTCAAATCCATCTGGGCCCACTCGGCGGAAATAGCACAGTGCCGGCTTATGGCGACACCCTCAAGATGTGCCCGCGCATCGGGGTCGTATCTTGCCCGGCTCACTTCTGAACTCCGCCCCTATAGTCGGGCGATGCTGACACGAGCCCTTCGGGCGGTTTCCACATTGCTGCTGGGAGCCCTCCTTGTCTGGGCGGCCCGCTTGCTGTTCCACTCGAAGCTTCCTGAGCCCGAAGGCGAATGGCGAGAGGTTGCTCGGGCCGAGCTGGCCGGGTGAAGGCTCTCCTGCTGGGCGGATCTGGTGTCGTTGGGCAGCGCGTGTCCGAAGGCCTCGCCGCTCGGGCCGAGGTAACCGAGCTCGTCATTGCCGGGCGCAACCGCAGTGGGATTGAGCGCACCGTTGAACGCCTTGCCAACAAGGCAGTCGTCGCGACGGCAGCCTCGGTAGACGTGACCGATCCCAATGAGGTAGCAGCGCACGCGACGGGCGCCGACGTAGCCATCTCCTGCGCCGGTCCGTTCCTGGCGCGCGACGCTTCTGCCGCGCAAGGCGCGATCAAAGCCGGTGTCCCCTACGTCTCCTTGGGCGACGACCTGACCGGGACACGCAACGTCCTGCAGCTAAATGAATCTGCCCGCGCCGCCGATGTCACGATAGTTACAGGTTGCGGGTTCAGTCCCGGGATCACGGGTCTGTTGGTAGCGCTCGCTGCACGCGAGACGCAGGTTGTGGAGGACGTCGAGATCTCGATCGGCGCTTCTTTGCTCGACTCCAAGGGCCGGGCCACAGCAGTGCATTTCTTGACCGCGCTCGCGCAGCCTGCGGGAATGGTGTTCGACCACAGGTTCGTCCAGGAGCCTCCCGCTTCTGCACCGCGCTTGGTGTTCTTCCCGGCCCCGATCGGGTGGGTAGAAACCTTTCGCTGTGGCCATCCGGAGGTCACCAGTTTGCTGGAGACTTACCCGCAGGTCCGCTCGCTGCAGTCCAGGATCGGGTTAGAGGAGCGGGCAGCTATGGATCTCGCGCGCGTAGCCGCCGGTGCGGGAGTGGGTCGCTCGGAGCGGCTTACTCGGGCGATGCTCCGGCTGGGCCGGCCAGTACGACCCGTTCTCGATCGCGTTCCCCCCAAAGGAGCGCGCTGTACCGGCGTGCGAGTGGACGTGCACGGCCATGAAGAGGGCAGAGCGACGTCCGTCTCATTCGGGATCGCCGATCGCTTCGCTCTGCTGGCCGCCGTTCCCGTCGTGCAGGCGGCGATCGAGCTGGGCACCCGTCACGTCACGAAAGCAGGAGTGCACACGCCCGATCGATTGTTCGAGCCGGGTGGGTTCCTACGATCGCTCGTTGATGCGGGCTTGCGCATAATGCGCCTGGAGCCGACCCGGGTGTGAACCCCCCGGACGACTGGTGGGTGAAGGTCCGTCAATCCTTCTCGACGAAGGTCATCTCGATGCCGCCAACCGTGTCGGAAGCGAAGTTATACAGGACCGCGATAAGTGCGTTGATCAAAGATCCGACGATCAGAAAAGTTATCGCGAGCAGCAGCGCCCACTTCTCGACGTAGATCAGGGAGATGTTGACGTGGTCCCACAGCACCATTGCCTTGCCAAATTTCTGAATGGCATCGAACAGCCCTGCATGGGCCAAGAGCCCGTACACGATGGCCACAAGAATCAGCCAGAGCACAGTGAAGCATGCGTAATAGAAGATCGACAGTTTGAACACGCTCCACACGTCGACATGCCGGATTGTTCGTTGCACACGCCGGCCGACAACTCGGCGACGCGTTGCCAGGGAGGATCGCTGCCTCCGGGGCTCAGGTTGTTCAGCGGCGGGAGGTGGCGCAGGAATAGGAGTGGCCCGGCGCTGGTCGAAAAGGGATGCATCGGGAAGCATGTGGCCGCCGGAAGCAGACGCGGCCTCGGCCTCTGCTCTCCACCCCGAAGGTCGATCTTCTCGTGCCACACATCTCCCCAGTCGACGGCGGACCGGCCCTGGCGACCGTGTCCGGTAGTCAGTATGGGCGAAGAGAGGCCCTTTTTGGTGGTGGCATAGCTTGGTTTCCTGTTAGAGAAGGGGTTCCTGGCCTGTGTCGTCGGCCTCTCCGACGACGGGTGCCACCGCCGAAACCTTAGCTCCCTGACTCAGATTCATCACTCTTACCCCGGTTGCGGGACGTCCTTGGCGGGAGATCGAGCTCACCGGCATCCGTATGACGACGCCGTCGTCGCTGATCAAGAAGACCTCGTCATCCGACCGGACCACGCTGGCACCCACGATCTGGCCACGCGGCTTTGTGAGCTTGGCAGCGATGACCCCCTTACCACCCCGGCCCTTGCGCGGGAACTCGCTGAGTTTCGTTCTCTTCCCGTAGCCGAACTCGGTCACAATCAGCAGTTCCTTGTCGTCCTTTGCGACTACGTCGCTCGTGACCACTTCGTCATCGGCATCGAGTCTGATGCCGATGACACCGGTTGCGGTTCGGCCCATGGAGCGGGCGTGCTTCTCTGAGAATCGGATCGCCTTGCCCTTCTTGCTGATCAACAGCACATCGTCGCTGCCCGAGGTTGGGCGCACTCGGACAACTTCATCGCCGTCCTTGAGGTTGACTGCGATAAGCCCTTCTTTGCGCGACGAGTCATACTCGCGAAAGAGTGTCTTTTTCACCATCCCACGTTTGGTCGCTATCAAGAGATACCGGTAGCTCTCGTAATCGCGCGTGTCGATCACTGCGGCTACGCGATCTTCCGGGCGCATCGCAACGACATTGACGGCGGCGGTTCCCCGCGCGGTGCGATCCCGTTTCGGGATCTCGTGGGCTTTCAAGCGGTACACCCGGCCTGCGGTAGAGAACAGCAGCAGGTACGCATGCGCTGTCGTTGTAGTGAGGTGCTCAACGATGTCGCCCTCCTTGAGGGCCGCTCCCTTAACCCCACGGCCCCCTCGTCCCTGACGCCGATAGGTGTCGAGAGGAACGCTCTTGATATAGCCATCGCGGGACACCGAGATCACGAGCTCCTCGTCGGCGATCAGGTCTTCGATGTCAAATTCGCCCTCGTCCGGCACGATGATCGACCGGCGGGGATCGGCGAACTTGCGTCTAATCTCGCGAAGCTCATCGGAGATGATCGCCCGCACCTTCGACTCGTCCTTCAAGATCGCTTCGAGCTCTGCGATCGTCTTCTGCAGCTCGGCATGCTCTTCACGGATCTTGTCCTGTTCCAATGCGGTCAAACGGCGTAGCGGCATGTCAAGGATGTGGTTGGCCTGGATCTCGCTAAGACGGAAGCCGGCCATCAATCCCTGTCGGGCCTCGTCGACGTCGGCCGCGTTACGGATCAGCGCGACGATCTCGTCGATGTGGTCGAGGGCGATGATGAGCCCCTCGAGGATGTGCGACCGTTCTTTGGCCTTGCGCAGCCGGTAACGGGTCCTGCGGGTGATGACCGCCATCTGGTGGTTGATGTATTCGTTGATGACCTCGCATAGGTTCAGGGTTCGGGGCACGAAGTCGACGAGAGCGACCATGTTCACCGCAAAGTTCTCCTGCAGCTGCGTCCGCTTGTAGAGCGTATTCAGAACCACCTGCGGGACTGCATTCCGCTTGAGATCGACGACCAAGCGCATCCCTTCCCGCGACGACTCATCGCGCAAGTCGGCGATGCCCTCGAGCCGCTTCTCCTTGGCGTTGACGAGCTCGGCGATCTTGGTAGCGAGTCTCGCTTTATTGACCTGGTAAGGCAGCTCCGTAACGACGATGCGGGGATTTCCCTTCGGCCCCTCCTCGACCTCGCAGACGGCTCGCATCTTGATCGATCCCCTGCCGGTGGCATAGGCATCGTTGATGCCTTGGCGGCCGACGATCTGCGCCCCTGTCGGAAAGTCGGGTCCCTGGATATGCCCGGTTACCGCTTTGAGCATCTTTTCCGGATCCATGGCCAACTCGGGGTGCTCGAGCACATCCACGACCGCGTCGACCACTTCGCCCAGGTTGTGCGGGGGGATGTTCGTTGCCATGCCGACAGCGATGCCACTCGAGCCGTTAACGAGAAGGTTCGGAAAGCGGGCCGGCAGGACGACGGGCTCGGTCGAGTCTCCGTCGTAGTTCGGTGTGAAGTCGACGGTTTCTTCGCCGATATCACGAACGAGCTCCATGGCAAGCCGCGACAACCTGCATTCCGTGTACCGCATCGCGGCAGGAGCATCGCCATCGACGGAACCAAAGTTGCCCTGACCGTCGATAAGAAGGTACCGGGTGGTGAAGTCCTGCGCGAGTCTGGCCAGAGCGTCGTAGATGGATTGGTCGCCGTGCGGATGGTAGGTCTTCATGACCTCCCCTACGAGTGCGGCGCACTTCCGATAGCGTTGATCGGGCCGCAACCCCGACTGCAGCGCCGCATACAAGATCCGGCGATTTACGGGTTTGAGTCCATCGCGGACATCTGGCAGCGCACGGCTGACGATGACGGCCATGGCGTACTCGAGGAAGGAATCCTGGACTTCATCCTCGATGGTGATGTTCTCTATGCCAGAGCCTCCGTCGTCGGAGCCTCCGGGGATCTTGTCTTGAAACGGTTCTTTGGGCATCGGCTCCAGGTCAGATATCTAGGAAGCGAACGTCTTTGGCGTTGCGTTGGATGAAGCCCTTCCGAGCTTCGACGTCCTCACCCATGAGCATCGTGAAGATCTCCTCGGCGAGAGCGGCGTCTTCCATGGTCACGCGAAGCAGAGTGCGCGTGGAGGGGTCGAGGGTCGTGTCCCACAACTGCTCGGAGTTCATCTCACCGAGACCTTTGAAGCGCTGAGGCTCGATCTTGGCGCCGTTTGCCGACGCCGCAAACGCAGCGAGCTGCTCCTCATTCTTGAAGTAGTGCACCTGGCCCTTATAGGGGACCCTGTAAAGGGGCGGTTGCGCCACGAACACGAAACCCGCGTCGATGAGCTCCGGCATGTAGCGGAAGAAGAACGTCAGCAGCAGGGTCTTGATGTGCGATCCATCCTCATCGGCATCCGCCATCGAGATGATCTTGTGATAACGAGCCTTGCCGATATCGAACTCTTCGCCGATGCCGGTGCCGACCGCCGTGATGATCGCCTGGATCTCTTTGTTCTCGAGGATCTTGGAGAGGCGGGCGCGCTCGACATTCAGGATCTTGCCCCTCAGCGGAAGAACCGCCTGGAACTCGCGCTGCCGTGCGCTCTTGGCGGTGCCGCCTGCGGAATCACCCTCGACGATGAGTAGCTCGGCCCGATCAGGATCGCTCGTCTGACAGTCGGCGAGCTTTCCGGGAAGCATGGAGGATTCCAGCAACGATTTGCGCCGCACCAGGTCGCGTGCCTTGCGCGCCTCTAACCGGGCGCGCTGCGCGGAGAGAACCTTGTTGCTGATAGCGCGCGCATCGCTCGGGTGCTCTTCCATGAAGTCTGAGAACTTCTGGTTCATCGAGGTTTCGACGAAGGAGCGGATCTCGGTGTTTCCAAGCTTGGTCTTCGTTTGACCCTCGAACTGAGGTTCGCGCAGCTTGACCGAGATGATGGCGGTCAGACCTTCGCGGCAATCCTCACCGACGAGCGCGTCGTCCTTCTCTTTCAGGATCCCCTTGGACCGCGCATACGAGGTGATGACACGAGTCAAGGACCGACGGAAGCCCTCTTCGTGCATTCCGCCCTCGTGCGTATTGATGTTGTTCGCAAATGTGAAGACGGACTCATTGAAGGTTGTCGTCCACTGCATCGCTATCTCGACCTCGTGTTGTTCGGCTTTGGCCTCGAGGTAGATCACGCGCTTGTGCACTTCTTCCTTCGAAGTGTTCAGGTGCTTGACGAAATCGACGATGCCACCCGTATAGCGGAACGTCTCTTGCTGGACCGGCTCGATGCGATGATCGATCAAGCGGATCTCGAGGCCGCGGTTGAGGAAGGCCATCTCGCGCAGGCTCTGCATCAGAGTCTCGAACTTGAAGTCGCGCTCTTCCGTGAAGATGTCGGGATCGGGCCAGAACGAGACTGTGGTGCCCGTCCTCTTGATGGACTTGGTGGCTCGCAGCTTTGCCTGGGGCTTTCCCCGTAAGTAACTCTGCACCCACAGCTTGCCGTCGCGGGCGACCTCTATCTCGAGGCGCTCCGAAAGTGCGTTGACGACCGAGACCCCCACACCGTGGAGACCACCGGAGACCTGGTAGCCCTTACCCTCGAACTTGCCGCCGGCGTGGAGGGTGGTGAGAACCACCTCGACGGCAGTCTTCCCCTCGCCCTTAACATTGTCGACTGGTATCCCGCGGCCGTTGTCGGTGATCCGGCAACCGCCGTCGGCGAGCAACTCGACCACGATCTTGTCGCAGAACCCAGCCATGGCTTCGTCGACCGCGTTGGCAACCACCTCGTAGACAAGGTGGTGGAGGCCCCGGGGGCCGGTGGATCCGATGTACATGCCGGGACGTTTCCGAACCGGGTCCAGGCCTTTGAGGACGGTGATGTCCTGGGCCGTGTACCCGTTCGAGGTCCCCGATTCGCCCGAGGAGGGCGGAGCTTTCGAAGGCTTCAATCAGTTCCTTAGTAGGGCTAGTGAGCGCTGCTCAGTGTCCGCTGGTGCGAACCTCCCTGGGGCGCGGCGATAGACGCCGGAAACAGGGGGATTCGTGACTCGAATACTACCATCTACCAGGTACTTCGCGAGTTTTTCACAGCTGCTGAAAGGCTCCTCGAACGGGCCCGTATCCCCTCTCGGCACCACGCTCAGAGTCCCCTTCCCTCACGGCGCGACCACGCCTCGCGAGCTCGCTCGAAAGCTGCCCGCGGATCGGCTGGCACGTCTTCGGAGGGCTCCCGGCGGGCCGCCTCTTTCGGTAACGAGGGTTGTCGTGGCGGGCGCGCCCGGCCCGGTCCCGTCCACACGCGCACCTCCCGGACGAGGTCGAGCCCAACCGTGTGGTTAGCCGACACCTTGATCTGATCTCCTAGATAGCCGATCTCCATTGCCCAGGTGGGAGAGTCCGCCCGAACCCTGAGTACGCCGTTCCTGAGCGACGAGGGCTCTGCGTGGGCAGCTACTGCCGGTCCCACTATCTCTGCCCACCGCGACCACACCATGCCTGTCTCCACCGCCGAAGGCAGGCCCAGGGCGCGTCCGGCATCACCAAGCAGGTCTCTGATCCGGGGCACCGAATCGCCGCGCTCGTTCATTTCTCGGTAACCTGGCCCGAGTTCACCTCGAGGGTGCGCTCGACGTCGATGCTGCCCGGGGCTACGGGCTCGGCTGACGACAACAGGGTTTGCCCCATCGCTCCCACCGCGCCGGCGAGCCATCCCCGGCGCGATGCATCCAGTTCTGAGAAAACGTCGTCAAGGAGCAGGATGGGTTGGTAGCCGAGCGCGTCTGTGAGCAGATCATGTTCCGCGAGTTTCAGAGCGAGGGCCGAGGTACGTTGCTCTCCTTGCGATGCATGGTTGCGAGCTTCGAGTTGGGCCGTCAGAGCACCTGGTGATGCCAATCTGATGAGCACATCGTCCCGCTGGGGGCCGACGAGAGAGATACCTCGTTCGAACTCACGAGTCCGGACTTCGTCGAGCTTTGCCCCCAGTCGCTCCTTCAGTATCGATTCGTCGATCGAAGCTGGCGAGCCGAGCGCCGATTCAACGATGTAGCTCTCGAGCCACTCGCTCGTGTAGTTGAGTTCGAGTTCACCGCCGCCTGCGACTTCCTCGTAGCGCTTGCGCGCGTGTGGGAGCAAACGGCCGAGAGCCTGTAGACGCGCCGCCGCGAGGATGGCCCCCGTCCGGCACAGTGCCTCATCCCACACCTCGAGAGTTTGACCGAGCGACGCCGAGCTGCGGCGGGGGGCCGAGCGCAGGAGTGCGTTCCTCTGTTTCAACACCCGCTCCCATTCACGTCGCTGGGCCGCTCGTGCTGGGTGCAGCTTGACGACGAGATCGTCCAAGAACCGGCGGCGGCCGTCTGGCGACCCCTTGACCAGGGAGAGCTCGTCGGGGCCGAAGAAAACGGTGACCACCATCTCGCTGAGGGGACGGGTGCCGTGTAACGGGGTGCCGTTGACAAGGGCCTTGGTGCCTCGGCCCGGCCTGATCTCGAGATCGAGCCGCACGTGTCGCTCTCCTTTCCGAACCTCGGCGTGGAGAAGGGCGCGTTCACACCCTTCGCGAACCAGTGCAGCATCCGGCGAACGAGGTGAACCGAGACCACTCAAGCAATGGAGCGCCTCGAGCAGGTTGGTCTTGCCTTGGGCGTTCCGGCCCACCACAAGATTCAATCCCGGAGCAAGGTCCACGCCAACGTGTACGTAGTTCCTGAAATCCTCAAGACCAAGCCGTTCCACCTGCAAGTTGCTCTAGCTCAACCTCACAGGCATCAAGAGGTAGGTGAAGCTCTCCTCGTTCGCGCCACGCAAGATCGCCGGCTTCAGACCGTCTCCCGCTTGGATCACCAGACGGTCGCTGCGGATCGCAACCGCCCCGTCGTTCAAGAACTGGGGGTTGAAAGCGATCACCAGCGGTTCACCCTTGTATTCGGCATCGAGGATCTCTTGGCCCTCGCCAACGTCGGGGGTGTGCGCCGAAATCTCGAGTTCGTTGTCAAGGCGCAGTTTGACCGGCAGGTTGTTCTGCGCTAGCAAGCCCACCCGTTTCACGACATCCAGCAAGGCTTCGCGGTCGACCGTCAGTTCGTTGACGTATCCCTGGGGGATCAGCTGCCGGTACTTCGGGAACTCGCCTTCGATGAAGCGGCTACCGATCACCGATTCGCCGGCCGAGCCGCCCACTCCCCCGATCGAGAAGATGATCAGGTTCTCTCGGATCATTACCGAGACGGACGCACCACCTTGCAGCGCGCGCGCAAGCTCGCCGAGGGCGCGAGCCGGCAGGATCACCTTTCTCTCCTCCTCGGGGCCGCCGCCCACCTCGACCGTCCGCACGGCGAGACGGTAGGAGTCGGTGGCCGCCAAGGTCAGCGTGCCGGCGGTCATCTCCCACAGCACGCCCGTGAGCACTTGGCGGCTCTCGTCACCCGAAGCGCTCTTCACCACTTGAGACAAAGCCGCGGCGAGGGTCGCTCCGTCCACTTCGATCCGGACGCCCCCGTCTTCGCTCCGCTCTTCGATGGCGAGGGCCGGGTAGTCGTCCTGCGCCAGAGACTTAACCCGGAATTGGCCGCGCCCGGAGCCGATCTCGACGTCGGCATCACTGCCCATCAGGTTCACTTGACCAGGAGACAGGCTGCGGATCATCTCGCCGAATAGCCTGCCCGGGACGATGGATGTTCCGGGAGTGTCCACGCCGGCTTGGAACACCGTCTCCATCGTGAGCTCGAGATCGGTCGCGGCAACCGATACACGGCCCTCTTCAGAAGCGTCGATCCGGATCCCAGACAGAACCGGAAGCGTTGCTCGATTCGAGATCGCTCGGGAGGCGAACTGCGCCGCCTCCAGCAGATCGTCGCGCTCACACCGGAACTTCATCGCTGGCCTCCGATCGTAAATCTCTCAGCTGCACCATAGTTGGGGGCTGTGACACAAGAAGTGATTTGCACCACGCTTACAGGTATCTCTTTTATATCTTTCTTAGTTCTCGTAATAGGGAGCTGTGAATCCGGTGATAAACGTGGCGATGCCCAGGTCACGCCGTGCGTGCGCGTGTGGACGACGTCTTCATAACGGATACCACACGGCGCGGCTTTGCGCGGCAACCTGAACCGGGCGCCGCGATCTCCACAGAACGACACCGTCGCGCACCGGTTATCCACGGGCGGCCTGTTGACGGATCCTGGTGGTGAGTTCCTGCACCTGTTCGTACGCGCTTTGCCGCTCGCGGATCTCTTCTTTGATCTTCCGGTCGGCGTGCACGACGGTGGAGTGATCGCGGCCCCCGAAACGCTCGCCGATCTTGGGCAGAGAGAGATCAGTGAGCTCGCGACACAGGTACATCGCGATCTGGCGGGCGTTGACCAAAGGACTCGATCGATTCGGCGAACAGATCTCTTCCGGAGTAACCCCGAAGTACTCGCCCGCCACCGCGATCACGAGGTCGGAAGTGACCCGCGCTTCAGTGGCATCGGAGAGCAGCGGTTGCAGGACCTGCTGCGCCATGGGGAGCGTGATCTCCGTGCGGCTGAGGGACGCATATGCGGCCACGCGGATGAGCGCCCCTTCGAGCTCGCGGATGTTGGTTTGAACCTTTGTCGCGATGAGAGATAGGACTTCGGACGGCATCGCCAAGCCCTCGGTCTCCGATTTGCGTTGCAGGATCGCAAGCCGCGTCTCCAGGTCTGGGGGCTGGATGTCGGTGATGAGGCCCCACTCGAAACGAGTACGAAGGCGTTCTTCGAGCGTCGACATCTTCTTCGGAGGACGGTCCGACGTTATGACGATCTGACTTCTCGGATGGAGGGTGTTGAACGTGTGGAAGAACTCCTCCTGAGT
>JAXDJR010000144.1:0-12054 GCA_034667545.1 Actinomycetota bacterium
ATTGCCGCTTACGAGTCGGGGAGGCGCTCGCCCAGTCTGGAAACACTGGCGCGGATCGTGCGTGCAGCCGGCCTCGACCTACGCATCCAGCTCGCTCCGGCCGATGACCATGACGAATGGCTCGCGCGGTACGAGCGTTCCCTACCGCGCCGGGTCGTGGCCGCAAGCCGGAGGCAGGACCAGGAATTAGTAGAACAGGCGCGCTCTGAGAGATTGGCACCGGCGGTCTCACCGCGTTGAACGGCCCTCTCGCGCCAGACAAGATCCTCGAGACGCTCGCCCGCCAACGCGTCGACTATGTCGTGATCGGAGGCGTGGGAGCGATCCTCCAGGGGGTTGAGCTACCCCGGACGTTGGACATCGATGTCGCCGCGTCGCATGCGAAAGCTAACCTCAAGAGACTCAGCGCCGCGCTGAAGGACATGGACGCGAAGCTCCGTCTCAGTACTGCCGGCCGAGATGAGGTAGTCGCGGCCCCTCTCGATGAACGCATGCTGGCCGATACCTACGTGGTGACCATGATCACTCGCTTTGGTCCCTTCGATGTCTTGTTCGAACCCCCCGGGATGCCGCCCTTCAAGGATCTCAAGCGGCGCGCCACCAACCTCAACCGCTTCGGACTCGCGGTGCCGGTGGCATCGCTGGAAGACATCGTTGCATCCAAGAGAGCAGCCGGACGTGAGAAAGATGCCGCGCACCTCACCATCTTGCTCAAGTTCCTAAAGGACCAACGATCCGATCTTGGAAACAAGAAGGGTGACTAAACCTGTGTAGCGAAAGGCGAGTCAGCGTTCGGGCTCAGACCTGCAAAGCGATGACGATTGGAGCCATCACGACTCGCAGCTCGTTCGGTGCTCTGCCACGCAGACATCGGTAGCGGCGCCGCCGTCGGCCGAATCGATGCCGCGGCCGCCATCGAGTGAGTCGTTTCCGGCATTGCCCAGCATCTGATCCCTCCCAGCGCGGCCCAGCAGTGTGTCGCTGCCGCCATCACCGGTCATGAATTCGGGTCCAGACCCGCCCACCACGATGTCGGCGCCCCGGTTTCCACTCATGAAATCGGCGCCGGGGCCGCCGTGCAGGTTGTCCTTGCCGTTATTGCCGGACATAGAGTCCGACCCGCGCCCTCCCCGCAGGACATCGTTACCCGGGATGCCGCAGCAGGAGAAGATGCCGGCGTCGCCGGATAGCTCATCGCCTCCCCCGCGCCCCCAGATCTGATCGTTGCCCCCCTGCCCGGAAAGCAGGTTGTGTCCACCGTTACCCCGGAGCGAGTCATCGAACCGAGACCCGATCACGCCATCGATGCCTATTAGGACGTCGCTGCCTTCGCCCGTCGCAGTACCGGCAGCGAGATCGACGGTCACCGGACCGGGAGCTTGTTTGTAAAGCACCAAGGTCAGTCCCCGGCCGCCATGGAAGACGTCATCTCCACCATTGCCGTGCATAAGCTCGACCCCGTTTCTATCTATCTGTTGACCGCGGTAGATCTGGTCGTTGCCTTGGCCCCCCTTGGCGTTGTCAGCCTCAGCGCCCGTTCTGATGATGTCGTTGCCGCGCCCACCACAGATGAGGTCAAAACCGCCCCGGCCGCGGATGGTGTCGTTGCCGCCCTTGCCGACGATCACGTCCCCGTTCTTGGTGCCAATGAGAACGTCATCGCCGGGCGTACCGACGATCGTGGCTGAAGCTCCTAAGCATGTGGGGGTCGCCGCGTGAGCAGCAACAGGTGCTATCGCGAACAAAGCGGGGATAAGTAGCAACAGGGACCAGCGCGATCTCATACTTCCTCCTGGATAGAACGGATAGGTGACTAGCTGATTCGCCTAGCGGATTACTTGCTTTGCACTGTGATCACGACTTCGACGCTGGTCACCGTCACGGAACCACCTTCGGTCGTCAATTCGAACCGCTGTTTGCCGTCGAGCAGGAGAGCGAGCAGCGCATCGTGAAAGCCGGAAACGATGCACACCGTCCTGCTCGTGACTGAGGTCGAGGAGACGTTCTCAAAGCCGAAGGTGGTCTGAGCAGATCCGCCAAGATCGATGAAAAGCGATTCCCCCGGATCGAGCAGGTCTCCCGAGAAGGTGAAGGTGAAGCACGCGCTGTCTATAGAGGCGAAGCGAGTTCCGGGAACCTGAAGCCTTCCTTGAACTGAACTAGTGGGGGTGATGGTCACGGGAGCTTTCGGGTGCAGCTTGACCTTGGCCTCATAGGAGGTCGACGCGACGGCAACCCCGTTGAAGCCGAGCACCAGCACCGCTACCAATCCGACGAGACGAAGAGATCGCTTCATGACCACCCCCCAGTGGTATCGGCGGAGATTGCCGACGCAGCGGTGAAGCTATCAGGTATCGATAGAGATCAACAGCGGCCAGCTCAGGGCAACGAGGTTGCGCACGGTCGTGGCGGATTTTGCGACCTCGCTGTCTACAAGCCGCACCCCATCTCGTTCACCTGCGCCGGTGGGTACGACTGCTAAGTCAGGAGGCCTCACTGGGCATGCCTGGACCCAAGCCTGGGCGGTGGCATGCTGTTTCCGCGCTGACCATTCATTCCTTCTGAGTGGGATTGATTTTGGTCATCACTGGGTCATCATCCCGAGGGAGGGCCGCTCGATCATCGTCAAGAAGGTCCTGGCCGGCACTCCTCGGACAGGTTTTGAGTCCCGACGAGAGCCTGCGTGGTCTGCTGTGCACGCTCTCGCACGCGGTGAGGTAAGGGTTCGACTGCCTCTGGTCCACAAAGAGATGGTAAGAAAACCGGGCAGCCGTCGCTCCGCGTAATCTCTTGCTAATGGCCGAACCGATCGTCGCCTACCAGGGTGAGGCAGGCGCGTACTCCGAAGAGGGCGCGCTGGGGCTGTTTCCAGACGCCGACCTAATGCCGTGCCTCACCATCCGCAAGGTCTTCGAAGCCGCTGAGGTCGGCCGGGCCGACTACGGGCTGGTTCCTATTGACAACTCCCAAGCCGGCAGCATCAACGAGACGTACGACCTCTTTCTGAAACACGGATTGCATCTTGTGGGGGAAACGATCGTGCGGGTCGACCATTGCTTGCTAGCGTTGCCCGGAACCGCGCTGGGCGACCTCACCGAAATCATCTCTCACCCGCAGGCGATCGCGCAATCCGAGGAATTCCTGTCCGCTGTTGGCGCGTCGGTCCGGGCAGAGTACGACACGGCCGGCGCGGCGAAGCGGATCGCCCACAGCAAGATGACGACGACGGGAGCCATCGCATCTCGTCGAGCGGCGGACCTATACGATCTCGAGGTCCTCGCCGAGCGAATCCAGACTTACCCGGACAACTACACCCGCTTCGGCGTCCTTTCGCGCGACGCTGCGTCGGTGAGCGAGCCGGACAAGTCGTCGCTCGTCTTCGGAGCGGACCACGTCGCGGGTTCTCTCTATCGCTGCATCGGCGCGTTCGCAGTGCGTAATCTGAACCTGTCGAAACTCGAGTCCCGGCCACGCGCAGGACGCCCGTGGGAGTACGTCTTCTACGTCGACGTGCAAGCTCCGGCGTCGTCGCCAACGATGATCGAGGCACTGGCGGAGGTAAGCGACCACGCGACGTTCACCCGTCTACTGGGCACGTACGCCTCTGGAGTAGCCGGACGGTAGCGCGGGCTCATTCCGGGAGGCGTTCGCGCTGGCGCAAACGGCCGATCATCCTCGGTCGCGAGTGGTCATTTCCGCCGCAAGCAGATTCACGGTCGAATCCCGCCGGGCGAAACGAGATGTCGAATTCGCCCTGCGAACAGATGAGATTCCAGGTGTCCGCGGCGGCAAGGAACCTGGCGTCGTGGTCGAAGGGCAATCCGTCGGGCTCGGTGCGGATGCGGGCGCCAAGCTCCTTGAGCGCGGACGAGAGCTGGGTGAGATTCTCGAGACTCGCCTCCGGCGTCAGATCGATGTCCCGGCTGGCGGGGATAGGCGCTTGCTGAGCTACCCCCTAGGCCCGCTCAGTCCCCAGTCCAATAGGTTTCGATGATCGATCTGCAGGCTCTCAAAAAGTGGTCGTGCGGTCTGGAGCTTGAGAGAGCTCTCTTGATCTCGGCCCAACCGCAAAAGGCAGCGGGCAGCACCGAGGAGCGCCATACCCTGCTCAAGCGGGTATCCGAATTCGGCCCATTGATCCGCGGCACCCTGGAAGTTAAGAAGCGCTTCTTCGAACGAGCCCGAGGATTCCGCAAAGTAAGCATGGGCGGCAGTACGCGTGGCGCTGCTGCGAGCACTTCGTGAGTTGAGGCCGCTGACCAGAGTCTCTGCTAGGTCGGAGGCGCCTAAAGTGAGCGAGATGCGGAGCGCGTCCAGGACCCGCAGCCCGCGGATCCAAGGAGTGGTCCGCGTGATCTCTTCGAACTGCTCAAGAAATGAAATCGCGGATTCCGATCGTCCACTCTTGAAATCGATCAACGCGCTGACCACCAAGGCAGGTGCTAGAACCTGAGGTTCCTTCATCTTCCTCGCGGGAGCCAGCACGTCCATGGATTTCGCCTCCTGGAGCTGCGACCGCCACAAATGAGTCAGAGCCTTATATGAACGAGCCAAAGTCGAGGAGTAGTAGAGCGGGGATCCGATGACATCATCAGCTTCGCTCATCAGTTCATCCCATCTCCCCGCCTCGTAGAGCATCATCAGCCTCTCTGTCCTGCCTTGGATCGCGTACGTAGCCAGTCCCCTTTGTCGCGCTAGGGCAATGCCTTCCTCACTGGACTTAAGACTGTGTCTCGGTCCCAAGAGGTTGAATTGGGCGTCGGAGAGGGTGGCGTAGAGAGAGATTGACCGTGCCGCCGAACCGTTATCAAGGCAACGGTCTATCAGCGAGACTAGGATCTCAAGACCAGTTTCTTCTCCGAGCGCGCAACGGATGTAACCGGTGTCCTCCATACCCAAGAGTGTGAGTTCTTCCACTCCCAACTTCTGAGCCAGCGCGAGGCCCTTCTCGGACCATTTCAACGCTTCTGTCAGTTCTCCCTTGATGAAGCTTGCCCGCCCGTAGGAGAGATAAGCCTCTGCTAATTCGGGCCCCGCGGGAAGCGCGCTGAGGACTCCGATGGCTTTTTCGAACATTTGTTCGGAGCGAGAGACATCGCCTTGCCGCCACAGAGCTCCTCCCAGTTTTCTGAGCACGCTGCCGCTGGCGAGAGTCTCTCCCTGCTTTTCGTACTCGAGGAAGGCCTCTTCGTATGCGGCTACCGCCTTCGAGGGGTCTCCCTGCCCATCTGCCATTGCACCAGCCTTGGCTAACACCACAGCCCGTCCTGATTCCTCTGGCCCGTAAATCTGAAGTGCCTCCTCGTAGTATTCCGCGGCACGACCAAGGTCTAGCTTTGAGGCTCGGTCACCGGCGAGCTCCAGGAACTCTCGCGTTAGCGGCTTCAGCTCCCGCGCTTCTGCTTTCAGCCCGGAGGATTCCGCAAGCGCAAGCGCCTGTCGATAGTGATGAGCGAGCAACTCAACATGGTCCGCAAGACGGGGTCCAGCCATTCCTTCTATCCATCTTGCGACAGCTCGATGTCGTCGATACTTCTCGCGTCTTGGTATCTGCTTGTACGCGACATCACGCACGAGACCGTGCCAGAATGAGTATTCTTCTTGTCCCGCTATCGAGGAATTGCGTGCGGGTCGTACGAACTCTTTTCGGACGAGCTCGTGTAGTGCCTGGATGACGCGGGTGGTGTCCAGCTCACCGACAGACGCGGCCGCTCCGGCCCAAAACACCTTCCCCACCACGGCGGCATCATGCAGGAGTGACTTTCGGTCGATTGCCAGGGTGTCTAGACGAGCGGCGATCAGGGCCTGGACGCTGTCCGGCAAGGGGATCGCCCTGTCTGCGATTGCAGGTGCGCCGTCTCTGCTCAAAAGGATGCCCTGGTCGGCCAGCATCCTGACGAACTCCTCTGCGTACAGCGGGTTCCCGCCGGCCCGCTCCAGCACGGTTGCTTGTAGGCCGATGGGAAGGACAGCGTCGGACAACAACGTGGTGATGATTTCGGACGTTTCGTCGTCTGATAAGGGGGCTAGAGATACCGTCGTCGAATTTCTTTGACCGCCAGCCCAGCTTGGGTGCCGTTCGAATAGCTCAGGGCGCGCCGTGCAGATGATTAAGAGAGGCGAACCCGTCGACCACTCGACCATGTGTTCGATGAAGTCGAGTAATGGCGGGTCTGCCCAATGGACATCTTCGAAGACAACAACGAGCGGAGCTGTTTCGGCGACGTTCTCGAGGAAGCGTAACCACGCGGCGAAGGATTCGCTCTGCTCGGGGCGGTCCGACCCCTCTTGAACCTGCGCGCCGACCAAGGAAGCCAGGTGAGTGGTCAACCAATCCCAGTCATGGCTATCGTCGCTGACTATCGCAACGGCCGCGGCTAACTTGTCGGTCGCCTCTCGAGGCAAGTCCGATTCAAGGATCCCTGAATGCGCCTTAACGACCTCACCCAGAGCCCAAAATGTTATGCCCTGTCCATAAGGCAAACACCGACCCTGGCGCCATTGGGTGATCGCTGACGAATCATCGAGGTACGTTCGGAATTCATTCAAGAGTCGGCTTTTACCCACGCCCGGCTCGCCCGTGACAGTCACCAGCTGGATCGATCGTTCCTTAACGGAACGCTGGAAGGCGTTCTTGAGCACTGCGAGATCGAAATCTCGTCCAACGAAGGGAGTTGCAGGGGTCGACTCCACGTCTACTCCCAAGCGGGATCGCGCAGAGATGGCACGCCATATCGGGACAGGCTGCGGTTTTCCCTTGACAATGACAGGTTCGAGAACCTCGTAATCGATCACCTGTTTAGTTGACCGGTAAGTCACCTGGCCGACAACGACGCCGTTGACCGGGGCAACGTTCTGCAGGCGTGAGGCGGTGTTGACAACATCTCCGGTGACCATGCCCTCACCGGCTTCCGGTCGCGCCCCCAGAGCGACCAGACCTTCGCCGGTGTTGACTGCGGCCCGGATCGAAAGGGAGAGAGAGGGATCTTGCTCGTTGAGCTCGGTGATCGCTTCGACGATTCGAAGTGCGGTGCGCACCCCTCTCTCGGCATCATCCTCATGGGCGACAGGAGCTCCGAAGACCGCCATGACCGCATCACCGATGAACTTCTCGACCGTGCCTCCGAAACGCTCGATCTCTCTCTTCAACAGCGCATGGTAGGGGTCGAGTGCAGCTCTTACATCTTCCGGATCGGCAGCGTGGGATCGGGCGGTGAAACCGACCAGGTCCACGAAGAGGATGGAGACGATCTTCCGTTCTTCGGCTGTCGACGACTTGTCGACCACTAGAGGGGTTCCGCATTCGAGGCAGAACTTGGCGTTCTCCGGATTCTCCTGCCCGCAACTGGGACAACGCGCCATGACAGAAGCCTAAGGTCACGATGGGGTCATCTCGTATGTCGACGAAGCAGTCGTCGGCCCGCAGCGGCTGACGGATGGTTGCAGCCAGGCTCGTCGCGTTCTCGAGCTCGGCGACCCCTCTACGTTCTGTGCTGGCTGGGGATCTAAGCCTGCGAGGACGGGCGAGGCGCTTTCGCTCGGGCGACGTAAGAAGCCGCCTCGGCTCGGCGCGCTACCTCGAGCTTCTGGAGGATCGTCGAAACGTAGTTCTTGACGGTCTTGTCGGAGAGATGGATCCGTCCCGCGATCTCGCGGTTCGTCATACCTTCACCGATCATGTCCAAGATGCGCTCTTCCTGAGCCGAGAGCCGAGAGAGCTTGGGGTCCTTGTCGTCGAACTTTGCCTTGCGAAGGCGTTCGAGAACCCGCTTGGTCACATCGGGATCGAGTAATGATTTCCCCGAAGCAACGGTCCTGATAGCGTCGACGAGATCACTGCCTCGGATCTGCTTGAGGACGAATCCTGCGGCCCCCGCCATGATCGAGCTGAACAGTGCCTCGTCGTCAGAGAATGAAGTCAGCATGATGATCTGCGCGTCGGGCCGTTCATCTCTTATCGCACGGCATGCTTCGACACCAGATCCCTCCGGCATCCTCACGTCCATCACGACGACGTCCGGGTGGTGAACACTCGCAAGCGAGATTGCTGACCCTCCACTTGCGGCTTCAGCCACGATCTCGATATCGCCCTCAGCTTCCAAGAGGGCTCTCAATCCCTGGCGCACGATCTCGTGGTCGTCGACGAGCATGACCTTGAGCCGTTCGGTCACGCTGACTTCTTCGCAACTGAGATCGATAAAACCTGGGAGGTTCCGGTGGGGTGACGGGGCGACACCTCTATCCGGCCCCCCAACCGCTCGCTGCGCTCTTCGATGTTGTTCAGCCCGTGTCCCCGAACCACCGAGCCGGGATCGAATCCCACACCGTTGTCGTCAACACGTACAACGACCTCTCCGTTTCCCAAAGAGCACGTGACAGATACCTCACTCGCGCTCGCATGACGTGCGATGTTCGCGAAGAGCTCGCGTACGATCTGGATGACATCATTTTGCGCGTCCTCCTCGAGGGCGAGAGCATCGATCCCTGCCTCATCGAGCACAACGGATACGACCGCCAACGTGTTCACCTCTAGGTCCTTCGCAAGCTCGTGTAAAGCCGCTCTGAGCCCACGTTCCCCGACGCTCTTGGGTTGCAACGCAAAGATGTAAGAGCGTACGTCACGCACCACATCGTCGAGCTCCCCGATCGCGTCATCCATCCTCTTGCGTAGCCCTGAAGAGTCGCGATCAATCAGCGACATAGAACCTTGCAGAGATAGCCCGACCGAGTAGATCGACTGGATCACCCCGTCATGCAGTTCTTTTGCGATCCTGTCGCGCTCCTCCAGCACCGCGAGTTCTTCGGAACGCTCCCTGATCTCGTCCAGTAGCCTCGCATTCTCGACTGCGACAGCAGCCTGAGACGCAAGGGTGAGTGCGATCCTCTCGTCGTCTTTGGTGAACTCCAATCCATCCTGTTTCTCGGTCAGGTACAGACGACCGAAAACTCGCCGTCGGGTGATGATCGGCACCCCCAGGAACGTCTTCATCGGTGGGTGATGAGGAGGGAAACCTGAAGACCGGGGATGGTCTTTTATGTCCCGCAGGCGAAGGGGTCGCCCTTCCTCGATCAGGGCGCCAAGCACACCTACCCCCGTGGGGAGGCTGCCGATCACCCTGGCTGTGTCGTCATCGATCCCGGAGTAGACGAAGCGCGTCAGGCTTCCGTCCGTGCCTACTACCCCTACGGCTCCGTAGCCTGCTCCGACAACGTCTCGTGCCAAGTCGGCGATCCGCAGGAGCAGCGCTTCGAGATCCGTCTCGGCAGAAAGAGCCATACCGGCTTCTACTAGCGCCGCCGCCTGGCGCTGCGCGTCATCATTCATAGCAAGAACTTAAGGGGTCCTGGCACGGCTTTCCGATAAGGCTGCAACCACGGTGGTTGAGTTCCTCCTTGGCCGGTTGTACAGGATCCTCAGCGGGCAGCCGTATGGTCTTGCGGGGGCTGAGAGCGATCACCCGAAGTGAGCCCTCTGGAAACATGCACGCTAGGTGTTAGTCGACCGCACGACCAGCGGGAGATGGTTTCATCATCCGATCAGCCTTGGAGACGGCCGCCTGTGTCCTGGTCTGGCGATCCCCTCACCAACTGAATCTGTATCGATGCGCGCAGGCGGCCCAGCCTTGCCGCGGGATGCGTTCGCCTGATCCCGCGCCAGGCCCTCAGAGCACTCACGAGCTCGGAGTACTGCAAGAACGTATCTGTGCAGCGCCTTGTTGATCGCTTCGGACTCCATACCGACGTATTCGACCTCGCGAGGCGAGGTCCCTATCGGGAGATTTACGTAGGAGACGAAGAAGCCTTGGGAGCGACGGGTACGGTCTGATGGTGTTCCCTTCTGGGCCGTCACCAAGCGCAAGAACGTGCGCGCTGACTGCGCTGTTCAGCATTATTGCAGTCGCATGCGTGTCGAACGGGGCGAGTAGCCCACCTGTAACCTTGCCCGTCCACAAGCACACTGGTGTCTCGGAGAGCCCGAGTGGCGTCCACAGCCCTACCGCGTCCTGCCCCGAGACCGTGTTCCATCGCTTGACACTGCCTCAGCGGGTCGGGCAACTCTTCGCACTTGGCTTGGCCGCTGACCGCTTGGGACCACCGGAGTTGGATGAGATCCGCTCCCACCATGTCGGGTCCGTATGGTTCACAGAGACCAGCACTGGTGGGACGAGCAGTGTCCGAGCGGTTGC
The DNA here is from genome assembly GCA_034667545.1 of Actinomycetota bacterium. Taxonomy (GTDB): domain Bacteria; phylum Actinomycetota; class CADDZG01; order CADDZG01; family WHSQ01; genus DATAPE01. Next base: position 10,188 of record JAXDJR010000144.1, read on the forward strand.
CTCGGCCGTGCAGGCGGAAGCAACACACAAGGCGACCGGCGGCGTTCGCTTCTTTGTGGCGGCGAACCAAGAGGGCGGTGAGATCCAGGCACTCCAGGGGGCCGGGTTCTCGACGATCCCCACCGCGCTCCTACAGGGAACGTTCCAACCGGGGGCGTTGCAACGTGACGCGCTCACATGGGGACGTCAACTTTCCAAAGCCGGAGTGAACCTGGATTTCGCACCTGTGGTTGATGTCGTGCCACCAGGGACCGATGCGCAGAATCAACCGATCGGAGTGTTGCAAAGAGAGTTTGGCCATGATCCGGCGACAGTGGCCTCGCACGCTCGAGCATTCATCCGGGGGATGTCGACGGCAGGTATAGCGACCACCGCCAAGCACTTTCCGGGACTCGGCCGCGTCCTTGGCAACACCGACAACGTCGCAGGGGTTGTCGACACATCGTCTACCAAGACCAGCACATCATTGCGTCCGTTTCGGGCTGCGGTCGCCGCTGGGGTGCCGTTCGTCATGGTCGCGCTCGCTACCTATACGCGGATCGACGCTACCCATCTTGCTGTGTTCTCGCCGACAGTGATGCGTCTGCTACGCGACGGGCTGGGGTTCCATGGCGTCATCGCGTCTGATGACCTTGGCGCGGCCGTGGCAGTGACGAACCTGGCCCCCGCCCAACGAGCGATCGACTTCTTGATGGCTGGCGGCGATCTCATCGTGTCAAAGACGGTAGCTCCGACTACAGCGATGACGAATGCTGTGCTAGCTCGAGCGTCGACCGATCCAGTGTTCAAAGCCCGTGTCGACGACGCCGTACATCACGTGCTTGCTGCGAAGAGCGCCTCGGGTCTGCTCACTTGTTAGTCGAAGGGCCAGGGAGCAGAGTGGGTGCACCGCCGATTCGCCGGGGCGAGAACGAGTGGCGTAAGTCCGCGGTCCCAGCGGGTCCATGTTCTTCCTTGGAGAACCTCTTCTCTTCTGACTGACTCGCCATGAGCTGCAGAAAGGCCTCGATGACGGTCGGATCGAACTGGCTCCCAGCACCAGCCTCCAGCCGTCGGAGTGCTTCACCGGTGACAAGTTTCTTCCTGTAAACGCGATCGGTGGTCATCGCGTGGAATGCGTCGCACACGAAGATGATCCTCGCCTCGACGGGAATCTCGTCGCCCTTCAGCTGGTCGGGGTAACCCGCGCCGTCCCATCGCTCGTGGCAATGTCGAACGATTGACCGGACCTCCCCCAGGCGTTCGATCGGAGCAAGGATCTGCTCACCCAGCTGGGGGTGTGTCTCCATGGTTTCTCGTTCCTCATCGGAAAGTGGGCCGGATTTCATCAGGATCTCGGCGCGGATCCCGATCTTCCCAATGTCGTGGAAAAGGGAACCTAGCTCCAAGTGATTGAGCGCGACATCATCGAGCCCTAACTTTCTGCCGAGTGCAACCGCCATGTCTGTGATCGAGGGGGCGATGGCCGATGTGGAGATGTCTTTGGCTTCCAGTGTATTGGTTAGAGCTTCCAACGTTGATACGAAATTCCGCTCTAGGTTGTCGGAGCTCATCGCACTGTCGATGGCCATCTTGGCCTGGTTCGCGATGCCGGCGAGCAGTCGCATCTTGCGCTCGGAGAACTCGTAATCGCCAAATGCGGGGGCACCAACCACCAATGCAGCGTTGTGACCCTCTTCCAGATGAATCGGAGCAACCGCGAACGACAAGTTCTTTGAACCCTCCAACAGATCCTGGGAGAGAGCTGCCTTCTCGCGTCCAACCACAAATGGTTCCTTACGCGCGGCGATCTTCAGATCGAGGTGTCGAGGTATCCCCAACCGTGCCAGTTGAGCGCGCTCGCTCACCTTGTAGCCGGATGCCGCCT
>JAXDJR010000145.1:0-15945 GCA_034667545.1 Actinomycetota bacterium
GCTGTGGCCGGCGATGAGAATCCCCACATCCGGCTGACCGCTACCCGGGACGGCATCGCTCCCAATGCGGTGGCCATCAAGGTTGATGGTGATGTTGTTGGAATCGACGGTCAGACCGTAGCCCTGACAATCGAGGAGGTTCGATTCCAGCTTGATGTCCGTCGTTACGACGGCCCCACATCTGAGCCTACTGTTACTAGCTTGAGCATAGGGGGCGTTGGGTGGCATCGCCGTAAAGGTCAGACAGCTCGACAGAACAATTACAGGCAGCAACCATCTTCTCATGATCGATTTCCTCCCTCTGAATGCGGTGACGGGGAGCCCGTTTCTCGGCTTCCCTCTCGATCCTTCGAACGTCAGACGGGCGCAACGGTTGTTTCGTGGCCCTGACGATAGGTGGATTTCCCTGGGCTGGCATCGGGGCTAGCCCTGAATCGACCTCGGGGCTAGCACTGAAGTCACAGCGATGGTCTTATGCAAGCGTGAGGCGATGATGACAGTGCTGATCGTGGACGATCATCCGAGCTTCCGTGTCCAGGCGCGCCGTTTGCTGGAGGAAGGCGGCTTCGAAGTTATCGGGGAGGCGCAGGACGGGGCTACAGCCTTGGAGGCGGCAGCGGCATTGGAACCACAAGCGATCCTGCTGGATATCCAACTCCCCGACGCAACGGGTTTCGATGTTTGCCGGTCCCTGACTGCAGCCGCTAAAGCCTCTGCCGTGGTGCTGGTGTCGAGCCGGGGCGCCTCCGATTACGGAAACAAGATCTTTGGGTGTGGGGCACGCGGCTTCATCTCCAAAGCCGACCTCACCGCGCGGCGCTTCGCTGCATTGGTGGAGGCGGAGGCGTGACGTCTCTATCACAGGCCACCTATCACCCGCTCCACATTGGCCTCACTGGGCTCGGTGGCGGCATCCTCATCGCTACTGCGATCGGCCTCGCGACCTCGAACCGCGGCCCGTTTCCCGTGAGCGTCATCACCGTTGGCCCGTTCTTTGTTACGAGCGCGTATCTCGTCGCCGGCTGGGTGGGATGGAAACGGCGACCCGATAGCCGGATCGGATTGATGCTGCTGATCGCGGGGGTGCTCTATGCGGCGGAGAACATGGCGCCGATCGACTGGGCCCCCCTCTTCACGATTTCATGGCTCACGGGGAACTTCTACGAAAATGTAGTTGGCCACATGCTGCTGGCGTTCCCCAGCGGAAGGCTCCGGAACCAGGGCGAACGCCTGCTCGTGATCGCCTTCTACGCTACAGGGGTCGCTGGCTCAGTCATCGCACAGATGTTTGAAAACCCGAAGTCTGTGGCTGCGATCCTTCCCCGAAACCTGGCACTGATCACGTCCGCGCCCCACATCGGCGATGCGATCAACCTCGTGACCGAGATCGCTGCCGTGCCATTGACGGCAGCGTTCGTCGTCGTCATGGTCCACCATTGGCGAGACGCCGCTTCCACGACCAGGCGAGCACTCGCAACCGTCTATTGGGCGGGCGCAGTCGCCGGAGGTTTGATCGTCATTCGCAACGTCCTCGATTCATTGGGAACCTCATTCACATCCTCCATGACCTGGGCATGGCTCTACACCGTTGCGTCTATCGCGGTGCCGATCTTCTTCCTGCTTGGCCTGTTGCGGCTGCAGATGACCCGAGCGGCATTGGGCGACCTGGTCATCGAACTCGGACGCGATCGGGACGTACAGGAGAGCCTGCGCGATGCGCTCGCTCGCCGGCTCGGAGACCCAACGTTGCAACTCAGCTACCAGCTACCTGACGGCTCGTGGATCGACGACGCGGGCGAGCCTATCGCCCCGCCCCACGACGTAGTGGGACGAATGGTCCGCACACTGGAGTCCGATGGAGCGCGGTTCGCTGCCCTCACGATGGACGAGCGGCTGCGGGAGGTTCCTGAAGTCGTCGACGCCGTTGCGGCCGTAGCCGGTCTCGCGATCGCCAATGACCGGCTGCGCGCCGAGGTGCGCCTTCAACTAGCGGAGGTGGAAGCATCGCGACGCCGCATCGTCGGTGCCGCGGACGCGGCGCGCCGGAAAGTGGAACGAGACCTTCACGACGGAGCCCAACAGCGTCTGGTCAGCCTTGCTCTGGGACTCCAACTGCTGCAGGACCACCTCGCTCACGCTGAAGATGTCGAGGGAGAGATCCAAACGCTGCAAGGAGAACTACGGGATGCCCTGGCCGAACTCCGAGAGCTCGCCCGGGGCCTTCATCCCACGATCCTGACGGAGGAAGGACTGGTCGCCGCGATCGAATCCTTGGCGGAGAGGTCAAACCTCCCCGTGACTCTGTCGCTCTCCGATGAGGATCGACTACCGCTAACGATCGAAGCCACTGCCTACTTCGTGGTGGCCGAAGCCCTAACCAACGTGACGAAGTACGCGCAGGCATCGAAGATTTCCATCGAGGTATCGAGGAACAACGGCATACTGGCGATCCACGTGACGGACGACGGTGTTGGGGGGGCCCGCATCGGCGCTGGGTCTGGCCTCACGGGTCTTCTGGATCGTGTGGCCGCGCTCGGAGGCTCACTTCGGGTCGATAGTCCGGTCGAAGGCGGTACGCGGATCCACGCAAAGCTCCCGACGACGTGAGCGCGAGCGAGAGCACTCGGAGTGGCGCGATCCGCGTGGTGGTGGCCGAGGACTCTGCACTGTTCCGGGAGGGAATCGCCCGCATCCTGGAAGGCGTGGGCTTCGATGTGGTGGCGGAGGTGGGCGATCGCGACGCTTTGGTCGCCGCGGTCACGACCCACGAACCCGATGTGGTCGTGACCGACATCCGCATGCCACCCACCGGCACCACCGAGGGCCTCGACGCTGCAATGACGATCCGAGAGACGCATCCTGAAACCGGAGTGATGGTGCTCTCTCAGTACGTCGAAACACGCCACGCCATCCGATTGATCGAGAATGACGCGAGAGGGATCGGCTACCTATTGAAGGATCGCGTAGCTGACGGCAAGGAGTTCACCGAGGCGGTGCGCCGCGTGGCGACCGGGGGCACCGCCATCGACCCGGAGATAGTAGAGCGACTCCTAGGAAGGAACAGAGAGGAGCACGAACTCGACCGTCTTTCCCAGAGGGAACGAGAGATTCTCGCCGGAATGGCAGAGGGGCGGTCTAACCAAGCGATAGCGGACCGGCTCTTCCTCTCGGCCCGGACGGTGGAGACACACGTCGGCTCGATCTTCACAAGGCTGGGCCTCGAGCCCACGCCAGATGATCACCGACGAGTGCTGGCCGTGCTCGCTTACCTGCGATCGGGTTGACCGCAGACCAAATCCGGTCCTTCGACGGTTTGAGACTGAGAAGAGTAGATCCTCATGCCCCGTTGTTCCCATGCTGGAGGGCGTCTCACCGTGTGGCTGGCACGAAATTCAGCCCAGGTCCGACTGCTTCCGTAGAGGGCCAGTTCAGTCGCGAAGCCGGCCCCGAGGCGCCCCCACTCTTGCCTTCCGTAATACCCAGGACTTCACACGGGCATTTATTCGGAAAGCTTGATCGGCTAGCTGCCTCCAAATTGCGTCCACTACATCGCTGTCACGGGAGGCCGACGGATGCCACCCATGATCACGAAATGAACCGCGCTGGGTTTCATAGAGACTCTGTCGATTGCTCCTGCTGTTTCCGCGCAGCGTAGTAGCTCTCTTCCAATTCAGCCGGGGGATGTGTCCGATCGAGCCGTGCAGTCTCCGGTTGTTGAACCAGTCCACCCATTCCATGGTCGCCAGTTCGACCTGCTCTGGTGTTCTCCACGGTCCCCGTCGACGGATCAGCTCGGTCTTAAACAATCCGATCTCACTCTCCGCTAGGGCGTTGTCGTAACTGTCACCGCGCGATCCGACTGACGGTTCGATGCCTGCATCGGCAAGGCGTTGGGTGTAGGTGATCGAGGTGAACTGGGCGAATTCAAGCGGTCGTCGCAACACCTCAACGATGGAGGTGTGTCGCGATGGGCAGCGGCAAACGCCAGCAGGAGATCCGCGCCATGCGCGGTCATATGTGGTCGCCGGGCCGGCCGTCATCAGCTCGTCGAGAGGACCGAGTTCGGTTCTGGCAAGCGATCGCGCGAGGCGCGTCGAGTGAGGAAGCCGCTCTCGAGGCCGGCGTTTCAATGCCGGTCGGAAGCAGATGGTTCCGCCACGCTGGTATCACCGATCAAGCTGGTCCCGCATTCAGGCGCTACCTGTCTTTCACCGAGCGAGAGGAGATAGCGATTCTCTATGCACAGGAACTCGGGGTTCGTGAGATAGCTCGCAGGATCGGTCGTTCACCATCGACCATCTCGCGCGAGCTTGTGGGGTGCCAAAACGATTCATCACGCAGCGACCGTTCGATACTCCTTGATGAGCCCGCTGAAAGTCCCGGCGGCCAGCCCGCTGACGACTCGGGCGCGGCATCTACGATCAGCCCACCGGAGCGTCCTTCATCTTGACTTCCCTCAATCGAACCTGGTAGATTTTGGTATTTACAAGCATCGCTTGCGATAGGGTACGGCGGCCTTTCTCTCTCTTTCGGTGCTGGAGAGGACCGGTGTGGCCGAAAACCAGAAGCGCGAAACCTTCTCGGACCTACCTACTTTGAGTGGACTGCTCCTCGTTGAAGAATCGCTGGAAGCTGCTTTGACTCGCGTCGCAGCCCTTTCGCTGTCGCTTCCGGCGTGTGATGGCGCAGGGATCTCGCTTTGCGAGGGTACGAAGGTCACGACGGCAGGCGCTACTGATGAAGACATCGAGGCCGTCGATTCCGAGCAATACAGAATCGACGAGGGGCCCTGCTTGGAAGCGATACGGTGGGGTACCTCCTTCATCGTTGAATCGATGGCAGGCGACGAAAGATGGCCCAGGTTCGGAGCTTACGCCGCCGAAATGGGCATCTTGAGCTCCCTTTCATTGCCCTTGCGAGTCAACGAACGGACCCTTGGTGCGTTGAACCTCTACTCGCGCAGGGTCGGGGGATTTACGCGGATGGACGAGAGGAAGGCAACCTCGTTCGCAACACAAGCGTCCGTCGCTGTTGCCAACGCCCAGACGTTTGATCGCGTTCGCGTGCTCGCCGGGCACCTTCAAGAGGCCCTTAAATCGAGCCGCATGATCGGGCTCGCCATGGGGATCCTGGTCGAGAGGGAGAACTGCACGGAGGAGGAGGCCTTCGACATGCTGCGACTTATCTCTCAGAACGCGAACATCAAGCTCCGTGATGTTGCCCAACAACTGCTGGATAGAGCGAGGGGCCAAAAAGAACAGACCGGATCGGCATAATGTCGCGGGCTTGTGGAGACGACAGGGACCGGAACGCCGAGGATCGCGACCAAAGAGCCGAAGCTCATGATCGGGAATCGGAGACTCGGGACGAGAGAAGCGACGCCCGGGACCGCCGCGCTGAGACTCGAGAAGAGGCCGCCGTCAGATTCGACGCGTCCACAACTTCCGATCGCGCGGCCGCCTTTCGAGATCGGCGGGGTGCAGCTAGCGATCGCATGCAAGCGGCAGATGATCGCAAAGCCGCAGCGGGAGACCGACTCATTTCGGCAAGGGAGCGGGCAGTCTCTTCCATCGATGAGCTCACCGGTGCGTATCGGCGGGACGCGGGCATCCTGGAGTTGGAGCGCGAGACGGTTAGAGCAAAGAGAACGCAGAGACCGTTGGTTCTTGCTTTCGTTGATCTGGACGGCCTCAAGGCAACGAACGACTCGCTCGGCCACGCCGCAGGAGATCAACTCCTGCGGCGGACAGTCGAGAGAATACGCAACCAGGTCCGCTCCTACGATCTGATCGTTCGTTTCGGAGGCGACGAGTTCGTCTGCCTGCTTCTGGACCTTGATACCTCGGAAGCGGCCAAACGATTCGAGGCCATCAAGCGGAATCTGGAGGAGTCCGAGCACGGGTCAATCACGTTTGGACTGACTGAGCTTCGGCTAGGGGAAGAGGACTCTCTCGAAGATCTTATGGCGAGGGCAGACGAGGCGTTGTACAAAGAACGCGAGTAGCCACCTCCCGCCTCGGTTGGGTCTCACAAACCACGTCGCTATTTTCTCGCGATCTCTAATCTATAGGCATCGTTGGGCTGTTCGTTCAGTTCCTCAAACCAGGACCTGCTGGAAGAATGGTTGCTATCCGAACGCAATGGCCCGCGCCTGTCAGCAGTTTGGTAACGCCGTGATCTTGAGGGCGTGATCCATGACCTCGTAGGCGAACCCGGCGATACGGTCCACGGAAGACACCTTGTATTCAGGGCACAGCTCGGCGCTAGCCATCGCGAAGCCATCAGCCTCCGCCGAAGATGCGAACTGTTTGCAAAGGAGTTCCCTGCCCTGTGGAGTCGTGAGACTTACCGCAAATCGAAGCGGGTGGAGGTTGGCTCGCTGGGGGGGTAGCGGTGCGGCATTAACTTCGGTGGCAGATGCAGCCACAGGTTGTCTGTGTTGAAGCTCGGTCGGGTGCTGGTGTGTCATGTGAACCACCCCTTGTCGGATGCGCGCCGTCTTTGGGCATTATCGGCAACTAGGGCACGAGCTTTATCCACACGCGCGCGAGGCGCGGATTTGAGTGCCATCCGGAATACCGCCGCGTCCAGCAGCGCTGACAGGGCAGCGCTGACAGGACAGTCCCAAGTGGCGGGTCACTTGCATTGAACCGGACACCATCTCGCTCGGCGAGACCTAACCTACGAGAGTTCCGACCCCAGAAGCTAGACAAGCGGCCCTTCGCGGTTGTACGCTTGTGATTGTGGCACGTCGGCGTGGCGGCCAATGATCCGACGACAAGGCAACACAACCCTCTTTCCTTCGAGTCTTCGAATCTTTCCCCGCTACCGCCGGCCTCCGATGCAACATCAAGAAGGCCGAATGTCTGGCCGGTCGGGCGGCCCAGTTTCGGCTCTTCTTGAGGGCTTGAACGGCGGGAGGAAGACAAGAGATGAACAGAGGGAGCGGAGGACAGGGTCGCCGAGTGGTCGATCGCCGGGTGATGGATCGTCGCACCGATGAACGCCGGGGGAAGCAGCGCCTCGGACAAGATCGGCGGGAGCGAGTTTGCCGTAGCGATGATGTGAGGATCTCAACGATGACCGAGGAGATGCGGCATACGGCGTGGCTGCAGGCCATGGTCGAGCATGAGATTTCAGGAGTGCGATGGAGAAGGAATCTTTGGGGACCCACTGACCCCTAGGTTCGTTAGGAGTCGGTGCGGGCCTCGACAAGGAACGCGATATGAGCCCCTCTCGGGTCCCGAAAGGGGGTGAGCAGAACGAATCTTTCAGACCCCTTGTCGTGGATTCCGCGGGCTTAGCGAATTAACGCTGAGAATCTCCACCTCTCGATCGGACCCCAAAGAGCTTCGAGAATGCCAATGTTCGTCTCCTCCTTGCGAAAGTAACGAACGATCAGATCCCTGACACCGCCGCCTCGGCGTCGGCGAATCCATCCGCGTACTGTCATGCTGCAACTCCTTCAATGCTTGCACTAAGGGCTCGAAGCCCTCTTGACTTCTTCATGCGGGCGGCGACGTTGGAGCACTTCAGCGCTAAGGCCACATCCTCGTCGGATTGGCCGGCGATGATGCGGAGTTCGACTGCGGTTCGCTGATCGGAGGGAAGGGAAACGATCGCCCTGTTTAGCTCTAGGGCCTCATGTTCGGCGACCGCCTGCTCGTCGTGCAGTTGAGCTGCGTCTGGTTCAGACTCGACGGGGAGCAGAGCCAGCTTCTTGCGTCGTTTCGTCTCGACGCGACGCCGCCTGTAGAACTGACGAAGCAGATTCCTGGCGATTCCGTCCAGCCAGGCTGATGCTGATCCCTTTCGAAGGCTCCGGAACCGAGTGCAGGCAAACAAGCGCTTGGGCAAAGGTCTGACACGAGATCCTCAGCGACGTCTCGCTCCGGCACTCGGGCCCTGAACCACTGATCCAATCTTGCTGCATGACGACGAAACAGCTCGTCGAACGCATCTGGGAACGCATCTGGAAACGCATCTGGATCGCGTTTCGCTCCCCGGTCAGTTCTTCATCACTGCATTCGCTGAAATGTTGTGCGGTCATCACCTTAAGTGTGTAACGCTGCACGTGTTTGTGACATGTTCCCGTTTCCAAGCTCGATCTGTTCGAGGAATCTATCTCTGGAGCCCAACGTGGCACTTCAAGTCGCGTAATACGCACGGCACCCAGCTCGCTTCAAGGGGATCGGCAAATACGTCACCATCCGAACCCTGGAGCGAAACTTCGCTGTGTATGTGGCGCATCACCACGTGAGCCTCCCGCGCTCGATTGCCCGTTGTGATCACAACTCGACTGACTCCGGAACCTCGGGTCACTGAGCCTCCACGACCGGACCTCCTCCCGACGACCTTGACCTGTCACCTGCGCACACTCAATTGGACGCTCACCCTTTTCAGGTGGTCAGGGATGGACTCCGATGGACTGCTTGTACCTAATTGTGCCGCGCATGTGCCGCGCGCTCCCCTGCTTCAGCTTGCACGGCTCTCCCGACTTGCCCGGTGGCAGCTTCTTGAAAGCTCGAGCGTCGGCCTCGAGGTTGGATGCGGTCGTGCTCACCATCGATATGGCCGGCGTTCCTTGTGTTCATGACACTCCGGGCGGCGGTGAACGCTATCGGGGGAGCTGTCGGCGGCGGCAATCGATGAACCGACCCGTGAAGGATTGGCTGCTCGACCGGATGCGTCCGTCGGGCAGCGTCGGACTACCTTCCGGGACTCAACCTCTGATGTCGATAACCTCTACGCGGCTATCAGTAACGTCAATTATGCGTGTCCACTCGTTGGCAGAAAAGAGCGAATGGATCTCGCTCGAGCGGTAGCGGTGATGGCCTCCCAATGTCCTGATCGACGAGATCTTGCCGTCCCTTGCCCAACGGGTCACGGTCTTGGGATCGACGCGGAATAGCGCTGCCACTTCCCCGGGGGTCAAGAGGTGATCGTTCTTGGAAACTGCCATACCGGGCCGCCTTCCGTTTCGGTTGTGCTCCAACCGCAAGGGACCCATCGGTTCTGAGTCCGTTGCACTGTTTTTCCACTATGCGCCCTATCGGAAGAGAATGCCGCGCTTAATTCGGTGACAGGCGGCAGGTCGCGAAACCTTCTTATCTATCGCTATGGAGATGACGACCGAAGTGTGCGGAAAGAGCGCCCGGCAGTTACCGACACCCCACGCCTCACCGAGCCGATTCCGTCGGGGTTCCGTCCGTCGGGGTTCCGTCCCACGGTGCGGGCCCCCGACAACCTCCATGCAGAACGTGTTAGAACCTGCCGCGGTGGAGAAGCTCGCCAAAGTAGAAGGCGCCGCGGCGAGATGGCTCCACCGTTCAGGCGGTAGCGGTGGAGCCCCACAACGCGCAACTCCCCTATATCCAACCCTTCCCCTCGCGCGTTGCGAAGATTACGGACAGTGGCCAGTCCCTTATCTCGTTGCCGCGCGTCGCTGATTGGGTCGTGGGCGCGGCGGGCGGAACGCTCTCGGACCGGACCCCCTGTTCTTTCCGTACCAGGGTGGCTCTTCCAAAGCTGCTCGGGCTATCTGCACGAGGTGCCCGGTGAGGATGGGAATGCCTCGGCTACGCGCTCGGAACGAATCAGACGCTCGGCATCTGGGGCGGCACTCGGACCTGGAGCGGCGCAAGCTCAGAGCGCAGATGAAGCCGTGGGGAGGACAGTCCGGGGGCTCATCGTCAGGGCCACGTCTAAAGGCCACACGCCGCGGCCCCCGGAAAACCAGATCAGAAGCCCCCATGATGGGATCTCTAGGGGGTCAGACAGGCGGGTATTTGGGGAGTCAGGACAATCCCTGACCCGCGGGTATGTGCGCGTGACCAGCGGTCTCCCACTCCCTCAACGGAGTTGTCAAACACCCCCCCGGGTTCCCAACAGATATCGCTTTGCTTGCGAGTGGGCTGCGCTTGTGACTTGATGCTGATGGGGTCTCAAAGGTTGAGAGATTCCGGAAAGCTGCCAGGTGGATTTCGAAGAGGTGCTTTCTTATGCGAATGGGTTCTCCCATGCCGTCATGCCCGCGACAAGGATCTGATCGCCAGCTACTTGTGTGAGGAGGCTGAGGCCAACCTCAATGGGCAGCTCGATGCCCTCCTCCCGATCGAGATGGCTGAGGTCCTGTCTGTCACACCTCTCGGCGACGAGTCCCAAGCTCTTCTCGCGGAGGAGTTTGTATCCGTCACTAACTTCTGGGGAGCACAAGAGGAATTTCAGTTGCGCGCGGTATGGATTCAGAACCCGCACCAGCTTCTGATGCGCAGGCTCCAAGTCATCGAACGCAAAGCGAAGGGATAAGGAGGTCGATGCCGAGGCTGTTACATGCCTTCCTAGCCTCGGATAGCCCAGCGAGATTCTCCTGCCTTTCCACTTCGGAAGATTCTTGCGCGACCTCTCTCAGCTCCCCATTGCTTCCGATTGCAGCCAGGCGCACGATGTGCCTGTTGCCTCGCCCCATGGAGGGGGTTTCGGCGGAGGGGCGGTTCAGAAGTAAGCCGCCCCCTGAGCGGGCCAGCGCGTCGGCTATCCGAGGACCGACGCGCTGACCTGACTTCCATTAGAACCGTCTCCAACACCTCGTGAGTTTCGTTCGATCACTTCCCTACGCATAGCTGCGGATGGTGTATCTGCTGTGGCCAGCCGAAGATAGGAGGAGGCAGCATCGAACCACTCGGCGATAGGTGGGACTCGCTGTCACGGGAGGTCCACGGATGTCATTGATGATCACGAAGTACGCGTTGACCAGCTACTTCTCGCAACGTCCCTCGTCAGGGGTTCGTCCTCATTGCGTTGTAAGCGCAAGTGCTCTACCGCTGAGCTAACCCGCCCTTAAGTCGATCACAAACTACTTGGCGAAGGCGCGGGGGGACTGTTTATGCCTGTGCGGTGCAGCACTGCCACGAGGAGAGCACTCTCCCGAGATGGACAGGTTTGAATTAATGCAAATGCGCTGATAGTTCGTATCCGTCACTCGGGCGATGAGCACTGCGCATCCGCCGCAGCACTCCCCATCAGCTGGGTTCTTACGGCGTGGAAACCCCTGGTCAGCGTACGAATCCAGGAAACCTCAGCAATCCAACGCTTCGGCTGCGTCCAATTTGCGTCCATCGCGCCGAGGGTACGGGTCAAGAGAACTCGCCAGCCTTACGGATCGTTCCTATCTCGGCCGCCACCGTCAATCGCTCGCAGGTGTCATACCGATTCGACCGGACAGGGCCTCAGTTCATCTCGATGACCACATGGATACGAGCCGTCTCGCGTAATACGACTCCCACGGCTCTTGGGGGGCTTCCGCTAGGAAGTCACGATCCGACTGCACGAGTTCATGGACGAGATGGCTGCGCACCGGAGTCGATCCAAGCAGCTTCGGCAGTTCGGACAGTTTCAACAACCAGTCCGCGTACCATGACGCCCAGTCAGGATCGTCGCCGTCGGTGATCCGATAGACGACATGATGTGTCTCGGCCACCTCGTGGAGAAGCTCTGCGATCTTGTTGGACTCATCCATATGCGCTCCTCTCGTCCCTCGTGGCAGTCCATAACGATCCGGTTGTGGATAGATGTTGCAGGGTGGGCCAAGACGACGCAGTAACGGATGGTAGCTCGTGAGGGTTAGCAAGCACTCCTCATCATCTCCCGTCGCAGCCAGATCGATGTTCACCTCCCTTTCCAGAAAACTTCGCATATCACCGGTGTTCTGGATTCGCGTTGTCCCATCGGCACCCCGCGTCCCACTCCGATCGCTGGTTACCGTGAGCCGGTATGCCTCCACGGTCCTTGAGCATCTGAGCTGTGTGCAGCAGGTTGTAAGTCATAAACGTCGTGTTTCGGTTCGTAAAGTCGTTGTCCAGCCCGATGCCATCGTCGCCATAGGACGGACCTGGCCCGGCCTCCCCGATCCACCCGGCATCGGCCTGTGGGGGAATCATGTAGCCGAGGTGCTGCAACGCGTAAAGGATGCTCATCGAACAATGCTTGATGCCGTCTTCGTTCCCAGTGATCAGGCATCCTGCGGTTCGGCCGTAATACGCGTACTGCCCTCTTTCGTTCAGGAGGCTCGAGTTGCCGTATAGCCGTTCGATGAGGTGTGTGCAAACGGATGACTTCTCGCCCAACCAGATCGGGCAGCCGATAACCAGGATGTCCGAGGCAAGGACCTTCTCGAAGATGGCAGGCCACTCGTCGCTCGCCCATCCGTGTTCGGTCATGTCGGGCCACACGCCGATGGCGAGGTCGAGATCGACAGCTCGCAAGTTCTCGACCGCGACGCCGTTGTTCCGCATGATCTCGATCGACCTGTCCATGAGCAGTTGAGTGTGTGACGGTTCGGGCGAGCGCTTAAGGGTGCAGTTGATGTAGAGAGCACGTAGATCGGCGAAATCGAAGCTGTCGCTAGTTTGAATCGGTGTGGCCATCCAATGTCCTCCCATCCCGCAACTTCATCCGTCCACGAACGACGACGTCGACAAACGTATAGTCGCACGGGGGCTTGCGCCAACGGGCCGGTGTGAATCAATCCATTGGGTCATGAGCTGCGAATCAGGTTGAAGAAGCTTCCCGAGATCCCTGGGGATAGTCCATCTCCCTTCTTCGATCCAAGGAACGTCGGCTGCAAGGCGGGCCAGCTTTCGTCGACGCAAACGCTCGGCGGCCATCGTCGCTATCGTGCGACCCAGATTCACGCTCTTTTCGATGCGAGTGAGTGGGCGGGGATAGTGAACGTCTCGCATACCTACGCAGGAGTCGTCGACATCAGATCAGGCTTGGGGCAACTGACTAGTTCAACCCAGAGCGCGACGTTGCCACCGTCCGAGTTGTAAAGATAGCGAGAGCTTTGCGCCAACTCCAGTACGGCATCGGAGAGGCTGCAGCCGTAAGAAGTGACGCCTCTCACCGACGCTGATCACGGTCCTCCTATCGGGCCGCCACGATCTCGTACCCGACCATTTGCCCGAGCCACGTCGCCAGTCGGAACTCCTCCGCCAACGCTTGACCCGTTAGGCGATCGGCCTGACGACAACCCCGCTCCCGTCGATCCTGTCTGGGGCGCTGGATCGTGCGGCGCTCATCAGCGCGGCGCTCCACCACACGCCGATCCTGTTTTCTACTCACGTGTTGTCATCTCCTTGAGACGTGGATCTACCGTCGTGCGACGCCCGCCAACGGGTTAGGCACCGGGGCTAGCGCATTGGCTTCAGCTCAGATCCGGACGGCAGCAGAGGGATGGGCTCTCGTCTGCCCCATCCTCTGCCACAGAACGGTCTAAAACTAGACCCTCTGCCAGAGAGCGCCTCTGTCGTTGTCCTTCTCTCCCTCGATGCGGGTCACTCGGAAGTAGTCGGTGTTGGCCAACAGCCCCTGCCCTATCTGGGCGTGGTAGTTGGTGTCATCCTGACTGGCCCCGAACAGCTTGAGCATCGGTGCCGCGCTGGAGATGTCTTGCGTGCGGAAACGGGTGCCTGACTCAGGCAGCACCGCCCGAACCTCTTCCCTCTTTGCAATGAAATCGGTCTGATTCAACATATATTTTTCACCTCCCGCCTTTCGGTAGAGGTCCAACATACACTACTCTGGAGACTGAAGAACATTGGGAGGCGGGTATGCAAACCTCAGAAAGGCTGATGGTCGTGTTGGAAACGATCGAAGAGCTTGTCCAGGAGGCGCGGGAGCTGATCGCGGGCGATGAGAAGGTCATTTTCATTCCTCGACAGGGTGAGTGGAGCAGACGAATGGTGGCGTGGCTAAAGCCGCGCATCATGCATTGGGAGGGCGCGACGAGTCTCTTCGAGATGGCTGCCGAAAGACCCGATGAGACAATCGCTTATGAGGACGTCGTTGCGCGAGCCAACATGCCAGAGATTCAGGTTCGAAACGAACTCGCAGCCGTCAGTCGCTTAACCAGCCGTCATTTCGGAGAAAAGAAGTGGCCCCTCGAGGTGTGGCAAGACCGCGCCATCGGCAAGATGCAATATCGGATGCCTCCGATCGTCGCGGAGTGGTGGCGCTCCTCATAGCTCGCCTTCAGGACGGACACAGCGCGCCTGATTCCTAAGAGAGGAGTGCCGTTACTCACGAACGAAGTGCTCCACTCTTCACCTTTACGACTTTGTCTGTGAGGCCCTCTCTATTTCGGAGACCACAACAGCGGAAGCTCTGCGACGTCGCTACCGTATGTTTGCCGTTCAGGTACGCGGACTCGACTTGACGCCGTCAGCCTTCCGCTGTCACCGGTCATCCCTGATTGTTACGGTTTGCACATCGAATGATGACCAAATGATGACCAAAGCTCGCGCATGGTGAGGTACGACCATCGTGGCTAACCACACGTTTTCACGGAGGATCTCTCCAAAGCAGGCCGTCGGTTAGCCGCCCATCGTGCCTTTCCCGCACCGAGTAGTAGCGGGCCCTTGCCCTGCTTGGCTGGCTAGGGCATGTCCGCCACTCTCCCGGCTTTGGAGAGAGGCGCTCATCGCCGCGTGATGTACAGCGGAAAGAACACAATCCACAAAAACAGGCAGCCAAAGAACCACGCGGCGGGCGTATCCACTCTGAAATCGCCACTTGAGAAAACGACGGGAGTGCCCTGACGGTAACGGCCTAGGGCATCCATATAGACCCAGAGGTCAATCGCAAGAACTAGTAGCAGGACGAAGATCGGCGCCAACACGTACAGGATCCCTATCTCTGGCATCTCCTCAAACTATCTGAGCAGGTCTCTCGGGTGTCACGGCCCGCTTGGGGGGGGACCTAACGTGACCGCAGGAGATGTTTCGTCCCGAGGGGTGCCCGTGACTGTCGCTGACCTGGTCTTGACAGACCCGGTGCTAGCGCATGTTCACGAGTTCCTGGAGCTGCCATTCGTACGGCAGGTCGGGCGATACACATCAGCGAGGCAGGAAGCACGGTGCTACACAAGACCACGCCTGGCGATCGCCGCTGGCGGGTGGCACGCCTACCGCTCGACCCCGAGCTACGCGTCGAGAGCGGCCTCCGCGGGGCGACCTACTCCGAGCTAACCGGCGAGCCGACTCGGAGCACGATGCCATCGGGGTCGGTATAGACGAACTCCCGGAGGCCGTAGGGAGTGTCGTGCGGCCCGATGAACCGACCTTCAACGCCCGCTGATGCCCAATCGGCGCGCAGGGCATCGGCGTCAGAGACGTAGACGTACACGACGCCCCCTCTCGCGCCAGGGTCGTCGGGGTCGTCTTGGACGAGGTGCAGCTGCACGGCGTCCCGCTCGACGAAGCCGTACTGCGCGGGCTCGTTCACCTCGGTCGCAAAGCCCAGTCGTCGATATCGATCAAGAGCAGCGGCGAGATCATGCACAGTGACGACGGCAGCGATGCGCTCGAAGATCACCTCAGCCATGACCAGAGAGGGTAAACCGTGCGACCGACCTCGTTACAAGGATCCAACATGGCTCGTCCTGCCCGTTCGTAGCGAGCCAGCCCCTTCAGAGGCGATGGCTCGGATCGGTAAGATGCCGCACGTGTCCTTGAGCGCGGGTGAACGGCGCGTCTGTGAGGAAATCGAGGCAGGACGCGCCGACCTCGTTGCCCTTGCGTCCAAATTGGTCGGTTTGGACACCACTGCACGTCTTCCCGGCGATCCTCCGCGAGACGAACTCGCCTTTCAGGGGTATCTGGCCGAACTTCTAGGAGAAGCGGGCGCGGAGATTGACCTTTGGGCACCCTCCGCGCAAGGGATGGCCGGGAAACCGCTCGTACCCTCGGGATTGGACTTCGTAGGCCGACCGCAGATGGTCGCTCGGTTTCCGGGGGCCGGGGGCGGCAGAGCCCTTCTCTTCAACGGGCACATCGATGCAGTGTCCGTCGAGCCACGCGACGCGTGGACTAGCGATCCTTTTGGTGCCGAGATCAGGGACGGGAAGCTCTACGGCAGGGGTGCGTGCGACATGAAGGGGGGCGTAGC
>JAXDJR010000146.1:0-3980 GCA_034667545.1 Actinomycetota bacterium
CGTTTCCGCCGCCCATCTCCGTGATGGTCAGCACGCCCGTGGCGAACGCCTCTTCGGCGGTCAGGTATTGCTTCGCCGACGTGCCACCGAACAGCGGCACCAGCGTGAGCCCATGGCTTTCATGGGGTTGTCCGGGCTTCAGACCGGACTGGATCAGGTCGACGACCTGAGCGATTTGATTCATTTCGATTCCCTCCTATTGGGTTATCACCACAATAGGGAAGGGGTGTGACAGAAATTGGTAAACAGTCGGAGATCGCTCTGAAGTTCCAGCCTTCGATACATCTTTCAAGCTGAGTTCAGCCGAATAGGTTGCCGTTGACCGTAGCGCGTTGTCGACCCTGCTCAGAGCAAAGGAGAGTGATTTGAAGTCTGCGGTCGTTCTCTTCAATCGCGACCTCAGGGTTCATGATCACCCGGCCCTGGCGTCGGCGATCCGGGCTGCGGACACCGTCGTTCCGCTGTTCGTGTTCGATGGTCACATCCTGGGTGGCGACTTCGCTCGTCCGAATCGCACCAAGTTCCTGGTTGATTGCGTGCTCGCGCTGAGGGCCGAGCTCGAGGGCCGAGGTGGGACGATCTTCGTCCGGCGCGGTGATCCCGTGCGGGAGACTATGGAGCTGGCGGCCACTACCGGCGCCGACGCCATATACGTCACCGAGGATTACAGCAGCTACGGCTTGCAGCGCCAGGATCGCCTCCGTCGTGCTTGCGATGCCGCCGGTCTCAGCTTCGTCACGCTTCCGGGTCTCGCCGTCATCGAACCTGGAGAGCTCGAACCCTCGGGAGGAGACCATTTTCGAGTCTTCACGCGCTACTGGCGCCGATGGGAAGTGGCGGCCAAGCGATCACTCGCGGCCACGCCTCGAAAGATCCGGATCCCAAGCGGCCTCCGCAAGGGTCGGATCCCAGCGGCGGGAGAGCTCGTCGCGGGGGAGTCCTCTCCCGATCTCCCCGAGGGAGGCGAAGCGGTCGGCCGCCGGCACCTGTCACGGTGGCTATCGAATGGCGTTGCCGAGTACGGGGATCGTCACGATGATCTTGCCGGTGACGCCACATCCCGCCTTAGTCCCTACCTTCACTTCGGATGCCTGTCGCCCCTCGAGATGGTGGCGCGTGCATCGGGGCGGCCCGGTGCGGATGCCTTCATCCGGCAGCTCTGCTGGCGTGACTTCCACCTACAGGTACTGGCTGCAAGACACGACCTGTCAACGACCGACTATCGACCGCGAAACGACAGGTGGCGCAACGCCCCCGATGACCTCGACGCCTGGAAGCGGGGGCTCACGGGCATCCCGATAGTGGACGCGGGTATGCGCCAACTGGCCCGTGAGGGCTACATGCACAACCGGGCCCGTCTCATCACTGCCTCTTTCCTGACCAAGGACCTCTATATCGATTGGCGTCTTGGTGCACGACACTTCTGGGACCTGCTCGTCGACGGCGACATTGCCAACAACTCCGGCAACTGGCAATGGGTTGCCGGCACCGGGAACGACACGCGGCCGAATCGCATCTTCAACCCGATCCGGCAAGCCCATCGTTTCGACCCGCACGGGGATTACGTCCGGAGGTACGTGACCGAACTCGCAGGGGTTAAAGGATCCGCCGTGCACGAGCTGTGGAAGCTCGTCCCCGATGTCCGCAAAGCCATCGACTACCCCGAGCCCCTCGTTGATCACGCGGAGGCCGTTCAATCGTTCCGAAGCCGCCGAGGCTGACCAGGGTAGGCAACGAGCAGCTGCTTCCTTCGGGACCGAGCTGCTTCCCTCGACGGAGCTGCTCCCTGGACGGCCGGGACCGCATGCGCTTCCTAGGAATTGAAGCTAGACAAGCGGCGGCAAATATATAGGATATAGAAAATGATGCCGGAGCCACAGGCGCTTTCTCAAGAGGTCGCGGCCGAGGAGATCCTCATTCCCGGCGGGTTCGGGGCCGCCTTCGAGGTGGCCGCCGGCGACTTACTCGAGATCGTCGATGTCGAAGGACAGCAGGTGGCCGACTTCATCGCCTTCGCCGCGCTGGATCGAACGGAATGGCTCTCCACTACTCACACCCGCTCCGCCACGCTTCGGTTGAATCTGGCGGTCGGCGACGTGCTCCAGACCAATTGGCGCAACTCGATGTTCGAGATCATCCACGACGACGTCGGCATGCACGATGTCATCACCTCGATGTGCGACCAGCGTCGCTACGAGAGGGACTACGGCGTGAAGGAACATCGCAGCTGTCGTACGAATTTCACCGAGGCCCTGGCCCCCTGGGGATTGGCCGAGTGGCAGATGCCCGATCCCTTCAACCTCTTTCAGAACGCTCCCATAAAAGAGGATCGAAGCTTCGGGAACGAGATCCCCACCGGCAAGGCCGGCGACAAGATCGTCTTCAGGACACTCATGGATGCGGTCGGCGCGGTGTCTGCCTGTCCGCAGGACCTAAATCCTTGCAATGGTTTTCGTCCAAGCCCGATCCTCGTTCGGATCGCGCGAGCTTCGCATCAGCAATCTCCAGCGTCGGGTCACGTAGTCCTCACAGCGCATAGGGGGAAGAGATGAGAAATGCACGAGTGGTCGCGGTGGCGGGGCTGACGACCGCTTCTCTTCTGCTCGCCGCCTGCAGCGGCAATTCCGGTGGGGGCAGCAGTGCGTCCCCTGGATCGCTAGTTGTGGGCGCGTTCAATCCCTTTTCGGGCCCGGACGCATCGTTCGGGCCGGAGATGATGGCCGGCTGCATCCCTGCTGCAAACACGATCAACAAGCAAGGTGGCGTGTTGAGCCACAACCTCAAGTGTCAGGAGGAGGACACACGCGGCGATCCGGCCGACGCTGTCCCCGCGGCGAACAAGATGATGGCCACGACCAACAACCTCGTCGGGGTGCTCGGCCCCAGCAGTGATGAGGCTTTGGCCACCGTTCCGCTGCTGGACCAAGGGAAAATCCCGATGTTCGTGGACACCGGCCAGGCCGCCTTCGACCAGTCGAAGTACTCCTACTTCTGGCGTCTGACCCCAGCGGATGATGTGAAGGGCTACGCACTCGCGCTGTGGGCGCACAATCAGCGATACACGCGGGCCGCGGCCGTTTTCGGTAACGATGTCGGCTCCCAGTCCGATGTGCCGACGCTCGTCAAGGCGTTCACCAAGCTCGGTGGAAAGATCGTGAGCAATCAGAAGATCGCTCTTGGCCAAAGCTCGTATCGGACCGAGATCGAGCAGATGCTCGCCACGCATCCCCAAGTCATCTTTACCGAGATAGATCCGCAAACCGCGTCCACCTATCTCAGCGAGCTGCAGCAGCTTCACGGAATGATTCCGGTCATGGGCACCGAGATCACCCTCCAGGGGCCGTGGCTAAAGGCGGTCTCGCAAGCTATCGGCCCCAGCGACATGGCCAAGTTCTTCACCGGGATGCAGCCCTACGCTCCTCCGAGCGGGCCAGCGTGGAAGGTGTACAACTCCTCCCTCCTGGCGGCGAAGAACCAAGTGCCGAGCCCGAAACAGTGGGCCTCGGATCCCTACTCCATGACCTATTACGACGCAGTGAACGTGATGGGCCTTGCGATGATCGCCGCCAACAGCACGAGTCCGGAGAAGTTCGATCCCTTCATCACGCGCGTCACGGCAGCGGGGACCGGCAAGACAATCGTGTACGACTTTGCGTCCGGAAAGAGCGCGCTCGGCTCCGGCAAACAGATCCAGTACGTGGGCGCGGGTGGACCGATCGCGTTCAACCAGTGGCACAACTCCACGGGGGCGTTCGAGGCCGCCCACTACGTCTCGGGCAAGATCCATCTCGTCGGCTCGGTGTCGGCGAATCAGATCGCAGCACTGACCGGTTAGGCCGGCAGAGTCACCACAAATCGGGAGCGGAATGAATAACCTGGTCCCCGCGCTCGGATTCGGGCTCATAACCGCATCTGTCCTCGCGGTGGCATCGGTCGGGTTCAGCCTCCAGTTCGGCGTCACCAACATCCTCAACCTGGCT
>JAXDJR010000147.1:0-9363 GCA_034667545.1 Actinomycetota bacterium
CACCGCCCGACCGTCGGAAGGTGGGCCTGAACAGGTAGTTTGTTGATAAGCATGGGCGGTTAGCTCAGCGGTAGAGCACTGCGCTTACAACGCAGGGGTCGGCGGTTCGAACCCGTCACCGCCCACCAACCCTAGCCTCTGGCCTTTTTGTGATAGGCCGGTTCACGTGATGACGCATGCAAACCAACCTCCACATCTATCCCGAGGAACGTCTCGCAAGGCGACGATAGTGTCCTTCCAAGAATCACTTGGCGACTAGAGATCAAGAGAACCCCTGGAGGAGATGTGCTGGAGGTGGGCGAAGCGTTGAGAGACGTTCTACAGCAAGGAGAGCCGCTTCTGGGCGGGTTCGAGCTGAAATGATATTGGTCGACGTTGAAGGCCAACTCACTCGTACACGGACTGCCGTATGGTTGTCTGACGTTGGCGCAAACACCCGAACGCCCAGACCTGAGTACTTGAATCGATCGTAGAACTCGCCGCGAGGGGGCCGTAATGGTGACTGCAAAGATCGATGCTGATGCAATGCTTGTTGAGGCCATTTTCCAGCGTTTCTATGTGGTTCCTGACTTCCAGCGCGAATATGTATGGAAGAAACGGCATGTAAATCAGTTACTGGAGGATCTGTTTCGCTCCTTCATGTCTGGTGGCAGCGATGAGTATTTCCTAGGATCAATGGTTCTTCATCGGGAGGAGGACGGGTATCACCTCGTCGATGGTCAGCAACGGATCACGACGCTATACATCTTGATCGCCGGGCTGCGTGATCGCTTTAAACAACTGGATCCAGGTTGGGATACCACCCCACTTGATATGGCTCTCAAGAGCGCCTTTGTTCATAAAGGGGGAGTCTCCTATAGATATCGTGTCCAGCCACAGTATGCAGAGCTAGCAAAGGTATTGCAGTCGATTGGGGATGGTCACGGCGAAGTGCTTACTGTTCCCGATGCTGCTTTGCCCGGATTCAATATGGCGCGCGCCTACAAGTTCATTCAACTGTTCCTCAACAACCGATTCGGTGAGAATCCAGAGCAACTTCAAAGGTTCTTCGGTTTCTTGTGGGACAACGTTGAACTTATCTCGATCGAAACACAAGATATGCGCACAGCTTTCACCATTTTCGAGACTCTGAACGATCGAGGAGTGGGGCTGGATGCCCTGGATCTTCTGAAAAATCTTCTCTTCAGGGAGACTGAGCTTGGCGAACGAACCGAGCTCAATGGCCTCTGGCGAGAGATGGTTAAAGCCTTGCGGGATGGGGGTGAAACACGACCCATCAGATTTCTCCGTTACTACCTTGTTGCGAACAATCACTTTGATCGGATGCCAACGGCCTCCGGACTCTTCTCCTGGATCGGGACAGAGGAAAACAAGAAGGCCTTGGGATATGGAAGATCACCCCTGAAGTTTATGGATAAATTGCTCTTCGGCGCCTTCGCTTACGCGAACTTCAACCAAGGCCAGAACGAAGATGGAACCGAGAATCAGTTTCTCAGAGGAATCCTCTACCAAAAGACAGGTGTGCGACAGCACCTCGCCTTGTTGCTGGCAGCTCGTCATTTGACAAAGACTGGCTTCCTGGAGATTACGAGGTGGATCGAAAATCTGGTCTTCGTTTACGCCCTCACGGGTCTTCAGTGGAACGCTTTGGAGTCGGCTCTACCTACCTGGACGGAGAACATTCGTAACTGTCGTGTCGCGGAAGACGTAGAAGAATTCATACATTCCAGCATCCGACCCGCAATTGAAGATAGATCCGACCTGGTGTGGGGAGCGCTTGAAGACACCAGGCTTGTTTCACCACGTCTCCTGAAGTATCTGCTGGCAGCCATTACCCAGTTCGTCGAGGAGGAGACCGGTAAGGGAGGAGGGTTCGATAGCTATTTTAAGGAGAAGCTCTCGATCGAACACATCCTCCCTCAGTCCCCCTCTCGTGAATGGAAGAACACCTTCGGAGGATCTCTTGACATTACCGACTACATGTACCGTCTTGGGAATCTCACGCTGTTGCATAGTAGTCCGAACTCTTCGGGCGGAAACCTCAGTTTTCCCGAGAAGAAAAAGCGCTACGCAAAATCGACATACGATTTGACCCGAGCTTTGGCCATTGACATTCGAGATGGAAAGCGGACAAAGACAGTCACCGCAGTTGAAAAGCTCGACCTATTGCCGGTCGATGAATGGACAGCCCAAGCTCTTGACAAGCGCCATCAAATGATGATGCGGATCGTCAGCCAAATATGGGAAATTCCTTTGCCGCATCCTAAGCTCAGTCTTGGTCCCGCCGAGGTTCAGCCATCCACGACCACCGAGGCAGGATGAAGACCGAGCCGCGCTACCGGGTAGAGTTGTGGGACATCGTGGAAGGGGAAAGACTCTCGCGCCGACGCGTCCACGATCGCTTTGGAGGCAACAGGCAAAATGGCATCAGCCCTTCACGGAAATCTCCCAACATCCTCCTATTCAGCCATCGGGTCGCCTCGGCCCGATACGGCTTCCACGACGACTTGGATTCCGACCCAGTGATCTATTGCGGGGAGGGCCAGACGGGTGATCAGAGGATCACTCGTGGGAACCGAGCGATCCTTGACTATCAGAAGGACGGACGTGCGCTTCGACTTTTCAAAATGTTGTCGGATCAGGTTCAATACCTCGGGCAGTTCGAGCTAGATCCTGATCAGCCCCTGGCCTGGGAAGAAGCTTCCCAGGCGTCCTCCTCAACGCTCCGAAAGGTTGCTGTCTTCCGTCTGCGGCGCTGCTGAGCTATCAGCCGTCTCGATCGGTTGCTTAATTTCTCCACCGAGCGTGAGGTAAACAACACGGCGCATCGGCGCGCTAATTGGCTCTCACACACGACAGGGTGTCTGCTGGCGGCCTCTTAATGCCACTTGCCCTGCTCGCCCTTTTGCTGTTTGTCCTCCACTGATGAGTTCTCCTGCCATCTCGACTCCTTGTATCGGCAGAGGCCCCGCAGTTAAAGGAAGGCGGGGTTGTTGGCGCTCGTCCGACTAGATTGTTGTGATGCCGGATCGAGTCTCATCGGTTTCTCCACTCCCAAAGCAGGTCATGATCGCGGGGTCATCAACCACCGAAGCGATTGGTCGAGCCGAGTCTCGTCTAAAAGCTCCCGGCACCGTCGAGCTAGAAGGTTTGTTGACCTTCGTGAAACCCTAGTAGCCGTCGTGCGCATCGGCGTGGTTGGGGCAGGTTTCGCCGGGCTTGCGGCGGCCGACGAACTTGCCAATGCGGGATACGACGTAACGGTTCTCGAGGCGCGTGACCGCGTCGGTGGGCGAGTCTGGTCAGAGAGCTTAGCCGGAACCCAAGGGGACACGGTCATCGAGCGCGGAGCCGAGTTCGTTCTTGCCGACTACGACACTCTGCGCGACTACGTGCAGAGGTTTGACCTGCAGCTCGCTGACACCGGCATGAGTTACTACGTCCGTCAACCGCGTGGAGTCTCCGGAGTTGATACAGCCAGTCTGGTCGAAGCCGGCAACAGGTTGGCCACCGCGGCTCGGCATGCGAAATCAGAATCCTTAGCAGACGTGCTCGCAGGGCTCGGATTGGACGCGCCAACAACCGAGGCGGTGAGGGCGAGAATCGAGGTCTCCTGCGCACTCGAAGCCGACAAGCTCCATCCCGATGTCGTGGAGCACGTGGCATCGTTCGAGCCCCTCCCGAGCCATCGCATCGCGGGCGGGAACCAGCAACTGGCGGTGAGGATCGCCGCTTCCTTGGGCGACCGCGTGCGCCTCGATTGTCCCGTCACCGGAATCGATCGAGAAGAACCTGGGGTACGTCTCGCTACGCCCGCCGGCCCCCTGCAGTTCGACCGTGCCATCATCGCCTTGCCGTTACCGATCCTGGCAGACTTGGCCATCACGCCGGCGCTTCCTTCGAGGAAGATCGAGGCGATGACTCGAACCGGTTACGGCCTCGCCGCAAAACTCCACATCCCCCTCGGCGCTCAGCAGGAGATCACAGCTGCGATGAGCGTCCCGGACCGTTTCTGGTCCTGGATAGCGACTGACATCACCGGCGCCGCGCAGCCGGTCCTGAATTCTTTCGCAGGCTCACCTTCCGCATTAGCCCGACTTGGCACCTCCCGAGACGAGTCGCGCTGGATCGAGCGGATACGTGCACTGTTCCCAGGACTACCTCTCGAATCCGATCTAGCAGTGCTTACAGATTGGACCTTGGATCCTTGGTCGCGAGGCGCATACTCTGCGCACACTGTTGGCGCCGCTGCCGAAGATGACTCCGCATTGGGATCCTCTTTGGGCTCGCTGTACTTCGCAGGCGAGTACCTTGCGGGAGCGATGGCCGGCTTGATGGAGGGGGCTCTTCGCAGCGGTTTCCGTGCCGCTCAAGAAGTGATGCGCGAAGCTGCTTAGCGGCCCCTTAGTACCTGTCAGTTTGCCGCGAGCCGATCTAGACGTCCTTCGCAGACGAGCCTCGTAGGCCTACCACTTATGTCTGGCTATTCCGGCTCGGTGGCCCGGCGTCTTGAGGCCAAGCCAATGAGATCGCGAGCAACGCGGTTACTTGGCAATTCACATGACGTGGCGGCGGCGGTGCAGCGGTGACTCGATGGTTCCGGTGTTGTGGCCCCCTTGCACCGGCTCTTGGCTTCGAGCGAAGAGGGCCAGGTGGATGATTCCCTCTTCCCACGTGAGGGCGTGGCCCGCTGCGTTGGACGCCGTCAGCATCACGTCGACTCCCAGACCCACGCCTGGGTGAGACGTGTTGTGTCCAGAGGCCGCCTCGTTCAGGAATTGCTGCACGGCCCCCTCAGGCAATGACATCTGAGCCGAGCCCAACGCATCCATCGCGTAGCCACGGAGCAACCGTGTCCACAGCTTGCTCAGCGTTTCGGGTCGATCGAATGTGTCGAGTGCGACGCACCTACCGGAGACGCAAGCGATGGTTCCGGTCTGACCCGGCTGTGGCTTACTGAACTCGGCGAGCATCTTGTCGATGTCGCCTCGGCTCATGTCGTAAGCATCTTTCATCGCGCCGGTGGGGGAGTGGAGCACCGCCCGCTCCTGGTGCTTCAGGGCAACGTCCTCCCACACCTCGCTTTGGTCGACCCGCCGGCTCCCTTCTCTCCGTGCGCTCCGGGCCGCGGAAACCGCATTCTTCGAGCGGAGCCTCGAGTAGGCGATGTCTTCCGAGGCCGCGAAGGCGGCGCCCTCCTCCTGGTGCCAGCGGCCGTGCTCAACGCAGGAGACCGGCAAGATGGTCTTCTCGCCTGCGGCGATCAAGACGGTGGTGTTCAGTACACGGTTCTGCATCGCTCCTTCGATGTGTTCGCCATCGAGCAGCAGGACGGGCACTTGGGCGGAGTTGACGGCGGCGACCTCGGGAACGTTTCCGCCGCCCATCTCCGTGATGGTCAGCACGCCCGTGGCGAAACCCTCTTCGGCGGTCAGGTATTGCTTCGCCGACGTGCCACCGAACAGCGGCACCAGCGTGAGCCCATGGCTTTCATGGGGTTGTCCGGGCTTCAGGCCGGACTGGATCAGGTCGACGACCTGAGCGATTTGATTCATTTCGATTGCCTCCTAGTGGGTTATCACCACCATAGGGAGGGGGTGTGACAGAAATTGGTAAACAGCCCCGCGGCCATCGCTCTGTAGTTCCAGCCATTGGGATACATCCTTCAAGCTCAGTGCAGCCGAATAGGTTGCCGTTGGTCCAGGAGCGTTGTCGACCCTGCCCCCAAAGCAAAGGAGAGTCATTTGAAGTCTGCGGTCGTTCTCTTCAATCGCGACCTCAGGGTTCACGATCACCCGGCCCTGGCGTCGGCGATCCGGGCTTCGGACGCCGTGGTTCCGCTGTTCGTGTTCGATGACCACATCATGGGTGGCGACTTCGCTCGTCCGAATCGCACCAAGTTCCTGGTCGATTGTGTGCACGTCCTGAGGGCCGAGCTCGAGGACCAAGGAGGCACGCTCTTTGTTCGGCGCGGCGATCCTTTGCGGGAGACCCTCGAGTTGGCGGCGTCCACGGGCGCCGACGCCCTATACGTCACCGAGGATTACAGCAGCTACGGCCGGCAACGCCACAATCGCCTCCGATGTGCGTGCGCCGCCGCCGCTCTGAGCCTCGTCACGCTTCCGGGTCTCGCCGTCATCGAACCCGGCGAGCTCGAGCCCTCGGGAGGGGACCATTTTCGAGTCTTCACGCCGTACTGGCGGAGATGGGAAGTGGCGGCCAAGCGATCACTCGCGGCCACGCCCAGAAGGATCCGGACACCACGCGGCCCCCGCAAGGGTCGGATCCCAGCGGCGAGAGAGCTCGTTGCGGGGGAGTGCTCTCCCGATCTCCCCGAGGGAGGCGAAGCGGTCGGCCGGCGCCGTCTGTCGCGGTGGCTATCGCAAGGTCTGGCGGAATACGGGGACCGTCATGACGATCTTGCAGGTGACGCCACGTCCCGGCTCAGCCCCTATCTCCACTTCGGATGCCTGTCGCCTCTCGAGATGGTGGCGCGTGCATCGGGCCGCCCCGGTGCGGAGGCATTCATCCGGCAGCTTTGCTGGCGTGACTTTCACCAGCAGGTACTGGCCGCCCGGCCCGACCTGTCGACGACCGACTATCGACCGCGAAACGACAGATGGCGAAACGCCCCCGATGATCTCGACGCGTGGAAACGGGGGCTCACGGGCATCCCGATAGTGGACGCGGGTATTCGCCAACTCGCCCGGGAGGGCTACATGCACAACCGGGCCCGTCTCATCACTGCGTCTTTCCTGACCAAGGACCTCTATATCGACTGGCGCCTCGGTGCACGACACTTCTGGGACCTGCTCGTCGACGGCGACATCGCCAACAACGCCGGCAACTGGCAATGGGTTGCCGGCACCGGGAACGACACACGGCCCAACCGGATCTTCAACCCGATCCGGCAAGCCCATCGTTTCGACCCGAACGGGGATTACGTCCGGAGGTATGTGCCTGAACTTGCGGGAGTCAAAGGATCCGCGGTGCACGAGCCGTGGAAACTCGCCCCCGATGTCCGCAAAGCCATCGACTACCCCGAGCCCCTCGTTGATCATGCGGAGGCCGTGCAATCGTTCCGAAGCCGCCGAGGCTGACCCAGGTCCCTAACGAACGGAACTGCTTCCTCGGGCCGGAGCTCCTTTCTCAGACGGAGCTGGTTCCCGGGAAGGGCCGAGACCGCATGCGCTTCCTCGAAAATGAAGCTAGACAAGCGTCAGCAGATATATAGGATATAGAAAATGACAGCGGAGCCACAGGCGCTTTCTGCAGAGGTCGCGGCCGAGGAGATCCTCATTCCCGGGGGGTTCGGGGCCGCCTTCGAGGTCGCCGCCGGCGACTTACTCGAGATCGTCGACGTCGAAGGACAGCAGGTGGCCGACTTCATCGCCTTCGCCGCGGTGGATCGAACAGAGTGGCTCTCCACTACTCACACCCGCTCCGCCACGCTTCGGTTGAATCTGGCGGTCGGCGACGTACTCCAGACCAACTGGCGCAACCCGATGTTCGAGATCGTCCACGACGACGTCGGCATGCACGATGTCATCACCTCGATGTGCGATCAGCGTCGCTACGAGAGGGACTACGGCGTGGGGGACCATCGCAGCTGCCGCACCAACTTCACCGAGGCCCTGGCCCCCTGGGGATTGGCCGAGTGGCAGATGCCCGATCCCTTCAACCTCTTTCAGAACGCTCCCATAAAAGAGGATCGAAGCTTCGGGAACGAGATCCCCACCGGCAAAGCCGGCGACAGGATCGGCTTTCGGACGCTGATGGATGCGGTCGGGGCAGTGTCTGCTTGTCCGCAGGACCTAAATCCTTGCAATGGTTTTCGACCAAGTCCGATCCTCGTTCGAATCGTGCGAGCTTCGGCACCAGCAATCTCCAGCGTCGGGTCACATAGTCCTCACAGCGCATAGGGGGAAGAGATGAGAAATGCACGAGTGCTGGCGATGGCCGGGCTAACGATGGCTTCTCTTCTGCTCGCCGCCTGCAGCGGTAATTCCGGTGGAGGCAGCAGTGCGTCCACTGGATCGCTAGTTGTGGGCGCGTTCAATCCCTTCTCGGGCCCGGACGCATCTTTCGGTCCGGAGATGATGGCCGGCTGCATCCCCGCGGCGAACACGATCAACAAGCAGGGCGGCGTGTTGAGCCACAATCTCAAGTGTCAGGAGGAGGACACACGCGGCGATCCTGCCGACGCGGTCCCCGCGGCCAACAAGATGATGGCCACGACTAACAACCTCGTCGGGGTGCTCGGCCCGAGTAGTGATGAGGCTTTGGCCACCGTTCCGCTGTTGGACCAGGGCAAGATCCCGATGTTCGTGGACACCGGCCAGGCCGCCTTCGACCAGTCGAAGTACTCCTACTTTTGGCGTCTCACGCCGGCGGATGATGTGAAGGGATACGCACTCGCGCTGTGGGCGCACAATCAGCGATACACGCGCGCCGCGGCCGTGTTCGGTAACGATGTCGGCTCCCAGTCCGATGTGCCGACACTCGTCAAGGCATTCACCAAGCTCGGTGGAAAGATCGTGAGCAATCAGAAGATCGCCCTTGGCCAAAGCTCGTACCGGACCGAGATCGAGCAGATGCTCGCCACTCATCCCCAAGTCATCTTCACCGAGATAGATCCTCAAACCGCATCCACCTATCTCAGCGAGCTGCAGCAGCTTCACGGAATGATCCCAGTGATAGGCACCGAGATCACCCTCCAGGGGCCGTGGTTGAAGGCGGTCTCGCAAGCCATCGGTCCCAGCGACATGGCCAAGTTCTTCACTGGCATGCAGCCCTACGCTCCTCCGAGTGGGCCGGCCTGGAACGTCTACAACTCGTCACTCCTGGCGGCGAAGAACCAAGTGCCGAGCCCGAAACAGTGGGCCTCGGATCCTTATTCCATGACGTACTACGACGCAGTGAACGTGATGGGCCTTGCGATGATCGCTGCCAACAGCACGAGCCCGGAGAAGTTCGATCCCTTCATCACGCGCGTTACGGCGGCGGGTGCGGGAAAGACCGTCGTTTACGACTTTGCGTCCGGAAAGAGCGCGCTCGGCTCCGGCAAACAGATCCAGTACGTGGGCGCGGGCGGACCGATTGCGTTCAACCAGTGGCATAACTCCACCGGGGCGTTCGAGGCCGCGCACTACGTCTCGGGCAAGATCCATCTCGTCGGCTCGGTGTCGGCGAATCAGATCACGGCACTGACCGGTTAGGCCGGCAGAGTCACCACGAATCGGGAGCGGAATGAATAACCTGGTCCCCGCGCTCGGATTCGGGCTCATAACCGCATCTGTCCTCGCGGTGGCATCGGTCGGGTTCAGCCTCCAGTTCGGCGTCACCAACATCCTCAACCTGGCT
>JAXDJR010000148.1:0-10013 GCA_034667545.1 Actinomycetota bacterium
TACCAACGTCTGGCTGGGAGCGACGCGCGGTCTGAAGTTGATGCGATACACGCTCTACGTGTTCTGGGCGGGTCAACCGATCGCGTGGTTGGTATTGATGGCGATCGCACTGCGCATATCGAAGACCCCGGTAGCGATGGTGCTCGCCTATTCGTTGTCATGGATGCTTGCCAGCGCCGCAGCATTCATCTCGTGGCGCAGGGAGAGTGGACGTTGGAGCACGGCCCCCATGGAGCCAGGCGACCTGAGGCGCCTGGTCCGTTACGCAGGTCCGAGGGCTCCTGCAGCGCTCGCCTCCCAGCTGCTGTTTTGGACCGATCTCTTCGTGCTCACCCATTTCGTTTCCCATTCGGCAGTCGGCGTTTACTCGGCTGCTTTGCGTGTCGGCCAGATCGTGGTGCTCTTCTTGACATCGGTGAACCTGATGTTCAGTCCGTTCGTGGCAGACCTCCATAATCGAGGAGAGACCGAGCGCTTGGACCGGTTGTTCAAGACGCTCACGCGGTGGACCGCCGCGGTCACGATGCCGGCCTTCTTATTGCTGGCAGTGGCTCCGTCGTCGGCCCTTCGCATCTTTGGCGGCGCGTTCGCGGGTGGCGAGACCGCGCTGCTGATACTGCTCGCGGGCCAGTTCGTGAATATCTTCACGGGAAGCTGCGGCTTTGTCTTGATCATGGCCGGGTACACAGGGTGGGACCTCGTCGTCCTCAGCACCACAATCGTGTTGGACGTGATCCTGGCGTTCTTCCTCTGCTCCCGCTACGGCATCGAAGGAGCAGCGATAGCGAACGCATGCGCGTTCGCCGGATCGAACATAGCGCAACTGATCTTGGTGAAGAGATTCGTGGGCGTCCAACCCTTCGACAGGCAGTTCGGGCGCCTCGTTGCACCGGCAGCGGTCGGATTCGCAGCCATGGCCTTCGTGCACCATCTGTTGTCGGGGAACTGGCTGGTCAACCTCGTCGCCACGGGGGTCCTGGGAGCGGCCGTCTACGCCGCTCTCTACCTTTCGATCGGGGTCACCCCCAGCGAGCGGGACGCGGCTATGGCAATCATCGGTCGTATCCGGAGCCGATAATCGGATGGTGAGCCGCGATTTTCTCTCCGAGCTGAACGACGTGCAGCGAGCTGCGGTTGAGCACCCGGCAGGCCCGGTGCTCGTCGTTGCGGGGGCCGGGTCGGGCAAGACCCGGATACTCACCTACCGCATCGCGTATCTGATCCAACAGGGCGTTTCCCCCTTCGAGATCATCTCGATCACGTTCACCAACAAGGCGGCCGACGAGATGAAGCACAGGGTTGCGGCTCTCATCGGCAGCGTCGCCCAGAGGATGTGGGTGTCGACATTCCACTCCGCGTGCGTGCGGATCCTCCGGCGGGAAGCGCCGCGTCTGGGCGTGAGATCTTCTTTTTCGATCTACGACACGTCCGATACGGAGCGGCTGATCAAAGCGTGCCTGAAGGAGCTGGGCCTCGATCCAAAGCGGGTCCCACCCAGATCGGTGGCCTCCACGATCTCGGATGCGAAGAACAGGTTGGTTGATGCAGGACTGTTCCAGGACTTCGCAGGCAATCCGTGGGAACGCACCGTTGCGGAGGTGTATGCGGAGTATCAGCGGCGCTTGATGGAGGCATCAGCTTTCGACTTCGACGACCTCATCATGCGCTGCGTCGAGATCTTCGATCGGTTCCCGGATGCGCTCGATCACTACCAAGGGCGCTTTCAACACGTGCTCGTCGACGAATTTCAGGACACCAATCATGCGCAAGCGCGGCTGGCAACGCTGCTCGCGGGCAAGTGGCGCAACATCTTCGTGGTTGGAGACGCAGATCAAGGCATCTACGCGTTTCGGGGGGCGACGATCAAGAACCTGCTCGACTTCGAGCGTGACTGGCCCGAAGCCCACGTCATCACGCTCGAGCAGAACTATCGTTCGACGCAGAACATCCTGAACGCGGCGAACGCCGTCATTGAGAACAATCTGATGCGGCGGCCAAAGGCGCTGTGGACGCAGTCGTCGGCTGGTCACCCCATCACGCGCTATCACGCCCAGAACGAGCACGACGAAGCTGCGTGGACCGCCGACGAGGCCAGACGCCTGGTCGATCAGGGTTTGGCCCTGGGGGACATGGCGGTCTTCTACCGCACGAACGCCCAATCACGTGTGCTCGAGGAGGTGTTCTCCAAGGAGCAGGTCCCTTATCGCGTGATAGGAGGCGTGCGCTTCTACGAGCGCCGTGAGATCAAAGATCTACTTGCATGGCTGCGCACGGCAATGAACCCTTCAGACCCGGTGAGCGCAACGAGGGCTTCAAGCGCGCCCCGGAGAGGGATCGGAGACACATCGATCGGCAAGCTGGCGACCTTCGCACAGCACGAGGGCATCGGCTTGGGCGAGGCCTTCGCCCGTGCTGAACAAGTGCCGGGTCTCTCGAAGAGAGTCGTTGGAGGCATGCTCGAGATGGCGCGGCTGCTTCAGCGCATCCAGGAGGCGGCCGAACGGCGTGTCCCGTTGCCCGACATCGTCCAGATGACCTGGGAGATCACGGGTTACATGGATGAAGTGGCTTCCGAGCGCACCTTCGAAGCCTTGTCCCGGCAAGAGAACCTTCGTGAGCTCGCCGGCGTGGCACGTGAGTACGAAGCGTCGAACGACGATGCAACGCTCACGGGATTCCTCGAGCAGATCTCCCTCATCACCGACACCGACACCGTCGAAGGAGACGAGGTGGGTGTCACCCTGATGACGTTGCACAACGCGAAGGGCCTCGAGTTCCCTGTTGTGTTCATCTTAGGAATGGAGGAGGGCATCTTCCCGCACATCCGCAGCCTCGGAGATCCCGATCAGCTCGAGGAGGAACGGCGTCTCTGCTATGTGGGCATCACGCGCGCCAAAGAGCGTTTGTATCTGCTCAACGCGTGGTCTCGGAGCCTCTGGGGGGGCCTGAACTACAACCCCCCGTCACGCTTCTTGTCGGAGATACCCGAGGATCTGCTGGGCATGGTCCGCCAGGGCGAAGGGCCCTCCTCGCATCGCCGTGCCGTTGGAGTCGTGCGGGACGCATCCGTTTTTCGAGTGGGACAGGAGGTCGAGCACGACCGCTGGGGGCGTGGTGTGATCCTGGACATAGCCAGATCGTCGGTTGGGCTCGAGGCGACTGTGAATTTCCCCGAGGCGGGGGGCGAGAAGCGATTGGACCTCTCCCTTGCGCCCCTGAAGCCCCTCTAGGCACCGCCGGATGAGCCGGTACCCGTCAAGATCTCTACCGAGTTGATGAAGACGGGGGTGATGGGCGTCACGCTCTTGATGGGGTCGCTGCCCCCAAAGGTCTTCTGCGCGCCGATCTTATCGAGCACTCCGTCCGAGGAAGGGTCGACCTTGCCGAAGATCGAATACCTGGGGTCGTAGCCCGCCGGTTCGTTGTGGTGGATGACTATGAAGAACTGGCTGCCGCCTGAGTCCGGCTGCCCGGCGTTGGCCATGGCAACCACCCCATAGACATAGACACGCGCTTTGTTCGGCAGCTCGTCGGGGATCGCGTAGCCGGGACCATCCGGGGGAACTCCGTTGCGATCGTTCGGGTCGCCGGTCTGGATGACCGAGTTGTTCTCGACACGGAACCAGCGGCGCCCGTCGTAGAACCCGTGCTTCGCGAGGAAGACGAAGTTGGCCACCGTCTGTGGCGCGGTTTTCTCGAGGAGGTCGATCTTGATGTCACCGCAAGAGGTGTGGATGACGGCGCGATAGTCCGTGCCCGGCTGCAGCTTGAGGGCCGGGGGATGTTGCCAGTGGCCCGGGGCATGCGGCGGCGGGGGCTGGGCGCCGCAGGCGGCCGCTGCGTGGGACCCCTTGTGATGGGATCCGTGCCCGTGGCCACCACCATGCTTTGCGCCGGATCGGTTCACTACGAAAGCCGCCCCGAAGGCCACGACCAGGACGAGGACCACGGCCGTGACGCGGGCCGTCCGCCGCCGCGTGAGCTCGGCGGATCGGTCGGTGGGCGATCCTTCTCGTCCGGGCGGTTCCGCAGTGCGGGACAACCGCAGCCTCTTCCTCGCGCGACATCGGGGATGCTGTTGGATCCACTCGTGTTGCCTGTGCGGCGCGGCGGAGATGATAGGGGACCCGGACCGCTCGGGACTTGGGGATTTAGCCATATGTCCTGGTAGAGTCCCCAGTCGCCCGCTAGGGCGGGCGGCTTTCCAGGAACCCAGCCAGAAGGAGAGGATCCGCTTCGTGCCACGCGGTCGACCCCGGATCCTCGTCGCTAAGCCCGGGCTCGATGGACACGACAGAGGCATAAAGGTAGTCGCCAGGGCTCTGCGCGATGCCGGCGTCGAGGTCATCTACACGGGTCTTCACCAGACCCCCGAGCAGATCGCAGCAGCCGCGGTGCAGGAGGACGTCGACGGCGTCGGCTTGTCTTGTCTGTCTGGCGCGCACATGACTCTGTTTCCGCGCATCGTCGAGCTGATCCGAGAGGAGCGGGGCGACGAGGTAGTCGTTTTCGGCGGGGGGATCATCCCGGAGGCAGACATCCCCAAGCTCAAGGCCGCGGGGGTGGCGGAGATCTTCACCCCGGGTACGACCACCAAGACCATCATCGAGTGGGTGAACGAGAACATCGCTACCAAGGTCGGTGACTGACTGTGGATCTGTTCGAGTACCAGGGCAAGGAGCTGTTGCGCAAGTTCGAGGTTCCCGTGCCCGAAGGACGTGTGGCCACGACCCCCGAAGAAGCAGCAAGCGCCGCCCGGGGACTCGGGGGCAAGGTGGTCGTCAAGGCCCAGGTTCAGGTAGGGGGGCGAGGAAAAGCCGGAGGTATCAAGCTCGCCACGTCGTCGGACGAAACTCGCACGGTGGCCGAGCAGATCCTCGGTATGGACATCAAAGGTCACACGGTGAAACGGGTACTGGTCGAGCGTGCCGGAGACATCGAGGCTGAGTACTACTGCTCGTTCTTGTTGGATCGCTCGGAGCGCAACTTCCTCGGCATGATGAGCGCCAAAGGTGGTATGGACATCGAAGAGGTTGCGGTTACCGACCCGGACGCGATAGCGCGCGTCCACATCGATCCGCTGCTCGGCATGTCTGAGTTCCACGCGCGCGAGCTCGTGTTTGGTGCTTCTCTCGATCCCGCCGCCCGCACGGAAGCGATAGCGCTGCTCCCCAAGTTGTATCGCGCCTTCGTTGGGTTGGATGCGTCGTTGATCGAGGTCAATCCTCTGGTCCTGACAGGCGACGGAAGAGTGGTGGCGCTGGACGCGAAGGTGTCACTCGATGACTCCGCCGCTTATCGTCACCCGAACTTCGACGACCTGAAAGCCGTTCACGAGATACCCGAACAGGAACGAGAGGCGAAGGAGAAAGGGCTCAACTTCATCAAGCTCGATGGAGACATCGGGATCATCGGCAACGGTGCCGGACTCGTGATGGCGACCCTGGATGTGGTTAAAGCTGCCGGGGGTGAGCCTGCCAACTTTCTGGATGTCGGTGGTGGCGCGGGGGCAGATCTGCTGTCGAGTGCTCTGGAGGTCATCACTTCCAACCCAGAGGTCAAGAGCGTGCTCGTGAATATCTTCGGCGGCATCACGCGCTGCGATCTGGTCGCTGAGGGGATCATCGATGCGCTGGGCCGGCTCGATGTGAAAGTCCCTATCGTCGTGCGCCTCGACGGGACGAACGCCGAACAGGGCCGCAAGATGTTGGTCGACTCTCCTCATCCGAAACTCGTGCCGGCGGAAACGATGCTCGGCGCCGCCAACACAGCGGTCGAGCTGGCCCGTGGAAAGGGAGCCTGATGGCGATCCTCGTCGACTCGGACACCCGCTTGGTGGTGCAGGGCCTCACCGGGAAAGAAGGCTCTTTCCATGCCCAGCGCAACAAGGAGTATGGAACCAACCTGGTTGCCGGTGTCACGCCGGGCAAAGGTGGCACCGACGTGCAGGGCACCCCGGTGTTCGACACCGTCACCGATGCCGTTCGGCAGACCGGTGCGAATACCTCGTTGATCTTCGTCCCGGCCCGCTTTGCGTGCGACGCTCTGCTCGAGGCTTATGACGCAGGTATCGACGTGATCGTCACCATCACCGAGAACATCCCTGCGATGGACATGGCGAGGGCTGTTCCGTACATCGGGCGCGGCCCCCAGCGCGCGGCGCTGATCGGGCCCAACTGTCCCGGCCTCATCTCTCCGGGTATGGCGAACGTTGGCATCATCCCGGGCGAGATCTGCATGCGCGGCCCGGTCGGCCTCGTGTCCAGATCGGGGACGCTGACCTACCAGATCATCCATGAGCTCACCCAGCGCGGCATCGGTCAGTCGACATGCGTAGGGGTCGGCGGCGACCCGATCCCAGGCTCGGATTTCATCGACGTGCTCGAAAGGTTCGAAGCCGACTCCGAGACCGAGCTTGTCGTTCTCGTCGGCGAGATCGGCGGCGATGCCGAGGAGCGTGCGGCTGCGTGGGTGAAAGACAACATGACCAAACCGGTGGTTGCCTATATCGCCGGTCTAACCGCTCCTCCGGGAAAACGGATGGGTCACGCGGGCGCCATCATCTCTGGCTCCAAGGGCACGGCATCGGCCAAGATCGACGCGCTGCGGGCTGCCGGCATCGAAGTGGGCGCCAACCCTACCGAAGTTGCTAAGATCGTTGCCCGCACCAGGGGCCTAACGCGCTGAGGGTTGGAGCGCGCTGCGGGCATCGGCCCGCGCTTGCGATCAGTTCAAGTCTTAGGGTGGGCCGGTGACGGGGCGGATAGTGGTTCTCATCTCCGGTTCCGGAACCAACATGGAGGAGCTGGCGGCGGCGTGCGAGCGCAAGGATGTGCCGGGCGAAGTCGTTGCCGTGGTCGCCGACCGTGAGTGCATCGGCCTTAAAGCAGCAGAGCAGCGCTCTATCCCGACTGCAGTAGTCGAGTTCGGCAGCTTCGACACGCGAGAGGCGTGGAGCGAGGCACTGCGCGTCACTGTGGAGCGATTCCGGCCGGACCTCGTCGTGTCGGCAGGTTTCATGCGCGTGACGTCGCCGGTATTCGTGGACGCCTTCAGCGGCAGATACATCAATCTGCACCCGGCGCTGCTTCCCAGCTTCCCAGGTGCGCATGGCGTGCGCGACGCACTGGCTGCCGGCGTGAAGGTGACAGGCTCGACCGTGCATTTCGTCGATTACCAGGTTGACCATGGGCCGATACTCCTGCAGGAGCCGGTTCGGGTCGAGGAAGGTGACGACGAGGATTCGCTGCACGCGCGCATCAAGGGGGCCGAGCACCGATTGCTGCCCGCCGCGTGCAAGTTGTTCCTCGAAGGCAAGGTTCGGATCGAGAACGGGAGGACCCACATAGATGATTAGCCGTGCCCTGCTCAGCGTCTCGGACAAAGGTGGGATCGTCGAGCTGGCTGGCGGTTTGACAGAGCTCGGCGTCGAAGTTGTGTCCTCGGGCGGGACCGCGGCAGCTCTCGCCAAGGCTGGCGTGGCGGTCACGCTGGTATCCGACGTGACAGGGTTCCAAGAGATCTTGGGCGGCCGGCTGAAGACTCTCCATCCGAAGATCCACGGAGGGATCCTGGCCGATCGCGACAATCCGGAACACCTGGCCGAGCTTGCTCAGCAGGGGATCGAGCCGATCGACCTGGTGGTATGCAACCTCTATCCCTTCGAGCACGCGGTTGCGCATCCGAGCGTCAAGGAACGTGACGCGATCGAGCAGATAGACATCGGCGGCCCCGCGATGGTGCGAGCGGCCGCCAAGAACTTTCACTCCGTCGCGGTAGTGGTGCGACCTGCCGATTATGAGGGCATCCTGGAGGACCTTCGGGAGCGGGGAGAGATCTCGCTCGATCGGCGCCGCTCGCTCGCGTTGCAGGCGTTCGCCCACACCGCGTCTTATGACTCCGCGATCGCCGCTTACCTCGGACGCGGCGTGCCGTTCCCCGACCGCCTCCTGCTCGTTGCGGACAAGGTGATGGACCTCCGCTACGGCGAGAACCCGCATCAGTCTGCCGCGCTCTACCGCAGCGCGGGTCCGGCGACGGGGCTCGC
Organism: Actinomycetota bacterium; assembly: GCA_034667545.1. Taxonomy (GTDB): domain Bacteria; phylum Actinomycetota; class CADDZG01; order CADDZG01; family WHSQ01; genus DATAPE01. The sequence goes on from JAXDJR010000148.1 coordinate 8,048, forward strand.
TGCCGCGACACAATTGCACGGCAAAGAACTTTCCTACAACAACCTGCTCGACGCAGATGCGGCGTGGAAGCTCGTGATCGAGCTCGATGGTATCGGTTGCGCAATCATCAAGCACTCCAATCCTTGCGGAGTGGCGCTGGCAGAGTCAATCGAGGACGCGTACGACAAGGCCCTCGAATGCGACCGCACCTCGGCGTTTGGCGGGATCGTCGCGTTGAACCGGCGGTGCAACGCGGCGACGGCGGAGAGGATCACCGAGATCTTCACCGAGGTCATTGTTGCCCCGGATTTCGAAGACGCTGCTCTGCAGATCCTCTCGGCCAAGAAGAATCTCAGGGTGCTGCGCGCCGACGGACGGCTGGAACCCGAACTCGACATCCGACGTGTCTCCGGCGGACTCTTGCTGCAATCCCCGGATCGATCGGAGGAGGGGGACGTTGGCAAAGTTGTGACGGAGACCGAGCCGACGTCCGAGCAGTGGACGGACCTGATGTTTGCCTGGACCGTGGCTAAGCACGTCAAGTCGAACGCCATAGTGCTCGCTAAGGGTGGCGCCGCAGTGGGAGTGGGGGCCGGACAGATGAGCCGCGTGGAGTCGACCGAGCTGGCCGCTCGGCGCGCAGGCGAGCGTGCGCGCGGGACGGTATGCGCGTCGGATGCTTTCTTCCCGTTCCGCGACGGCCTGGATGCGGCCGTGTCTGCGGGGGCCGTTGCGGTCATCCAACCAGGCGGCTCCATACGAGACGACGAAGTCATCGCCGCTGCGAACGAGCACGGCATACCGATGGTCTTCACCGGCAAACGCCACTTCCGCCACTGACACTCAGCGTTGGTAGGGTCCGCGCCATGACTGCAAGGATCATCGACGGCAAGGCGATAGCTGCCGACATCCGGCAAGAGGTGGCGAACGAGACCAAGGTCCTTACCGATCGGGGAGTGATTCCCGGTTTGGCCACGGTGGTCGTGGGTGACGACCCGGCGTCTCGCGTCTATGTAGCAAGCAAGCGCAAAGCGTGCGCGCAGGCCGGCATCAATTCGTGGGATCACGATCTCGAGGCAAGTACGCCGCAGGCCGAGCTACTCGACTTATTGGCGAAGCTTGCCGATGACGATCAGGTGCACGGCATCCTCGTGCAGCTGCCCCTGCCGGGGCACATCGATGAGGAGCTGGTGCTGGAGGCCGTTCCGCCCTTCAAGGATGCGGACGGCTTTCACCCGTACAACCTCGGGCGTCTCCTTGCGGGCAACCCGATGGTCTCTCCCGCAACGCCTGCCGGCATCCTCGAGTTGCTGCTCCGGACCGGCGTCGAGACCACCGGGGCCGAGGTCGTGGTCGTCGGACGCTCGAACATCGTCGGCAAGCCCGTGGCCGCCATGCTCATGCAGAAGCGGCCGGGCGGTAATTCGACGGTCACTGTTTGTCATACGGCGACTAAGGACCTCGCTGCTCACACTCGCCGGGCCGACATCCTCATCGCGGCGATCGGGCGTCCCAAAGCGATCACGGCCCCCATGGTTGCGCCCGGCGCGGTGGTCATCGACGTCGGCATGAATCGCACCGATGCGGGCCTGTCAGGCGACGTCGATTTCGACACGGTGAAAGAGGTCGCCTCTGCGATCACCCCCGTCCCCGGAGGCGTAGGCCCGATGACGATCGCCATGCTCTTGAAGAACGTGGTAGCCCTCGCCTCATAGTCCGTGAGTCGCGTGCTGTATCTGGCGCGTGGGAATCGGGCCCGACGAGCGGGGCGCGCGCACATCAGACGGATTGGCCGGCGATGTCATACCGTCCGCGCTCGAAATGCTGTGGTGCTCGTGGTGCTCGTGGTGCTTTTCGCTAAAATGGGGTTGACCCGTTTTAGTGGACGGTATCTGAGAGAGATTGTGATGCATTTTTCCTTTCGTAGTCCAGGGGACTGACATAGCCCAGGTGGGAGTGACGTCGGCGCCTGTTGTAGAAGGCATC
>JAXDJR010000149.1:0-15486 GCA_034667545.1 Actinomycetota bacterium
ACGGCGCCGGCTTGATCCGCCCATCACGCCCGATGATCTCGCGAACGGGAACTCCCAGCCGCCGCCACCACTCGACGTCCGCCGCGTCGCCGAAGGTGCACACCATCAAGATTCCGGTTCCCTTGTCCGGGTCCGCCGCTTCATCCGCGATGATCGGCACCGGCGCGTGGAATAGAGGTGAGATCGCGTTCGAGCCGATGAGACCTCGGTAACGCTCGTCATCGGGATGGGCAAGCAGGGCGATGCAAGCAGGGATGAGCTCGGGCCGGGTGGTGGCAATGACGACGGAGCCACCTGATTCCAGACCGAACCGGATCCTGTGGAAAGCACCGTCCTTGTCACGATCTTCGACCTCGGCTTGAGCGATCGCCGATTGGAAATCGATATCCCACATTGTGGGGGCGTCCCGCAGTTCCGCCTCGCCTCTTTCGAGTAGCCGGAGGAACGAAAGCTGGCTCACGAAGCGCGCGTGCTTGCCGACCGTCGTATAGGTCTGGTTCCAATCGCACGATAGGCCGAGACGCTCGAACAATCCCTTGAAGGCGCGTTCATCTTCCTCGACCACCACATCGCACAGCTCTATGAATCTGCGCCGAGATATCGGTTTCGTGTCTCCTTGTGCGCCACGCTCGAATCCAGAGTCCTCGCCCTCGTACGGAAGGCTCGGGTCACATCTGACGTTGAAGATGTTCTGGACGCGACGCTCGGTGGCAAGCCCGTTGTCGTCCCAACCCATGGGATAGAAGATGTTGTCGCCGCGCATGCGGTGATAGCGAACGACGAGGTCGGTTTGGGTGAACGAATAACAGTGTCCGATGTGGAGCACACCGCTGACGGTTGGCGGCGGGGTGTCTACAACAAAGGTCTCGTCCCGGCCGCGCGTGGGGTCATAACGGTAGATGCCTTGGTCTTGCCAGTAGGAATGCCACCGCTGTTCGAGCTCGTTCATCCCTCTTCCTCGTGAGCTTTTCGTTTCATAGGCAAGCCTTTTGTAGCGCGCATCATCTCAACACAACCAGGATCGGGTTGGCGGAGCGCGGGATTAGGCGGAGCGCTCGCCCCGAGCCGGACGCTCGGCGCGTACCTTCGTGCGTGGGACCAGCGTGGGGTTGACCCGTTCGAGGACCACCTCGCGAGTGATCACGCAACGGCCCACGTCCTCGCGCCCGGGAAGGTCGTACATCACGTTCAGAAGCACCTCTTCGAGGATGGCTCGCAAACCTCTTGCCCCCGTGCCTCGCAGCATCGACTGCTCGGCGACGGCTTCGAGAGCGTCGTCGGTGAAGTTGAGCTCGACGCCATCGAACTCGAAGAACTTCATGTACTGCTTGATCAAGGCGTTCTTCGGCTCTGTGAGGATCTTGACGAGCGCTTCCTTGTCGAGGTTGTGGACGTGGGTGATGACCGGCAAGCGGCCGATGAACTCGGGGATCAATCCGTAGCGCAGCAGGTCTTCGGGAAGGACGTGGCCCAGGATCGTGCCGAGGTCCTTCTCTTCTATGCGCCTGACGTCGGCGCCGAACCCGACGCCCTTGCGGCCAACGCGGTTCTCGATGATCCGCTCGAGGCCTGCAAAGGCACCGCCACAGATGAACAGGACATTGGTGGTGTCGATCTGGATGAATTCCTGATGGGGGTGCTTGCGCCCCCCTTGCGGAGGAACGCTGGCGGTGGTGCCCTCGAGGATCTTCAGCAGCGCCTGCTGAACGCCTTCGCCGGAGACGTCACGCGTGATCGACGGGTTCTCTGACTTGCGGGCGATCTTGTCGACCTCGTCGATGTAGATGATTCCGGTTTCGGCCCGCTTCACGTCGTAGTCGGCTGCCTGGATCAACTTCAGAAGGATGTTCTCGACGTCCTCGCCGACGTATCCCGCTTCGGTCAGAGCGGTGGCATCCGCGATCGCGAAGGGCACGTTCAGCATCCTCGCCAGGGTCTGCGCCAAGAGTGTCTTGCCACACCCGGTGGGGCCAAGAAGAACGATGTTGGACTTGGCGAGCTCGACATCGCCGTCCTGGTGCGCGCCGACCTGGATGCGCTTGTAGTGGTTGTAGACAGCTACAGAGAGGACCTTCTTGGCTTGTTCTTGGCCCACGATGTAGTCGTTGAGGAACTCATAGATCTCTTTGGGCTTCGGGAGGTCTTCGAGCTTGAGTTCCGGGGTTTCGGCGAGCTCTTCTTCGATGATCTCGTTGCACAGATCGATGCACTCATCACAGATGTAGACGCCAGGCCCAGCGATGAGCTTTTTGACCTGCTTCTGCGATTTCCCGCAGAAGGAACACTTCAGTAGATCGCCGCCGTCCCCGAACTTCGGCATGGTCCCCCCTACGCCTCTGACTGCTCTGCCATAGAAGGCTCAGCTTGATCATTCAAGAGGCGAGCCGGCTCACCTTGAAGGAGCGCGCCCCCCTGCTTCTCCGCCGCCGTCCGGCTTTCGATCACCTCATCGATAATACCGTAGGCCTTCGCCTCCTCAGAGGTCATGAAGCGGTCACGGTCGATGTCCTTTTCGACCTGTTCGTAGGGCTTGCCACTGTGGAAAGCGATGATTTCCGCCATCCGCTTGCGAAGCGACAGCACTTCTTTGGCGTGGATCTCGATGTCCGTGGGGGTTCCTTGGAATCCAGCCGAACCTTGATGGATCATCACCTTGGAGTTCGGCAACGAGAAACGCTTCTTGGGGGCGCCCCCACACAACAAGATCGCACCCATCGACATCGCCATGCCAACGCAGATCGTCGACACATCCGGCTTGATGTACTGCATCGTGTCGTAGATCGCCATGCCCGCGTACACCATGCCCCCGGGCGAGTTGATGTAGAGGTTGATGTCCTTGTCGGGATCCTCGGATTCGAGATGGAGGAGTTGCGCAACGATGAGGTTCGCGACCTGGTCGTCGACGGGAGTCCCGAGCATCACGATGCGTTCTTTCAGCAGCCTCGAGTAGATGTCGAAGGCTCGCTCGCCCCGGCTCGTCTGCTCGACAACCATCGGAACGAGGTAGTTCTGATACTGATCTTGGACGTTCATCTTTCATCTCCCAACCGGTAGTTCTGGTAATGGTAGTTAACGTTCATCTCTCTGCTCCCCCAACGGACCGGCGACGGCCCCTGTTCCTGGTCTGAAAATCAAACCCAGGCTCCCACTATTGCTCATCGGGAGGCTGGTCCCCGCCAGCTATGTGCTCAACGAGGTAATCGAGGGCCTTACGGCGCAGAACATCGGCCACGAGGGCTCCCAACTGGTTCGATCTCACTAGCTGATCGGCGAGCTCTTTCGGGTCTCGCTCGGACCTGGTTGCAGCCAGGGCTATCTCTCGACCCAGATCCTGGTCTTCGACCTGAAGATCTTGGCGACGGGCGAGCTCTTCGAGAAGGAGCTCGGCTTTGACCGAAGCCGCGGCGTCGATGCGGATGTCTCTGCGGATCTCGAGCTCGGTCTGGCCGCCGGTCTGAGCGTATTGGTCGAGAGTCATGCCTGCCTGTTTCAGATCCGCCTCGATGTGCTCGAGGCGGTGGTTGAACTCACCCTCGATGAGCTTCTCGGGAGCTTCCAGGGAAGAGGCTTCAACGAATGCAGTCAGCACGCGAGCGCGTAACTCCTCCGCAGCGATCTGGGCCTTGACGTCGGCGAGACGGGTGCGCAGGTCCTCTTTGAGCTCGTCGAGCGAATCGAACTCGCCGGCGGTCTTGGCGAACTCATCGTCGAGCGGAGCCAGCTTCTTGGCCTTGATCTCTTTGACCAGCACGGTGAAAGAGATGTCCTGGCCCGCCAGCTCGCCTTGCGGCATCACGTCGGAGAACTTCAGGATGGCGCCCGGGCGGCTGCCTTGGAGCTCGTCGTCCAACTTGGGGGGGCCGGTACCCGAACCGACCTCGTAGAGGTAGTCGGAGGCGCTTGCGTCCTCGACCGGCTCGTCGTGGCGATAACCGTTGAGGTCGATCAAGACGAAGTCTCCCTGGCGGGCATCGCGGCCTACGGTCTCGAGCTCGGCGAAACGATCTTGAAGGCGTCCGAGCTGCTCGTCGATGTCCTCGTCGGTCACGTCGGGAGAAGGCGGCTCCACCTCGATCGAATCGATATCAGGCAGCTCGATGTCGGGGCGAACGTCGACGGTCACTTGGAACACCAGGGGTGAGCCCGCCTCGAACTCGACCACCTCTATATCGGGCGGCGCTATGGCTTCGAGCTCTTCGGCGCGCAACGCCTCGCGATAGAACTCTGGCAGGGCGTCCCTCAACGCCTCCTCGCGCACCGCATCGGGCCCCACGCGGGCATCGATCAGAGGACGGGGGACCTTGCCCTTGCGGAAGCCTGGGACCTTTATCTCTTTGGCCCAGCGGCGGTACACCGCGTCGATAGCGGGGTCGAGGGCCTTCTCGGGCACTTCGACGCGCATCTTGACGCGATCCTTCTCCACCCTTTCGGCAGAGGTCTCCACGGTGGCTGCAGGCATGGCGGCCATAGTAGTCAGCGGGGGCGACACCCCTGCGGCCCCGCTGTTCGCTACGGCTCGGCCGGTAGCATCACGGGTTCACGGGGCGTAGCGCAGCTTGGTTAGCGCGCGGCGTTTGGGACGCCGAGGTCGCCGGTTCGAATCCGGCCGCCCCGACCCCGATCCTCTTCTTCGCGAGCTTTGTTACGCCTGCGGTACCCATTCGACCTCTTGAGTTCGACGATAACGAGCTCATAGCTGCCTGGCGGGCCGTAGCCGAACGGGCGCGAGCAAAATACAGTTGAGGCTGTGCGGGTGTAGCTCAATGGCAGAGCACCAGCCTTCCAAGCTGGCTATGAGGGTTCGATTCCCTTCACCCGCTCCACCCGTTTCTGGGGAGATGCCTGGATCAGGCCGTTCCTGCAACCCCGATCAGGTTGCCCTCTGGGTCTGTGAAGTGGCCAACCTGAAGGTCCGCCCCGGGAGCCTGGGCGGGGCCCATCCGACGCGTGCCACCGAGACTCTCGGCTTTCTGGAGCGCGGCCTCGACGTTGGGAACGCCGATGTAGAAGATGGGGTGACTTTCGTAGCCAGCGCCACCCCCCACCCCGCCAGGGATGCCCGTCCCGTCGCCCGCCGCGTTGCTGACGAAGCCGTAGTTGCCAGCCTCAGAGACTGCTTCGGCGACAGGCGGGGTGGTGTCGAACTCCCATCCGAACAGGTCGCCGTAGTAGGTCCTTAGCTTGTCCGGAGCCCTCCCAATAATCTCGAAATGCACAACGGGTTGTCCCATGCTCTCTCCTTCCGAACTCTCGCCAACGGGATCGTCATAAATGCAGACCGACCAGGGATCCAATAGTCATCGGTAGGAGGAAGGAGGGAAAAGCATCACGGGGCGCGAAGCGTGAGATCCACTTCAAGCCAGCGGGCATGATCCTGTGATGTAGTGGCCTGATGGATGCTCGGGAGATCGCCCGACACTTCAGTCTTGGCGGTGCCGCACGGTTATCGGATGGGCCCGTAGCGCAGGGCAAAGAGGGTGTCGTGTGGCGCCTCGATACATCGGACGGTAGGTGGGCGGTGAAAGTGCTGTTCTACCGTCCCGATGGAGACGAAGTGCGATTGGCGACCGCATTCCAGGAGGCGGCGTTCGAGGCCGGTGTGCCGACGCCAAAGGTGCAGCGCACCGCTGAAGGATCCGTCTTCGACACCATAGAAGGCCGGCAGGTCAGGGTGCACGAGTGGGTGGACCTGCTGGCACCAAACCTCGGTCTCGACCCTGCCCTGGTGGGGACGGTCGTTGCCGCTATACATCAGGTATCAGTCGCCGAGATCGGTCTTCTAGACCCCTGGTATCTCGACCCGATAGGCGCCGATCGCTGGGATCACTTGATCGAACAGCTTTTGCAAGCGGGTGCGCCCTTCGCCAGCCGGTTAGCTGAGTTGCGAGATGAGCTCGTAGCGCTGGAGTCATGGATCGAATCACCGCAGAGGTTGCAGACGTGTCACCGTGACCTGTGGGCCGACAACGTGCTGGGGACCGCAGACGGCGGAGTGTGTGTGATCGATTGGGAGAACAGCGGGCCGGCCGATCCCAACTACGAAATCGGGTGCGTGCTCTTCGAATTCGCGCGCAGAGACGGGGGCCGGGCTCGCGCCCTCATCGACGCGTACCGGCACGCCGGCGGCCCGGCGACTATCGATCGCCGAGGAAACTTTTCGATGCTTATCGCGCAGCTCGGGCACATCACAGAGATGGCCGCCACCGATTGGCTGGAGCCAAACCCTCGCTCGCCGGACCGCGCCGATTCGGCTGCGTGGATCGGCGAGGTTCTAGACGAACCGCATACCCGCGAAGTCCTCGGCGCCCTGCTAGAAGCGGTTAGCAGCAGGGCTGCGCCTGAGTAGCTTCAGGAGGCAGCGGCAGCCCGGACGGCTTCGATGTCGATCTTGCGCATCTGCAGCATCGCCTCCATAGCTTTCCTGGACTTCTCGGGATCAGGATCTTGCAGGAGCTGAGGAAGAGCAGTTGGAACGATCTGCCACGAGAGGCCGAACTTGTCCTTCAACCACCCGCACGGGCCTTCCTCGCCCCCATCGGCCGTCAGAGCGTTCCAGAACTTGTCGACCTCTTCCTGGGTCTCGCAGTGCACTGTGAGGGACACGGCTTCGGTGAACTTGTAGTCCGGACCCCCGTTGAGGGCAAGGAACTCCTGGCCCTCCAACTCGAAAGAAACCGTCATGGCGAGTCCTGCCGGCCGCGGCCCAGCGTCACCATAATGAGAGGTCTCGAGGATCCTCGAGTTCTCGAATAGTGAGGTGTAGAGCTGCGCGGCTTCCTCGCCTTCGGTGTCGAACCATAAGCATGGCGTGATCTTCTGCATTGCGGCCATCCCTTCCTTGTCGATCGGCCTTGTCCTGTCCTGACTTCCTTACTTATGACGCCGACTGTCATCAAAACTCATCGGCTTGGCCTCGAGCGTCGCTCTCTGCGCTGGCTGTGGTCGAAAACCAGAGCGTTACTGCCTGCTTCTAGCCCTAACGGGTCACATCTAGGATGAGGGTAAGAGGTGCAACCGCAGCGTCGAGATGCATGCGCTGATCACCGGGGTGGTGCTTTCCACCCAACGCGGGGTCTTGGGAGGCTTTTAGTGTCGGTACGCGAACGGGTACGGGGCAACGCAGAGCGCTATGTGGGCTGGCTGAAGGAAGCCTGCTCGATCCCGTCGATGGCTTCGGAACGCAACGGCCTTGTCGAGATGGCGGCATGGGTGGAGTCGAAGTTCGATGACTTGGGGGCCAAGACCGAACGGCTGACCCATGAGACATCCCCGGAGATGGTGCTCGCGCGCCTCGGAAGCGGTCCGCGTACCGTTCTCATCTACGACCACTATGACGTTCAGCCCGTCGACCCGATCGAACTGTGGCACTCCGATCCTTTCTCTCCCGAGGTGCGCGACGGAAAGATGTACGCGCGCGGCGTCGCCGACAACAAAGGTGACCTGGTAGCAAGGCTGGCGGGACTCGAGGTCTTCCGGGAGCTGTATGGCGGGCCCGGTGTCAACGTGAAATTCCTCGTCGAAGGAGAAGAAGAGACGGGATCGCGGTCGTTCCCTTCCATCGTCTCTCGCTATGGAGAGGAGCTCGCAGCCGACGGTTGCATCTGGGAGGGAGCAGGAGTCGACCATGTAGGTCGAGCCGAGATCGTGTTCGGCGCGAAGGGCCTTGCATACGCGGAACTGACGTACCGCGGGCTTACTCAAGATCAACACTCATCGCTTGCAGTGGTGGCCCCAAGCCCGGTGTGGCATCTTGTCGAAGCACTCTCCTGCCTGCGCGATCCCGATGGCAGGGTACTCATCGATGGGTTCTACGACGACGTACGGCCCCCAAGCTCTGTAGACGAAAAGCGATTGGAATCTCTGCGCTTCGAAGAAGATCTCGAGAAAGAGCGCTTAGGTATCACGCGTTTTGTCGGAGGGGAAACCGGCGTCGATTTCAGGCGGCGCTTCTTTTTCCAGCCGACGTGCAACATCGCCGGGATCGTCGCGGGTTTCACAGTGCCCGGGAGGTCCAAGACCGTGCTCCCAAAAGAGGCCATGGCCAAAGTCGACATGCGGCTGGTGCCCGACCAGGACCCCGAGGACATCATTGCGAAGTTGCGCCGGCATCTTGCCAAGCACGGCTTCGGTGACATCGAAGTCGCCACACACTCGATGGAGCATCCCGTGCGCTCCCCCACCGACTCCGCCATCGGGCGCGCTGCCATCGCCGCGACCGAGGGTGTGTTCACCGAGGGGGCCGCGATCGCACCGATGATGATCGGAACGGGACCGATGTATCCGATCGCCGGGACTTTAGGTATCCCGACGGTCTCTCCCGGGGGCGTGTCCAGACCGGATTCGGACATCCACGCGCCGAACGAGAACTGCAGGATCGAAGACTTCCTGAACGTCGTCGAGTACACGGTCGGCTGGCTGAAGGCATACGCCGAACTGGACGCCTAGCCCTCCGTTGACCCCGGGAAGTCCTCTTGGCACTCCCGGGCCGATGCTTTTGGCGACGCGAGGGATAGGGTCGATTTTGCCCCAAGCGCGCACGGAAGGGGAAAACAACTGGCCCTGGAGAACCCTCGGCCCTCGTCGATCGCTGGCGGAATGTTTAAGGCTCGAACGAACCAACTTCTGCTTGCGTCGCTCATCGTCGTTGCGATCCTGCTCGGACTCTTTGTGGTCTCCAGATCCGCCCAGGCAGGACCAAAGCTCGTCACCAGCCGCGACGGGTTGCGGCTTTACCTGGGGAGAACCGGAGCGGTGGACGGCGTTCGGGAGCGCGGGATAGACCTCCCGATGCTGGCTCACAGGCACGGCGGGCTTTCGATCCGTCTAGCCGGAGGGCAACCCAATCTGCTCGCCAATCCAAGTTTTGAGAAGGACGCCGACGGAGATGGGATTCCCGACGGTTGGTCGCTGTCTTCTAGCGGCGGTGTGCGCCTCGTCAATGATGTGCACCATTCCGGCAACAACTCGATCGAGATTTCGAGCGCGACCGTTGCGACCACTGGCGCGGCTTCTCGATTTCTTTCTGTGCGCCCCGATCACAACTACACACTCTCCGTTTGGCTAAAGACGCACGCAGTACAGCCAACTGCTCCCACGGCAGAGACGCCTACGGCTCTTTCACCTGTACGCGTCAAAGTGCAGCAGTATCGGGGAAAAACACCGGTGGTTTCTAAAACGGTGAATGTGATGGGCTACACGAACACGACCGGATGGAATCGTCAATTCGGTGGGTTCAGGACTGCTCCGAGGGTTAATCGCGTCAAAGTGTCCGCCCTCCTTGTGAACGGCTCAGGCACCGTATGGGTTGATGACCTACGCGTCCGGGCCCTCCTTGGCGCTGAGATCTACAGGGCCGGGGTCGTGCGTGCAGGGGACGCGCAGACCTTGCACGAGACCACTCACTACCCAAGCCATATCCAATTGAGCGCGAACTACGCGCACGAAAGCAACCACATAAGCGTGAAGGGCCGAGTCCGAACTGATGGGTCGAAAGATAGGGCCGTCCAGGTCTCCTACACGATCCCCATCGATGCCCGAGGGTGGAGATGGCCCGATTACGTTCGCGCTGCCAGGACCATCTCTGGCCACCGTCAGTATTCAAATCTCACACGCTGGAATCTGCAACAGATGTCGAGATATCCATTCGGCGGTGTGTACAACAAACGTATCGCGCTGGCGATGGGACTGCCGCTCGCCAACCCGCGCCTTGCGCGCATTTCCTACGATGCGAACTCGGGGCTTACCGTGACTTTCGACCTCGCGCTTTCGCCCCAGACAGGGCACAAAGCGGCCTCCTTCGCCTTCTCGATCTATCAGTCAGCACCCCAGTGGGGCTTCCGAGCGATGTCGGCGAAGTACTACGGCGTCTATCCACAGGCCTTCGTAAGAAGAACGGATATCCACCATGCGGGCATCTGGTTCAGTCAGCCAGACTCCTCGAGCCTTGATGACCCCGCTACCGCGGAGGATGAATCCAGCGTCTACGGACTCGGCATGGACATGATCGCCCTCGGCAGGTGGAGGGATCAATCAAACAGCGCTTCCGCAACTGACTTCGTCGTCTGGGATGATCAACACAACGCCTACTCCCTGGCGTACAACCATCACTGGCTCTTCTACCATCCAACGGCAGCGGGTGCGCTGCCCACATACCAACAGGAGGTTGCGCAACTCCGCGACCTCGCCTCTGGCAGCGCGGGTAACTCGACTCAGTCGGCAGATGAAGCACGGGCAGCACTGATATCGACGGCCCGAGATGTGAATGGCCGGCTGTTGTACGAGATCTACCGGAACCAGGTCGCTCTGTATCAGGATCCATCCGCGATCAGATCGGGGAACTGGTCCTGGGCGACCCAGCGTTACCAGGTGCTGAAAGCTCTTCGCCTGGCTGCCTCATCAAGCGGCAAGCTTGACGGCATCCACATGGATTCAGTTTCCGGTATGCGGCGATGGGGCGCCGCGGAAGATTACGAGCGGGCCCACTGGAAGAACACCGGATTTCCTTTGAGTTTCAGCTACAACTCCGGACGAGCCGAAGCGCCTGTTGTATTAGCCGATGCCTCGCATCTACGCGATGTCGCGGATTTCCTCCACTCGCGTGGGCTGATCCTTTCGGCCAACTTCAATGGCAGCGATGCTCGCTCCGGCGCCTACTTCAGCGCGAATGTGATCGATCTCTTCGGTATCGAACAAACCCTGGAGCCCAAGACCGGCGTCCAAGATCCTTTCACCAACGTCGATCGATTCGCCATGGCAAAAAGAACTCTCGCAGACACTCGCCCCGTCAGCGTCCTCAACCTAGACCTGACGAAAGCGGGCATGACCGTCGCTGATTTCGAACGGATAATGCAGCAGCACCTCTTCTATGACTTCCTCGTGGGCGCTTTTGGTAACGATCTGGCCACGGGTCCAGCTTCCCAACCGGCCTACCGGGCGGTGTACGCCAAATACACGCCGATCTTCAAGCAGCTCGCAGTCGCCGGGTGGCAGCCCGTCACGTGGGCCCGCTCGTCCGATCGACAGGTCTGGCTGGAGCGCTACGGCTCGCTCGCCCGTCATGATCTGCGCCTCACGGTCTGGAATGGCACCCAAGAGGTGCGTCCTTATACGGCTCGGTTGAATCTCATCGCCCTCGGTGGATGCCGCGCAGGATCTGTATCGGCTCGTGATGAGGTGAGCGGCCAGACGTTCCCAGTAAGTGTGAGGAGCTCCGGTAGACGAGCCAGCGTTCAGGCGACGATACCTGCGAACTCAGTGCAGGTCCTGCACATTAGGGCGCAACCTAGAAGCTGCTAGCCCGTGGTTTCATTAAGTAGGCGATTGCCAGTAGTCAGGAGCTTGGTCCTGAGATACGTTTTCTATTCCGGCTCACGAGGGGGACCACGCGTGAAGAAACTTCTGGGGATATTCACTTCTATCTCATTCGTGGCGCTGAACCTGGCCGCTGCCAATGCAACAACCTCACCTACCTGCTTCGGCAAGAGCCCCACTATCTTGGGCACTACAGGTAATGACGTGATCAATGGCACCCCAAAGGCTGACGTCATCATCGGTCGTGACGGCGCCGATGTCATCCACGGGAACGGAGGGGCGGACCTGATCTGCGGATCGGACGGCGTGGACACTCTGTACGGCGATGGCGGAAATGACAAGCTCTCCGGCGATTACAACCAGGACATCCTTTCTGGGGGCCCCGGAGCCGATGTTCTCAATGGCGGCGGCGAGTTCTACGCCGATGCTCCGGGCGGAGATGCAGTTACCTACGCGGGTTCATCGGTAGGCGTCGACGTCAACCTGGTCACGGGCAAGGGGGGGCCGATCGGTCAGGACCAAGACACGATCACGGGGGTCTGGACCATCATCGGTTCCTCTTACGACGACACTCTCGTCGGCGCCAGTGATCCTTTTCACGGAAACAAGATCTTGGGAGGCGACGGGAACGACACCATCACTGGGAACGATGGTTCCGACGGTGATTTTCTCAGCGGCGAGGCAGGAAACGACGTGATCCATGCCAAGGCTGGCTGGGACAGCCTGTCGGGTGGTCCTGGCAACGACATCCTCGGTGCCGGAGATGGGCGAGACACGGTCTCGGGAGGGCCCGGAGATGATGTTCTGCAATCCGGAGGAGACACGTCTGGTTTTGGGGACACGTTGAGCTACCTGAATGCCGCTGGCCCGATTCAGGTGAACCTCGCCACCACGCAGTTCAGCGGAGAAGGTGCCGATACTGTCTCGCCGGGTTTCACCAACGTGCTTGGCTCTGCGTTCGATGATGCCATCACCGGCGACAAGGGACCTAACTACATCGTAGGTGGAGATGGGAGCGACATCCTCCGTGGGCGCACAGGGGATGACTCGCTCGTGGGGGGGACAGGGGTTTGCAGCGGAGCTCAGTCCTACTGTCCCGACGGGAACGACATCATCTATGGCGGTGCCGGCAACGATCAGCTTTACGACAACAACATTTCGCAGACGTGGTGCGAGCCCACAACTTGTCCGGCCGACAGCGACACACTTGTAGGTGGGTCCGGTAATGACATGGTTACTGCGGGCTTTGGTGATGACACACTGAACGTCCAGGACGGAGTATCGGGTAACGATACGGCCGACGGCGGAGATGGTAGTGACACCTGCATCTACGATCCCGGCGACGTCATCTTCAATTGCCCGTGACTCCGATGCTGCGCTAGCAGCCATCAGGCCCCACCTGCGAAGATAAGCCTCCGCGCCCGTAGCTCAGTTGGATAGAGCATCGGACTTCTAATCCGAGGGTCGGGGGTTCGAATCCCTCCGGGCGCACAAATATAAAATGTCCGGTCAGCTGGCCGCCTTCGGATTTTGAGAGCACGCGGATGTTCAGCACGCGGAGCTCGGCGTCCAACAAAAATCCAACATGTACAACCAACGCCCACTGAAGGTTCGGTACCTCTGTCCAACATCGGCTCGGGTACCTGTGTGTCTCTCCGTCCAGGCTCCTGGGCGACAGCATCGATATGCCAGCGATCGAACTCGTCGATCGAGACCAGCTCATCGAGATGTTTGAGCGCCTGGAGCTGAGCTCCGTCAACGAGTAGCGTTCGAAGTGGACGCATCCTTCTCGACCAGTTCCATGTGTAACGAATCCCCCAACGCGTGCTCAAGAACACGGCGGCTTGGACTTCGGCAACAAATCGCTAGGGTTGAGTGAACCTTTCCAGTAAGCGATTAGCTAATACAATCGCTAGCGTTTGAGTGATATCTTTCCCTTCATGATCCTCCTTCCTTACGAAGCCGAGCCCCTCAAACCCCTCTGCGAGGAGCTAGACCGCTGGCGCGCGCAGATCGACTATCGGGGACCCCTCCCCCGAGCCTGGGCGGGTCGTCTTCGACGAGAGCTAGAAGCCGAGGCGGTGGCGGCCTCGACCTCCATGGAGGGCGTCCCGGTGACGGTCGACGAAGTCCGGAGGATCCTCGCCGGAGAGTCCCTTCCTGAGGTGAAGCCAGAGGATCAGGCGCTCGTCGAGGGCTACCGGCAGGCGATGGAATTCGGCTTGAGACGTGCCGATGACCCGGCCTTCCGGTGGACACGCGAGCTGCTCGTTTCCCTCCACGACCGCATCCTTGCTGGTCGGTACGACGAGGGTGCCGGCAGGCTGCGGACCGACAAGCCCGCTTTCGTCGTCAATCGGAAGACACGCGAGCAAGTCTTCCTTCCTCCCCCGGGAGAGGAAGCTCCTGCCTTCGTCGATGAGGCCTGCTCACGCATGGAGCAAGGCCACCCCCATCCGGCGATCGCGTCGGGATGGATCCACGTCGCCGTGGCCGCGATCCATCCGTTCCGTGACGGGAACGGGCGGGCAGCACGGGTCTGCGCCTCGCTGGCGATGTTCAGGGGTGAGTTCAAGCGTCCCGAGTTCACCTCGCTCGAGAAATGGTGGGGCAGGCACCTCGACGACTACTACGCAGCCTTCAAATGCCTTGGAGATAAGTTCAATCCCTCCGCCGAAGTCACCCCCTTCTTGCAAGCCCACCTGGAGGCCCAGCTTCACCAGGTGAGATCACTCGACAACCGGGAGAAGGTCGAGCGCCAGATCTGGACCGCGCTCGAGGAAACCGCGGAGGACGCACACCTCGACCGGCGCGTGGCGAACGCGTTGTGGGATGGCTTCTTCGGACGAGATGTGACCGCCGGCTACTACCGCTCCATCACGGACATCAGCCCGGCAACGGCGACCAAGGACCTCGCTGCGAGCGTTTCCGCGCGACTCCTGAGACCTGAGGGGCAGAGGCGGGGTCGCCGGTATCTTCCAGAGGACCGTCTCTACGAACTCGTTGGTGACGCCCTGCACGTGGAGGTCGCAGGCCCATCACAGGCGGCACGGGACCGAATCGTCGCGGAGTTGAGCCGGCGCATCACTTCTATCGGTTACGCATTCCGCCCCAAGGAGGCTTAACGGGACACCCGTCGCCTCAAACGCCTTCTAGCACTGCACGGACCCTCGATGAGTGGCACACGTGCGAACAGGCTGGAGTGTGTCATCGGTTTCTTCAAGCCGTTTTGATAATCGTTTACATAGGTCTTTGAGCGGTCCACAGGTCTCGCCATTGGCCGAACAGGCGCGGCCTGGGAGCGAGGTTAGTTAGTTACCGTCCTCGCCCGTGTCGTTCTCTGATCGCCGACCGTACTGATCTGGGATCGAACCCCATCCCCAGATCGGGACCGGTAACTTGGGAAGCTCCCCATAGAGGTCCGAGGGGTCGACGCCTACTTCCTCGACCCGGCACTGATGCGTCCAGTCATCCCCAAAGTCAAAAATGAACTCGAATTCGTCTCCCTTATCGAGAGTGGAAGCCACAGAGATACTCTCCTGGTCCATTGTCTCGGGGGATTCAGGATCCGGAAAGCCGATCGTTCTTCCGTCCGCAAGCCTGAACTCGTGCAGATGAGACAGATCCCAGCGCGCGAAGTGGAGGTTGATGGCATCCGCCAGCTCACCGAAGCTGTGACCTGGCCCGACGAGGAGCACGCGACCAGGAGGCTGGCCAAAGTCTGCGGCACGCCCGCTCACCAGCTCAACACGTATCGTCATCCAGTAAGTCATGGCCCTTGATCATCTCAGGGGTGACGCCTGGCCGCCAACGATGGTTTAGACAACACGGCAGCCATACCCATTGTTCAACACTTCCGCAATGGCGTAGCGTGCCCGCCTGGATTACATAGAGGGGGCAACATGATTGGGTTCGAGTTCACAGTCGTCGTAGACCGGCCCGTGGAAGAGGTGTTTACCTATCTCACGGATCCGGGAAACTTGCCCGAGTGGCAATCCATGGTTCTGGAATCACGACAAGAATCTCCCGGCCCGATGCGCGAGGGTACGAAAATCACGGACTTTCGCAAGTTTCTCGGCCGCCGTTTCGAGACGACCGTTGAAGTCACTGCTTTCGAGCCAAACAAGCGCGTCGACTTCACGGCAATCTCCGGTCCGATCCCTTTCAGGATGAACC
>JAXDJR010000150.1:0-3433 GCA_034667545.1 Actinomycetota bacterium
GCTGACTTCCGTTGTCGAGAATTATCCCGGATTCGCCGACGGCATCATGGGTCAGGAGCTGATGGAGCGCATGCGCAAGCAGGCTGGGCGCTTCGGGGCTGAGCTCGTTGCCGAGGATGTCGCTTCCGTCGATCTCTCGAGTCGCCCCTTCCAGATCACTACCAACGCCGACACCTTTCGCGCGCATTCGGTGATCATCTCCACGGGAGCGTCGGCCAAGATGCTCAACGTCCCGGGAGAGCGCGAGCTGTTAGGTCATGGAGTCTCTACGTGCGCGACGTGTGATGGCTTCTTCTTCAGGGGTGTAGAGCTGCTGATGGTGGGCGGTGGCGACTCCGCGGTCGAGGAAGCGATCTTCCTCACCAAGTTCGCGAGCAAGGTAACCATCGTGCACCGCCGCGACACGTTGCGGGCTTCGAAGATCATGCAGGATCGCGCTTTCGAGAATCCCAAGATCGACTTCATCTGGGATTCGACGGTGGACCACATCTATGGCAACGGCAGAGTCGCGGGCGCGCGGCTGAAGAATCTGAAGTCGGGCGACGAGACGGACATGCCTACCGGCGGTGTCTTCGTTGCCATCGGCCACAATCCCAACACTGCCCTTTTCGAGGGTCAGCTCGAGCTGTCAGGTGGCTACATCGCTACTGCGAACGGCGGCACGCAAACCTCCGTACCGGGCGTTTTCGCCGCCGGCGACGTGGTTGACTCCCGCTACCGCCAGGCGATAACGGCTGCGGGGATGGGCTGCATGGCTGCGATGGACGCCGAGCGGTACCTGGAAGGAAACCGTCTCTAGCCCTACTCTCGGGCAGATGTATGACCGGCGTTCTGGGGACAAAGATCGAGTATCCATCTCGATCGCAGCCTTCGCACCGTGCCCACAAGGGGTGAGGCGCGGTTGAACAAGTTGATCCGGGAAGGCGATCGTTCATCCGAGGTGGCCGACGTGCAAGCGCGTTTGCGCGCCCTGGGCATTGCACTGGATGATGAATGGGGAACCTTCGGTTCCAGCACCAAACAGGCGGTGCGGGCGTTCCAACAACGGCGCGGCATCCTCGTGGACGGACTCGTGGGCCCCGAATCGTGGCTCGAGCTGGTTGAAGCCTCGTGGCGTTTGGGCGATCGGGTTCTCTACCTCAAGCAACCCCCGATACGCGGGGACGATGTCGCCACGCTCCAGGGTCGATTGAACGCACTGGGGTTCGATGCCGGCCGCGACGACGGCATCTTCGGCGGGAACGCGGACGCCGCGGTCAGGGCCTTCCAGAAGGAATACGGGGTTCAGGAAGACGGCATCTTCGGCCCCCGGAGCCACGCCGCTCTGGTCGGCTTGCGCGTCGAGCGGCCGGGGGTAACCGTCGACCTTCGCGAGGAGCTGAAGCGTGCCGAGGGCAGCGGGATCCGCCACGCCTTGATAGTCGTGGATCCAGGTCACGGGGGCCCCGACCGGGGCGAGCAGCCAGACGGGCGGCTCTCCGAGAGTGAGATCTGCTGGGACATCGGCCAACGGCTGGCCGCCCGGCTCGCGGGAGCGGGCGCGAAGGTGCGGCTCAGCAGGAACGAGGCCGAAAGCCCGGAGACCGCGGAACGTGCACTGCGCGCCAACTCCATCGACGCCGACCTGGTGCTTTCCGTGCACCTCAACACCAACCCCGAACCACAGGCCGAAGGCGCTTCGACGTACTACTTCCGAGGGTCGCGGGCGGGAGAGGCGCTGGCCGATGCGATCCAGGACGAGCTGCTCGGGTTGGGCTTGCGCGACTGCAGGAGTCACGGGCGCTCCTACCCGATCCTGAGGGAGACCCGGATGCCCGCGGTCTTGATCGAGCCTGCCTACATCACCAATCCCGATGAGGCCAAACGGCTCGAGGATCCTGGCTTTCGCGCCGCCGTGGCAGAAGCCGTCCTGGCCGGCACCCGTAAGTATTACGGGGCCCGTCCAGGCTGATCGATGCAGCGTTATTTCTGCTCGGGAGAGACCCTCGCGGTCGGCTGCGGTGCGTTCCCGAGCATGACGCCCATCAGGCGGTCCAATTCCTCTAAGGACACGAAGTCGATGACGATCTTTCCCTTGCGCTTGCCCATCTCCACGCGTACCCGCGTCTGGAGACCGTCGCTGAGAGCCCGCTGGGCATCGCTTGCGACCGGGGCGGACTGAGCGCCGGAGCCCCTGGCGGCCGCAGTGCCCGCCACCAGATCCTGGTAGCGCTGCACCTGGCCGGCCGTCTCGCGCACGGACAGGCCTTCGTCGGCCGCGCGCCGGGCGACCCGATCCAGGAAGGGGTTCCCTGACAGCGCAAGAAGTACTTTGCCGTGCGCGGCGGTGAGCCGGCGCTCCGCCACCAAACGCTGGACGGTCACCGGCAGGTCGAGCAGTCGCAATGTGTTGGTGATCGTCACACGGTTGCGGCCGAGTCTGCGGGCGAGGTCCTCGTGGGTGAGACCGGCATCGTCCATCAATTGCCTGTAGCCCGCGGCTTCCTCGATCGCGTTGAGGTCGGAGCGGTGCAGGTTCTCCACGAGCGCCCGCTCGAGCGCTCCCTGATCGTCGGTGTCTATGACCACGGCGGGGACTCGATCCAGACCCGCGAGGCGCGCCGCCCGCCACCTCCGTTCGCCGGCCACTAACTCGTAACCACTTGGCGAGCGCCTGACGATGACGGGCTGCAGCACGCCCAACTGCCCGATCGAGTCCGCCAGCTCGGCGATACCTTCTTCTTCGAATGAACGCCTCGGCTGGCGGCTGCTCGGTTCTATCTCCCGGAGCGGGATCTCCCGGAGACCGGCGTTCTCTCCTCCAGGCTGCGACGGCGGGAGCAGCGCGTCGAGGCCCCGCCCCAACCCCGATCGTTTCATGACGAGCCCGTCCATGGCTCGAGCGGGGGCCACGCCTTGTCGATGCCCGCCGGGAGGGATGTGACCACTCCGTAGCCACGGCCCCCCGGTCCCGGGCTTGCGGCTCCGGAAGCTGCGCTCGCCTGCGGAGGCAGTGTGGTCGCATCCGGCGGCTGTGCTCTCGCCTGCTCGCCGGGGTCAGCCGCCGGCTCCTCGTGTGCGGCGATCTCCTCGGCAAGTGCCAGGTAGGAGCGGGCGCCTCGAGAAGCAGGGTCCAGGGTGACGGCGGGTTGCCCGAAGGAGGGCGCCTCCGACAGCCTGACGCTCCGCGGGATGACCGTGTCGTAGACGACTTCGCCGAAATGCCTGCGCACGTCCTCGGCCACTTCCGGCGACAGGTTGGTGCGGCCGTCATACATCGTCAGCAGGATCCCGGCGATCCTCAGCTCTTGGTTGAGCGATTTCCGCACGCGCTCCGCGTTTCCGAGCAGTTGCCCAAGGCCCTCGAGCGCGTAGTACTCGCATTGGACCGGCACGATGAGGTCGCGGGCGGCAACCATCGCGTTGATGGTTAGGAGCCCCAGCGACGGAGGAC
>JAXDJR010000151.1:0-6619 GCA_034667545.1 Actinomycetota bacterium
CACGTTCCAGAAGGTCGTAGAGGGCGATCGCCTCGACGTGGTCCTGATGTGCGAGATCGCTGTATGTAGCCCGGCCCCCGATCGCCCACCCGATCTCTGGGGTGAAGCATTCGTCCCACCATCCATCGAGGATCGAGCAATTGATCACACCGTTGAGAGCTGCCTTCATCCCACTGGTCCCCGAAGCCTCCAACGGACGGCGCGGGTTGTTCAGCCATACGTCGACCCCCTGGCACAGATTGCGAGCCACCTCCATGTCGTAGTCCTCGAGAAACACGAAACGATGACGGACGGCAGAGTCATTCGAGAAATCGACGAGCTGACGGATCATCTCCTTGCCACCCTCATCGGCGGCATGCGCCTTGCCCGAGAAGACGAACTGGACCGGTTGGGCGGTTGATTGCAGCAGCCTGCGCAATCGATCTTGATCGGAGAGCAGCAGTGTTCCCCTCTTGTATTGAGCGAAGCGACGCGCAAATCCGAAGGTGAGGGCGTCTGGATCGAAAACCGATTGCGTCCAACCGACCTCCGAGAACGACATGCCGCGAGCGATCAGCTGGCTGCGTAGACGTTGGCGCACGAAAGCTACGAGCCGCGCCCGAGCGCGACTACGCTGACCCCAAAGCTCTTCATCGGACACTTGCTCGATCCGATCCCAACCTCTGTCGCCGCTTTCGGCCCACCCGGGAGCGAGCCGGTTGTCGAGTACCTCGGTCATCTCCTGACCAAGCCAGGTTGGCGCGTGCACGCCGTTCGTGACCGATCCGATGGGAACCTCGTTAACGGGCACATCCGGCCACACCGACGCAAAGATCGTGCGCGACACCTCGCCGTGGAGCTTGCTGACACCATTGGCTCGTCCCGCAAGTCGGAATCCCATCACGGCCATGTTGAAGTCGTAACCCTCGTCACCCTCTGGCGGTTGGACGCGTCCCAGCTCGAGAAGTTCCTCGATCGAGATGTTGCACTCCTCGGCAAATCTCGCGAAGTGACGCTCCATCAGTTCTCCGGAGTAGATGTCGATGCCCGCAGGCACCGGGGTGTGCGTGGTGAAGATGGTCGTGGACCTGACCGCCTCGAGCCCTTCTGCGAAGGTCAAGCCCTCGCCGAGGACGAGACGTCTGATGCGCTCGAGGCCGAGGAAGCCTGCGTGACCCTCGTTGGAGTGGAAGACATCAGAGTCGTATCCGGCTGCATCGAGCGCCCTGACACCGCCGATGCCGAGCATGATCTCCTGTCGCAGCCGGTGCTCGCTGTCCCCGAAGTACAGACGGTTCGTAACCGCCCTCTCAGCGGGGTCATTCTCGTCGACATCGCAGTCCATCAGCAGCAGGGTGGTGCGTCCAACCTGGGCGGACCACAATTGGGCCACACACCGCACCCCGGCAAGATCGACCTCGATCTTGAGAGCCGCTCCGTCGCTCCCGGGCAAGAGCCGCAACGGCATCGTGTAGGGATCGTTCGCGGGATATCGCTCCTGTTGCCATCCATACGCGTCGAGTTGCTGTCTAAAGCTCTCTCTATAGAGCAGGCCCACGCCTACGAGAGGAACCCCCAGATCGCTAGCCGCTTTCAGGTGGTCGCCGGCAAGGATCCCGAGACCGCCGGAATAGATAGGCATGGTCTCGGAGACACCGAACTCAGGTGAGAAATAGGCGACGGTCTTCAGCGAGCTGTCAGTCACATTCCGTTGATACCAGCGGGGCTCCGTCAAGTACCGATCCAGGCTGTCAGCGACGTTTCGCATCGACGTTACGAAGTCATCGTCCTCCGCAGCCGCCTGGGCGCGGTGCTTTGAAACCATTCCCAGCATTGCCAGCGGATCGTGGTGAGATCGCTCCCAGGCCCCCGGGTCCAGACGCTGGAACAGCGCAACCGTTTCCTTGTCCCAGGTCCAGCGGAGATTCATCGCGAGCACGAACAAACCCTGGAGAGACTCGGGAAGTGCAGCTCTCACAGGAAAGCTTCGGATGGCCCTCATAGCTTCAAGAGTCTCACTTTCTGCTTCGGCGCAGCCGCTACGGTAAGCGCCCGGGGCGGACGTTAACCTCAACCGATGCCGGCAAGCAGTGGTCACATAGTGATCGAGGCAGTACAACCCGAGCTCAATGGCGGCCGGTACAGAGCTAAGGCCATAGCAGGCGACCAGGTCGAGGTCACTGCGGACATCTTCCGGGACGGAACCCAATCACTGGCGGCAATGCTTCGTCTCGAAGATCCTTCGGGAGCCATCTCGGAAGCACCCATGAGGCTGGTCGATAACGACCGTTGGTCGGGAAGCTTCTCGCCCGTTCGCATCGGGCGGTGGCGCTACACGATCGAAGCGTGGACCGATCGTTTCGCCACCTGGCGCCGTGATCTCGCCACGAAGGCAGCCGCCGGTCAGGTGACCGAGCTTGACTTGGAGGAAGGCGTGCTCCTGATCGAACAGCGGCTGCCCTCGTTGTCAAAGGAGGCCCGGCCCCCGCTGGAACGCGCGCTGACGGAGATGAGAGCGGGGGGCTCAGCCGGGAGCGTCGCCTCACTGCGGATCGCAGCCGCCCTCGACACAGAGATGGCCGAGGTGATGGCCCGCAACCCGGACCGCACCGGATCGACGACCTATCCAACGCTTGAGCTGACCGTTGATCGCGAACGAGCCCGGTCCGGCGCATGGTACGAGTTCTTCCCCCGTTCGACCGGGCCCGAGGGAGAGCACGGCACCTTCGCAACCGCAGCACGCCACCTGGAGACGGTGGCCGCCATGGGCTTCGACGTCGTCTATCTTCCGCCGATCCATCCGATCGGAGAGACCCACCGCAAGGGCAGGAACAACTCAGTGACTGCCGAACCGGGCGACGTCGGTAGCCCCTGGGCGATAGGCAACCATTTCGGCGGCCATCGGTCGGTCGATCCCAACCTCGGCACTCTCGATGACTTCGACTCGTTCGTGGGGGCCGGCGCGCAACTTGGGCTCGAGATCGCTCTCGACTTCGCGATCCAATGTTCGCCGGACCATCCTTGGGTCGCAGAGCACCCGGAGTGGTTCCACCACCGTCCCGACGGATCGATAATGCACGCCGAAAATCCTCCCAAGAAGTACGAGGACATCTACCCGATCAACTTCGACACTCCCGACCGTGAAGGCTTGTGGCAAGAGCTCAAGGGCGTCGTCGAGTTCTGGATCTCTCACGGCGTCACGATCTTCCGCGTAGACAACCCTCACACCAAATCATTCGCATTCTGGGAGTGGTTGATCGATGAAGTTCAAACCGAGCGGCCGGATGTCATCTTTCTTTCAGAGGCCTTCACCCGGCCCAAGGTGATGCGTCTGTTGGCCAAGCTCGGGTTCACGCAGTCGTACACGTATTTCACATGGAGAAATCACAAAGAAGAGCTGACCGACTACCTGATCGAGTTGACCCGGACCGACATGGTCCATTATTTCCGTCCCAACTTCTTCACCAATACCCAGGACATCCTCACGGAGTATCTCCAGACTGGCGGGCCCTCGGCATTCAAGATCCGGCTGGTGCTCGCTTCCCTGCTCTCCCCGTCCTATGGGATCTATTCGGGATTCGAGTTTTACGAGAATCTCCCTCTGCGAGAGGGCAGCGAGGAGTATCTCAACTCCGAGAAATACGAGCTGCGTCATCGCGACTGGACAAAGGAGGACGGCACTCTCATCCCATACATCCGCCGCATCAACCAGGTGCGAAGACAGAATCCTGCCTTGGGCCTGTTGACCAACCTGCGATTTCACGAAACTCATAACAACAGCGTCTTAGCTTTCTCGAAAACGGAAGCAGGGTATGAGCCGATCCTTGTACTGATCGATCTCGACTCTGTCGAACAACAGGAGGCGATCATCACCCTCGAGCACTGGATCCAGGCAGGCACTTCCGGCTACCGCGTGCACGAGCTGATCTCTGGAACGACGCATGAATGGAGCGCCGGAAACAACAAAGTCCTGCTCGATCCGCGGATCGAGCCTGTGCGCATATATCGGGTCGAGGTCTAGGTCGTGACCTATCAGCAGGGGGCGTACCAGCAGGGAAAGGCTCTGACAGAGCCCGATCCGATCTGGTACAAGAAAGCAGTTTTCTACGAGCTGTACGTCCGCAGCTTCAACGACTCGAACGCCGATGGTTCGGGAGACTTCAAGGGGCTTGTGGAAAAGCTGGACTACCTGGAATGGCTCGGGATCGACTGCATCTGGCTCCTTCCCTTCTACCAGTCACCGCTCCGCGATGGCGGCTACGACATCTCGGATTTCTACTCGATCCTGCCCGAACACGGAACGCTCAACGACTTCACCAATTTCCTCACGGGCGCTCACGGTCGTGGTATCCGGGTGGTCGCGGACTTCGTCGTCAACCACACTTCCGATCAACACCCATGGTTTCAAGAATCACGCATACCCGGCTCGTCCAAGCGCGACTGGTACGTATGGTCGGAAACGAACGAGAGGTATGCGGACGCCCGCATCATCTTTGTCGATTCGGAGAAATCCAACTGGACGTGGGACGAAGAGGCGGGCGCCTTCTACTGGCACCGCTTCTTCAGCCACCAACCCGACCTGAACTACGACAATGAAGAGGTTCAAGAACAGATGCTTGCAGCGCTGCGCTTCTGGTTGGACCTTGGTCTGGATGGTTTCCGGCTCGACGCGGTCCCCTATCTCTTCGAGCGTGAAGGAACAAACTGCGAGAATCTTCCCGAGAGTCATGACTTCCTGAGACGCGTGCGGCGCGAGATCGATAAGTCCTACGAAAACGTGGTCTTGTTGGCCGAAGCTAATCAGTGGCCGGCCGACGTGGTGCCGTACTTCGGGTCCGGCGACGAATGTCACATGGCTTTTCACTTCCCCTTGATGCCTCGCATGTTCATGGCAGCCCGCCGCCAGGTGCGCTATCCGATCGTCGAGATCTTGGAGCAAACACCGCCGATCCCCGACAACGCACAGTGGGGCATCTTCCTTCGGAACCACGACGAGCTGACGCTCGAGATGGTTACAGACGAAGAGCGCGACTACATGTATCAGGAATACGCCAAGGACCCTCGCATGAAGCTCAACCTTGGCATCAGGCGCCGGCTGGCGCCCCTCCTGGAGAACTCGCGTCCCGAAAGCGAGCTCTTCCACGCGATGCTGTTTTCTCTTCCGGGCACTCCGATCGTCTATTATGGGGACGAGATCGGGATGGGAGACAACATCTACCTCGGTGACCGCGACGGCGTGCGGACGCCGATGCAATGGACCGGCGATCGGAACGCAGGCTTCTCGCGAGCAGACTTCGCCCAGCTGTACCTGCCCCCCCTGCTCGACCCGGTGTACGGCTACCAAGCCTGCAATATCGAGGCTCAGCTTCGAGACCAACACTCTTTCCTTCAATGGTTCCGGCGCCTGCTGGCCGTCCGCAAGCAGCATGAGGTGTTCGGGCTGGGGTCTTTCGAAGCCCTGAGTCCAGACAACCCGGCGATCTTCGCCTTCGTCCGTAGATATGAGGATGACGTCATCCTGTGCGTCAATAACCTCTCGTCGCGAGCCAGAGCCGCAGAGCTCGATCTATCGCCCTACGAGGGGATGCACCCGATCGAGCTGCTCGGGCGCGAGCGCTTCCCAGCGATCGGACAATTGCCGTACCTCTTGACATTTGCTCCTCACAGCTTCTACTGGTTCCAACTGGTACGGGAGGGGGGTTCATGATCGATCTGCACCAACTCGTGCGGTGGCTCCCGGAGCAGAGATGGTTTGGTGGCAAAGGGCGGCGGATCGCGGATGTGGATCTCGTCGACGAGACCGTGATCGAGGAGGACGATCCGAACCTGGTTCTCGCGGTGGTCGCGGTCCACTACGAGGACGGGGAGGACTCAGACCTCTACCACCTGCCCTTGTTGGTGGATGGTGACGGTACTTTCAGGGACGCTACTGAAGACCCCGAGCGCCTAGTGGTTCTTGGCGAGCTCATGGCGCACGGCACACCACTGAAGGGCACCGACAGCGTCTTCAACTTTGCAGGCCCTGGTCTGGATCCACTGTCCGAGCAGGTGTGGAGCACCGCGCGGCCCGCGGGCGCCGAACAGAGCAACTCCTCTGTGGTGATGGACGAAAGCATCATCGTCAAATTCCTCCGCCGGGTTCAACCCGGGATAAATCCCGAACGAGAGATCACCCGTCTGCTCACCAATCAAGGCTTCCCGCATATCCCCGAGCACGTCGGCGAGATCACCTTCGACGGATCTCTCGCCGACGAGGACATCACGATGGATCTAGCCGTAGCCCAGCGCTACCTGGCGGAAGCGACCGAAGGATGGGCGACCACGCTTCACCACTTGCACGCGCTCTACGACGCGGCCCCCGGTGGCACGGTCCCGGCGGCGGAGCTGACCGCGTTGACCGAGGATCTAGCTGCGGAAAGCCTGCGAGCGCTCGAGGAGTTGGGGGACGTCACCGCCGGCCTCCATGTGGCCCTAACCAAAGAGGAGCTCGACGCGGAGTCTCTGCCAGCGTTGATCAACCACCAGGATCTTCAACGCTGGGCCGACGACCTGCTAACTGCGGCCGGCTCTCTCGCCGGGGCCGGGGTAACTGAAGTGCACAAGTGGGGCCACGGGCTCGAGCAGCGCGCTCAGCGTCTTG
>JAXDJR010000152.1:0-8379 GCA_034667545.1 Actinomycetota bacterium
GATCGCGACAGTGGCGGAGGAGATCGCATCTGAGCTGGGACCGATCGACATACTGGTAGCCAACGCCGGCGGCCCACCCGCGGGCACGTTCGACGACTTCGACGACGAGGCGCTTCATCAAGCGTTCGAGCTGACCACCGCATCGGCATGGCGCCTGGCGGATGCCGTCATTCGGTCCATGAAGGAGCGGGGCGCCGGAGTGATCGTGTTCATCACTTCATCGTCCACGAAGGAGCCGATCTCCGGCCTGTTTCTTTCGAACATGATGCGTCCCGCCGTTGTGGGGATGGCAAAGACGTTGTCGAAAGAGCTCGGCAAGCACGGTATCCGGGTGTTGTGCGTTGCGCCGGGAAGGATCGAGACGCCCCGTACACAAGCGCTTGGTCATTCGGGGATCGACGCGATCCCCCTCGGCCGTCTGGGCCGGCCGTCTGAGTTCGGTGACGTCGTCGCCTTCCTTGCCTCACCGCGTGCTTCATACGTCACCGGCGTGAGCCTTCTCGTTGACGGGGGCACATCTAGCGGGCTCCTGTCATGAAGCTTTTGGTTCTCGGCGGCACGAAGTTCCTGGGACGGCATCTGGTGGGGGCCGCGCTCGATCGGGGCCACGAAGTGATCCTTTTCAATCGCGGCAGGACCGGTCCAGAGTTGTTTCCGGATCTCGAACATGTGCTTGGAGACAGGGATGGGGGCTTGACTCCCCTGCAGGGTCGCAGCTTCGACGGTGTGATCGACACCTCTGGCTACGTTCCTCGCGTGGTCAGGCAGTCCGCGGAGGTCTTGGCTGGTCTCGCGGGCTTCTACGCGTTCATCTCAACCATCTCGGTCTACCCGGACGGCACTGCCGCGGGGTACGACGAGTCCGCGCCGACGTTGGAGTTGGACGATCCCGAGTCGGAGAACATCGCCGCGGATTACGGAGCTCTCAAAGCCGCCTGCGAGCGGATCGTCGAAGAGGCCTTCCCGCAACGGTGCTTGAACGTGCGGGCCGGACTGATCGTCGGTCCACATGACCCCACCGGGCGGTTCACTTACTGGGTGACCCGCGTCGCCCGGGGCGGCCTCGTGCTGGCTCCGGCCCCCGCGTCCGCGCCCGTGCAGCTCATCGATGCTCGGGACCTCGCCGCCTGGACCGTGGAGATGGTCGGCAGGTCTGAAGCCGGCGTGTTCAACGCAACCGGTCCGGCCGAACCCCTCACGTTCGGGCGCCTTCTGGAAGCCTGCGCCGAGGCGACCGGCAACCGGGCCACCGTCACGTGGGTCGATCCCGATTTCCTGCTGGCGCGCGACGTCGAGCCGTGGTCGGAATTGCCTCTATGGCTCCCCGGAGAGGCCGGCATGCTGCAAGCAGGCATCGGCAAGGCGCTCGATAGGGGCCTGCGCTTCAGACCGCTCGAGCAGACCGCGCACGACACGCGGGAGTGGGCGGAAGGGCTGCCCGAGGCTCCGGGCGAAGCCGGGATGGCAAGGGGCAGGGAGGCGGAGCTTCTGGGGGCATGGCGGAAGGCCTCGTGAGCTACCTCGCTGCGGTCGTAACCATCAGCGACGGGGCCAGCTCGGGCTCGCGCACCGATGTCTCCGGCGAGAAGGCAGCGGGATTCCTCACCGAATGCGGGTTGGAAGTCAGCGAGCGCGCGGTGGTGCCCGATGACGCGACGCAGATCTCGGCGGTCCTAAACGACCTGGCGCAGCGGGTGAGCTTGGTGGTCACGACGGGCGGCACCGGTCTCGGCCCTCGCGACGTAACCCCAGAGGCCACCCGTGCGGTGATCGACCGAGAGGTTCCCGGCCTCGCCGAGATGATGCGCAGCGCCGGTCTGCAGAAGACCCCAATGGCGGCCCTATCACGGGGCGTCGTGGGCACGCGTGGCCGCACTCTCATCGTCAACCTGCCAGGAAGCAGCGCGGCGGTCGCGGAGGGACTCGACACGCTGGCGCCGGTTCTCGGCCACGCCCTCGACCTGCTGGCGGGACACACAGAACACCGCTAGTCCCGCGTCACTGCACTCCGACAGCATCGATGCGTTGTGGGTGGGAGTAAACGTTGAAGCCGTCGTCCCGCACGAAACCAACGAGAGTGATGCCCAGCCGGGCGGCTGCATCGACCGCGAGGCTCGAGGGGGCCGAGACTGCGCAGACCACGGGGAGGCCGGCGACCGCGGCTTTCTGAATGATCTCGAAGCTTGCCCGGCCCGAGACCATCAGCAGCCGTTCCGATAGCGGTAGCGCTCCTTGCAACAGCATCTGGCCGATGACCTTGTCGACTGCGTTGTGCCTACCGACGTCCTCTCTGACGGTGATCGTCTCGCCGGAAGGCGTGAAGAGGCCCGCGGCGTGCAACCCGCCCGTCTGCTCGAACAGCTTCTGCGAGCGCCGCAACGCGCCCGGCAGCGCGCTGATGACGTCGCCCGCCACGGTGAGGTCCGCGCTCACAGGCTCGCACATCACCTCTACCTGATCGAGCGCCGCTTTCCCACAGATCCCGCAGCTGGAGGTCGTGTAGAAATTCCTCTCTGCATGCGCCTTGATCGGCCCCCGGGTGCGGACCGTCACCACGTTGTAAGCCTGCTCGCCGTCCACCTCGTCGCAGTAGCTCACCTTCTGCACATCGGCGCTGCCGATGACTCCCTCGGTGAACAAGAAGCCGGCAGCCAGCTCGAAGTCCCGGCCCGGCGTGCGCATCGTCACCGCCACGGCCTCGGCAGGCTGCCCCGGGGGGCCGGTCCGGATCTCCATCGGTTCTTCGCCCGCGACCCGGTCCATCCTGTCGGCTACGGCCCCATCCCGAACCCTCAGAACCCTCATCTGAGCGGTGCTGCGCCGAGTGGTTTCCACGCCACCAACGATAGTGCGGCCTGCAAAGCGGCTGGCTTGCTTATGCTGTCGGCCACACACCTAGGTTTCGAGGAGGTCCCATGGTCGACGAGCGCGAGCTCGCGTTGCAGGTGGAGGCCGAGGAAGGGCCGCCCCTGCTTAGGAGGCTGCTGACCGAGTTCGTCGGCACCCTTATCTTCGTGGCGGTGGGAACCGGGACGGCAACTGTGCTGTTCGCCGGTCCCCTTTTGCGGTTGCAAACGCTCGCGGCGGGAGTCCCGGCCGCGTCTAGGGCTACGTTCTCCCAGCAGTTCGGGGCGTTGCTGGCCAACAACCTGGGCGACGTTCTGCCCGTTGCATTCGCGTTCGCGACAGCTCTGGCTCTTGTCGTGTACGCATTCGGCGGGATCTCCGGCGCGCACGTCAACCCGGCAGTCACTTTCTCGCTGGCAGTCGTACGGCGCTTCCAATGGCGCGAGGTGCCCGCCTACTGGGTGGCTCAGTGCCTCGGTGGAATAGCGGGAGCCTTCGTCGTCGCCGGCATCTACGGGCAACACGGCGCATCGGTTGCGGGAACCGACATCCTCTTCGGCGCGACCAAGATCGGGGCCGGGATCAATGATTATCAAGCGATCCTTGCCGAAGCCTTCATCACTTTCATCCTCGTTACAGCGGTGATGGCTATCGCTATCGACCCACGCGCGCCCAAGGGATGGTCCGGACTCATCATCGGCCTGGCCCTGGGCGGAGGGATCCTCGTAACGTCTGCGGCCACGGGCGGGTCTGCAAACTTCGCCCGCAGTCTCGGACCGTTCGTGGCCTCACTCCTCTACAACACGAAAAGCATCCCGTGGAGCGATCTCTACGTGTACGCAGTGGGCCCGCTCATCGGCGGAGCCGCCGCAGCTCTCATCTATGAGGGTGTGACCGGGCTCGAGATTGTGTCGCCGGCTCCGCGCCCAGGAGCGGCAACGCCTCTCGATCCCACCGGGAACGAGCTGCTCGACGTCGAGCACGACGTCGCCGACGAGCTCGGCGACTGATCCGAGGGCTGGATAGAAGACGAAAGCAGCGAAGAGGGCTCCGGTCACCACGGAGCCCTCTTTACGCCGGGTCGAGAGCCGCGGTCAGCTCGGGCTCGTGCTTGCCGGCTAGCCCCTCTGGGCGAGTTGCGACAGAAGCGTCTTGCTGAAGGTTTCCAGGTCGCCGGGATTACGAGAAGTGATGAGGTTGCCGTCTTCCACCACTTCCTGGTCGACCCACTCCGCCCCAGCGTTGACCAGGTCGGTCTTGATCGACGGCCACGAAGTGACAGTCTTGCCCTTGAGGACATCGGCTTCGGCAAGCATCCAGCCCGCATGGCAAACCGCCGCAACGGGCTTGCCTGCTTCGAACATGGAACGGGTGAACGCCACCATCTTCTCGTTTGTACGGATCTTGTCGGGCGAGTAACCACCCGGGATCACCAGTGCATCGAACGAGTCAGCTTGAACCTGGTCGATACCGGCATCGGCGGTTACGGTCTCATCGCCTCTCTTGCCCTGTAGCTTTTTGTTCTTTTCCAACCCAACGACTGTCGGTTCGTGACCTGCCTCTTTGACGCGGTCGTAGGGAACCCGGAATTCGGAGTCTTCGAACATCTCGTCGATGATGAAAGCTACTTTCGCCATCTGAACCTCCTTGTGACGCTGACAACTTGTCCTCGTGGTTATCTACCCGAATGGGTGTCGTTACAACCATCGAATTCCCCGTCGGCCTGCCTGTCGCGAAGAAGGGCCAGCACTGGTACGCCAAGGCCGGAAACCGCGAGCTGAGACTGTCTAATCTGGACAAGGTGTTCTGGCCCGAGAACGGCTACACAAAGGGAGACCTGCTCACTTACTACTTCAATATCTCCCCAGTGATGCTTCCCCATCTCGTCGGGCGTCCACTGACATTGAAGCGGATGCCGAACGGAGTGATAGGCGATTACTTCTACGAGAAGAACGCGCCTTCACACAAACCCGACTGGATCCAAACGATCCCCGTCCACTCGGAAGGCGAGAACAAGTGGATCAACTACATGGCGGTGTGTGATGTCGCCGACATGTTGTGGATCGCCAACCTGGGCTGTATCGAGTTTCATCCCCTTCATGCGAAGGGCGGCGATCAGCGGTTCCCGGATTACGCATTCTTCGATCTCGACCCGTTTCAACCGGCCGGTTACGACGAAGTCAAGCACGTGGCGTCATTGATCAAAGTGCTGCTCGATAACCTCGGGCTGCGGGCATACCCGAAGACTTCGGGCGCAACAGGAATGCAGATATTCGTTCCGCTGGACAGGACCGTCGACTATGACAACGTGCGGGGCTTCGTCGGGGCGCTTTCCGATCTCGTACACAAAGCGGATCCCGAGACAACGACCCTCGAGTGGGAAGTCAAGAACCGCACAGGCAAGGTGTTCCTCGACGTGAACATGAACCGGGAGGGCGCCAACATCGCGGGGGCTTATTCGGTGCGGCCGGAGTGGGGAGCCCCGGTATCAACCCCCTTCGACTGGGACGAACTCGACGCCATCTATCCTGAACGCTTCACGATGGAGACGATCTTCGACCGGGTCGCAGAGATGGGCGATCCCTTCCTTCCTGTGGCCGAAGGGGAGGGGCAATCCATCCACGAGGCGATCGACGCCCTCGACGCACAGCCCCGTAAGGCCCGCAACTTCAAGCGATAGCCCGTGGCTCTCTACATCGGCACGTCCGGCTGGGCATATCCGGAGTGGAAGCCGGCGTTCTATCCGGATGGATTACCGCGCTCTCGATATCTGACGCATTACTCGAGTGTCCTCACGGCGTGCGAGATAAACGCAACCTTCTATCGGTTGCAGTCTCCTGCCACGATCCAGAACTGGCTGCGTGCGACTCCGGAGGGATTCCGCTTCACGACGAAAGCGCACCGACGCTTGACGCATGCTCGCCTATTTCCAGTCGAGGGCCCCGGACGGCGGTTCCTAGACGAGTTCCTGGGGTCGGTCGAACCGCTCAGTGGCCGCTTGGGTGCGATGTTGTTCCAGTTCCCCCCGCATCGCGAGCGCGACGACCTGTCCTTGCAAAAGCTGCTCGCTGCGCTGCCTCCTGCGCACCGCTACGCGTTCGAGTTCCGTCATCCTTCATGGGAGACGCTAGAGGTCACCGGCTTGGTAGCCGACCGAGGTGCGACCGTCTGCATGGCCGAGACCGAGGGCCGGGTGCCGTCTGCCCTGCCGCCGGGGCGGCTGGCCTACGTCAGACTGCGCTTCGACGCCTACACCGAGACTGCTCGTTCGGAGTGGAGGGACCTGTTGATTGAAGAAAGCCGGCACCGCGACGTCTTCGCGTTCACCAAGCACGAAGGAGTGCCGGCCGGAGATGTTTCCTCGGGCATCGGCTTCGCGGAGTGGCTTGCGGCGCAATATCGCAACACCGGTGACAGCGCTCAATCCTGAGCGTCAGTACCGAGGACCTCGCGCGCGAAGTACAAAGGCAACGCGATGGCCGCGATGCCCCCAAAGGCCCCCAGAACTAGCAGTAGTAGCGAGCTGTTGACGAGCGTTCCCGCCACTGCCGCCAGCCACGCCACTGTGGCTCCCACGGCGACCACGGTGACGAGATAGACGACGCGTTCCGCCAGCACCGCACGAGGCGGAGGATGGACCCGCCAAGCTCCCGCGAGGTCGACCAGCTCGATCAATAGCAGCAGCACTACCGCGTACGCAGCGGACAGATAATCAAATGAACTTCCCGAGAGGAACAATGCGATCAGGTATTCGGCGATGAGCACGGCTGCGCCGGCGATCGAGAGAGCGGTCAACGCTGCGAGGGCACCCGCTAGCAATGCTCCCAATCCCAGACCCGCCAGCGCCACGATCAAACCGGAATGTGACAGCAGCAGAGGATACCCAGCGACTATCGCACCGCAGCAGACCGCAGCGAGAACAGCAGCGAACCCGGCGCGGGATCTCACGTCGTTACCCGAACGCGCATCCTGCGCCGTGGAAGTCCGGCCAGCAGTGACTCGAGCCCGAAGTGTCCATCCCAATGGATGACGGGCACACCTCGGGTCTCAAGGTCATAGCGGAGGGCCGCGCGTTGGAGCTTCCACACGCGGTAGGCAAGACGGCCTTCGGCAGAAGGATGCGGCTCGACGTCCTTCTCGGAGAAGGTCTCGATGACCATGAGTGGGAAGCCCCTAGCGGCCAGATCGGTGAGCGCGGTGATCGAGCGCGGTTCGATCAGCGGCGAAAACGCGATGATCGAAGCCAGGGGAGGCAGAGTGCGTGACGGGAGGTAGTCGATGTCCTTCCACGCGTAGCTCACGGTGGCGTGCACGTTCAACAGGTAGTCGACGATCCGGTAGAGCTGAACGGTCCCCGATGTTGCCGTCAACCAGCTCAGGACACCGCCGAAACTGATCAGACCCACGCGGTCGTTGTGTTTGAGGTGATGGCGGGCAAGCGCAGCGGCTCCGCGGACGGAGAGATCGAGGGAGCTGAATCCCGGCGGCCCAACGTCGCTGAATGAGTCGAGGAACAGAACGAGGTCGGAGTTCCGTTCGGGATGGAATTCATTCACCTGCAATCCAGAGCGACGCGCAGTTACGCGCCAGTTGATCCGCCGGACGCTGTCGCCTTGGGCGAAGTCCCTAACGTTCGCGAACTCGATGCCATCTCCGGCAACCTTGGAGACGTAATTGCCTGCGAACACTTGAGTGTCGGCGGGAGCGATCCCCTTCTGGATCCGTTCGAACTTCGGATACACCTTGATCCCAAG
Source organism: Actinomycetota bacterium (assembly GCA_034667545.1). GTDB lineage: Bacteria > Actinomycetota > CADDZG01 > CADDZG01 > WHSQ01 > DATAPE01. The sequence continues at coordinate 7,602 of JAXDJR010000152.1, forward strand.
ATGCGGGTCCACGATATGTTCGAAGGTGATGAGATTGCCTCGGGTATGAGCCCTGACACCGATCAGAGCAACGCGATGAACGCCCCATCGCGTTGCACGAACACCCACCTGCAGCAGAGTTGGCTCCTCGGGATCCAGCTTCACGCTCCACCGGGACGGTCCCTCGACCTCTAGCCCCTGCATCGGCCCCAGCGCGATCTCTGCCTCTGGGACGTGTTCACCCGCGGCTATCTCGATAGCAAGCTCGACCACCTCATCTTCCAGGCACCGGTCGGGCTCAGCCCAGACGGACACGCGAATCGCAGGAGCGCGGGCGGCTGAAGCTCCGTAGGCAAGAGCAGTTAACAGGGGCGCCGCTATCACTGCGGCTTCGAGGCGAGCCAGCACCGCGGCGCTGATCAAACACAACGCTGCCAGCGTGGCCAAGGTGAGTAGTTTCGGCGTGACCCCTCTGGTCATCCCGCCGCGGCATCTTCCTCGGTGGCCGGCGTCGGAACCTGGTCGACGACGCGTTGGATCACCTGCTCGCCGGTGACCCGGCGCACCCACAGTTCTGGCCGCAGAGTCAGCCGGTGGGATAGGGCCGCAACTGTGACGGCTTTCACGTCATCGGGCGTGACGAAGTCCCGTCCCGCCAACAGAGCCTTGGCCCTGCTGAGTTTCATGACGGCCATAGCCCCGCGGGGACTCGCGCCTACCTGAACCTCGGGGTCGGCTCTCGTGGCCGACACCAGCGCCACGATGTAACGGCCGACGTTTTCCGAGAGGTACACGCGCT
>JAXDJR010000153.1:0-3707 GCA_034667545.1 Actinomycetota bacterium
GCATTGCCTTAGGCCTATCCGCGTTGCCCTAGGTCGCCGGCGGATCTGAGCTCCGCGCTCGATGAACCGGGCTTCCATCACCACCGAGCCGACGCGGGATCGGTCAACTCAGATTCAACGATCCCGATGGGTCTCACTTCGTAGTTCACCCTCGTTGCCTCCTTCCCGGATCGGTTTGTGGGGTCAGCGCCCTGGCCCCGGTGCGCCTATGCGCGCGCCATACTTGCACCCATGGCATCGGTCCCCCCTACTCGTGAGCTCCTGCGCGCCAAAGACCTCGCGGACGCCCGTTACTTCGAGCCCCTGGACATAGACGACATGGCCGGCGCCGCGTCCCTATCGCGCGCCCACTTCAGCCGCCAATTCCGCCGCGCCTTCGGCGAGTCACCGCATGCCTATCTGCTCACCCGTCGCCTGGAGCGCGCTGCTGCCCTGCTCCGAACTACCGATATGTCGGTCGCGGCCATCTGCCACTCCGTAGGGCTCGACAGCGTCGGCTCGTTCACCACCAGCTTCACGCGCCACTATGGGAGCTCACCCACCGAATATCGGGCAGCCTTTCCGCCGGCCGCCACCTACGCCCAGATTCCAGCCTGCCTTCTGCGCGCCCATGGACGTCCGCAACGCAGCACGTTTCGAGAAGACAGCGGATCAGCCGAGGACTAGCCTGATGGCGACATCCGTTGAACAGCAAGGGAGCTGATGATGAAGATCGCAAACGTACAGCTGTGGGTGCATGACCAGGACGACGCCCTCGCCTTCTACACACAGAAACTCGGTATGGAGGTCCGCTCGGACGTGACCATTGCCGAGATGGGCAACTTCCGCTGGCTTACCGTGGGACCGGCCGGCCAGCCCGAAATCGCCATAACTTTGATGGCGATCCCCGGCTCCCCAGTGATGGATGCCAAGACGGCCGACGAGGTGCGCAGCCTGATGGGAAAAGGGTTCGCAGGAACGGTTTTTCTGACGACTGACGACTGCCGCGCCGAGTACGAGGAGCTAAAAAGCCGCGGCGTCGAGTTCGTCGAGCAGCCTGAGGAACGCCCCTATGGGATCGACGCTGCTTTCCGCGACCCGTCCGGCAACAACATCCGCCTCACCGAAGTTCGGGAGATGGCCTCGACCTAAACCCCCGGCTGTCCTACCAGCAGCCCGCGAGGTGCAGCTCAGTTAGCTCCCGTCATGAACGTCAGCCGAGGTTGAAAGAGTCGCAGCCTTCCTGCCGAAGAGCTGCGGGTGACTTCGGTCAAGGGCGCAGGTGGTGCAGGGTGCTTCCCAGCAACACTCCGTTGGCGAAATACGTTCCTGTGGGACCGGACGGGAGTAGATCCCAAGTCACTCCTGCGTATGGAATGAGAGTGACATGCGCGACGACTGTGCCGTCGTAGCGATCGCCCGGTTTTAGAGCGCCAACGGTGCGGCCATCGGCAGTCGGATGACCTGGAGATGCCACCACTCTTCGGCCGTCAGCGAGGGCCAGCCGCATGACCTCGTGGCCGAGTGGCGCCTCCATGTGACCGGTGTCCAGCACCACGCCCGCGATTCGGTGCCCGCGTTGGTCCGTGGTCCAGACGGGCATGCCAACACGGATGTCCTGTACATGAAAGTTGCCTCGCGGCGTTGCGATGAGGACACCGGCCGCCAGGCAGATGGGACAGTTGGGCCTCTGACCGGCTTCGCGGTGCGTGATCGTGACATCCCCGACCCGGCTCACCGTCCCGGTTAAGTGGGAGATGGTTCCATCAGAGCTGTGCAGCACTTGGAGGTCGAACGCGTAACCGTCACCGGCAGGCTTGAGTTGGATCGCCTGCATCTGTTTGTAGTCGTCGCTGATCGTGATCAGTTCCTTGGGAGTGGATTTCCCTCCTGCTGAGAGACCTTCGTGCTGAAGGATCGCACCGAAGATTGGACGGTCGGCCCTGATCGTCGGGAACCGGGCGCGAGCGTTCTGCAAGGCACTACCACGGCCGACTGGATAGACGTCGGGATCGCAGTAAGCGAGGCGCCCACCGACCGCATGCAGCACGCTGAGCTTCAGCGAGGGAAGGGACAAGGGCGATCCGCCCGAACCCAAAGGGGTAGTGGCCTTGCCGCACGCGCTTGCAATTAGCAACAATGCGACACAGAGGCTCCACCGGCGTATCCCTCTGGCACTCGAACGCGTTACTGGCACAGATTTCGATCTCTCGGTCTCGGCTTCATGCTCGTTAGACGGCAACTCGCTTCATCAGGTTCCCGAAGCGCCCTTGCCTGGCGACAACCCGCCAGATTCTCCAATCGCTCTTCGGGCGCGATGTGGCACGGCCCTCACGGATGAACCGACTGTTCGTTGCGCGATCGATGCTCGTTGACATCACCTCCACTCGCTCGGATGTCTGATCCTTCCGTCACGATCTCGCTCAGTCTGGCCTGCCTGCTGTGACATTTGCACGTCTTTCGTGCGTTCTTGGGCGGTGTCGCTCGCTACTTGTCGCCGTTATGCTTGATGTCTGTTCTGAAACCCACCAATGCCTCGGGGACAGGCCGGCAACCAAAGCGGGTCTGAGGCGGTTAGGGGATACCGCATGGAACGTGCGCTTACTTCAGAGGAGATCCGAGGAGCCGAATTCAACATCGCGCTGCGAGGCTACGACCGACGCGAAGTCGAAGCGTTCCTCCATGACGTGGCTGCGGAGGTGGCATTCCTGAAGGAATCTTCCCAGAAGTCCTATCAGGTTGTAGGGGTAGAGCTCGGGCAGCTGCTACAGGAGTCGAAGGATCTCGCCGACAAGCTGGTGTTGGATGCACAAAGCGAGGCTGCAACCCTCGTGCAGAACGCCGCGACTGAAGCCGCTGAGATTAGGAAAAGTGCGGAGGGCTATGCAAAGGAGCTACGTGAACAGGTTGACGGTGAGGCGGCAGTCTCGCGCGCTGAGGCCGATCAGAGATTCGCGGAGCTCATCAGCCAAGCTGAGACCAGGGTGCAAGAGTTGAGCATTGCAGAAAACGAAACGCGCGAGCGAATCAGTGCCCTGCGGGTCGAGCTGGAGGAAGTGGCGAAGACTTTGCTGCAATTGGGTGCCGATAGTTCGCCGCCTGCTGAGACCGAACCCAGCATGGAGGCACAGTCCGATCAGCTTGACAACGAAGACACCATTCCGAACGGTGCGGTGCCGGCCCCACCACTTGGTAGCGCCTAGGGGATGATCGATCCCTGAGAGCGTAACGACGAAAGACTCTTCGCATTACTTTTCCCGGAAAGGAATCTTGGAGCACCTCTCGAGGGGCCCGGAGCATCTCTAGGAGTTGCGGCTTCGAGACTCCTTGCCTAGGGCTTCGGCGGCATCTGTTGCAGAAAGCGATTCAGTACTTCTTTCGGTAGATCTCCCAGGTCGTCGACTACGACGTCCGCCCCGTGTTCTTGCAAGGCTTCTGCCTGACCGGTTCGGTTGACACCTATGACCAAGCCGAAGTTGCCACTGCGGCCCGCTTCTACACCCGAGAGGGCGTCTTCAACGATCGCCGCTTGAGATGCTTCGACGTGAAGACGCTTGGCTGCCTCCAGAAATGTATCGGGCTGTGGCTTTCCCGGTAGCTTCATCTCGTCTGCCACCAAGCCGTCAACTTTGACTTCGAAAAGGTCGCTCAAGCCCGCTCCCGCAAGGACCGACTTCACGTTCCGGCTCGCAGAGACCAGGGCGACCAGAACGTCGTTGGCCTTCAGC
>JAXDJR010000154.1:0-16609 GCA_034667545.1 Actinomycetota bacterium
ACCTCGTCGGTCTCCGGTGGATCGAAGAACATCTTCTTGACGACGGCCAGGTAATACCAGGTAGCGATGACTGCGTTGACGCCCATCACCGCAGCCAGCCAGAAAACCTGGGCGCGGATGGCGGCGAGGAAGATGAACAGCTTCGCCCACGCACCCGCCATGGGAGGAACGCCCGCCAAAGAGATCAAGAACCCCGCGAGGAGGGTGGCAAGTACAGGGCTTCGCTGCCATAGGCCCGCGTAGTCGGAGATGAAGTAGCTGCCACCCTTCCGCGCGAAAGCGACCGCCGCCGAGAATGCCCCCAGGTCCATCAGCCCATAGATCGCGATGTAAACGAGTGCAGAAACGAACGCTTGGTGGCTGACGGCCGGGGAGTTCGGGTTGATCAAGGCAAACGCCACCAGGATGTATCCAGATTGAGCTATCCCCGAATAGGCAAGCAAGCGGATGATGTGCTGCTGACGCAATGCGATCAGGTTGCCGACAGTCATCGTGAGCACCGCGAGAACCGCAAAGATCGGACGCCAGGTGTTGGCGACTAAAGGGAAAGCACGGAACATCAGCACTAAGAGGCCGACGAACCCGCCGATCTTCGACGACGTGGACAAGAACGCGGCCACCGGCGGAGGTGAACCCTCGTACGTGTCGGGGGCCCAGAAGTGGAAAGGTACCGCCGAAATCTTGAACGCGAAGCCCACCACCACGAAGAAGACCGACAACACGATTATGGGTCTGGCTCCGCCGTGCGCAATCGAAGTTCTGATCGCGTCTACCTGAGTATGGCCGGTGACCCCATAGATGAGGGACATCCCATAGAGCATCACCGCAGACGACAGCACACCGAACAGAAAGAACTTCAAGGAGCCCTCGTTGGACTTCGGATCGCTCTTTCTGAGGGCCGTCATAACGAAGGCCGGGACGCTGATGAGCTCGATGGCGATGAAGATCGTGATTAGGTCTCTCGCACTCGACATCACCAGGCCCCCGAGAAGCGAACACAACATAAGGAAGTAGTACTCGCCCTGGTAGAAGCGCCCCGAGCGGAAGTAATGGAACGAGATGGCCAACACGATCAAACCGATCACGCAAAAGAGACCTTTGAACAGCAACGCAAAATGATCGAGCTCGTACGCCTTGGCCAGGGTGTAGGTCGGGTGTCTTCCGATCAGCGATACGACGGCGGCCAGGGTTCCGAAGATCCCGGCAGCGGACAGCGGCATCGCCACCCACTTCGCATCCTCGGGAAGGAAAAGGTCGGCGACCAGCACGACACACGCAGTGAGGGCGAGCACGATCTCGGGTGAGAGCGCATGCCAGTCGATCGCTGGTTGAACGAGTGGCATCAGTGCAGAGCCAGGGTCGATCCCGCGTGCAGCGCGGCCCCCACGTGGAGGACCAAGGCCTGCACAGCGTCGTTGGTCACGTTCAGGATGAGCTTCGGGTAGAGGCCGGCTCCAATGATCAGGAGCAGCAGCGGAGTCCAGGCCAGCCACTCGAGCCGCTGAACGTCAAAGATGTGGGAACCGTCGGCGAACTTTTCCGGGATCCGGCCGAGGTTCACGCGCTGGAGCATCCATAAGAAGTAACCGGCGGTAAGAACGGTCCCGACGCCAGCTCCCACCATCAGGATCCGGAACAGCGTCGGGCTCAGCCCGATAGCAGGGCGATAAGCCCCGAGCAGGGCGAGCATCTCGCCCCAGAAACCTGCAAGCCCGGGTAATCCCAGAGATGCGATCGCCGTATAAGTAAGGAGAGAGCCGAAGCGAGGAATCTGTTGCAGCACTCCCCCCAAGTCGGCGATCTCTCTCGTGTGATAGCGCTCGTGGATGGACCCGACCAGGAAGAACAACATCCCGGTGATCAGTCCATGGGCAACCATCCCGAAGATGGCGCCGTTTATCCCCTGAGGCGTGAGTGTCGAGATACCCAGCATCACGAACCCCATATGGCCGACCGAAGAGAAAGCGATCAGCCGTTTGAGATCACTCTGTGCGTAACAGCACAAGGCTCCGTAGATGATTGCGATCACTGCGAGGATTCCAATCACGGGGGCGTAATCGTGGGCCGCTTGGGGCAGTAGAGGAATCGCGATGCGAATGAATCCGTAAGTGCCCATCTTCAAAAGGATCGCGGCCAGAAGAACGGATCCAACCGTCGGCGCCTCGGTGTGCGCGTCCGGGAGCCAGGTATGGAACGGCCACATGGGAACCTTGATAGCGAAGCCGAGGAACAGGCCGAGGAAGGTCAGATTCTGGAACAGAGATGAGCCGAGCGCGCCCTGAGCGGCCGAGGCGCGCAACGCCACCATGTCGAACGTCGTCGCACCGCTCTTGAAGTAGATCGCAAGGAAGCCCAGCAGCATGAAGATCGAGCCGAACAATGTGTAGAGGAAGAATTTGACCGCGGCGTATTGCCTCCGGGGCCCGCCCCAGATACCGATCATGAAGTACATCGGAACCAGCACAAGCTCCCAGAAGACGAAGAAGAGGATCAGATCCAGAGCAACGAAACTGCCGTTCATGCCGGTCTCGAGCAGAAGCACAAGCGATAGCAGCGCCTTGGTCTTTCCCGGCGCCGGAACGTGCCACCACAGATAGATCATGCACAGGAAGCACACCAGCACCGACAACTCGAGCAGCGGGAGAGATATCCCGTCGACACCGATGTGATAGCGGGATCCGATCTGGGGGATCCAATCCAGATTCGAACCCAGCTGAAGCGTCCCCGCCGAGCCGTAGTGGAACCCGAACAAAAGGCCGATCCCGGCGAGGAGCGTGAGGCCGGCAAACAGGGTGCCGATCAGCTTGATCAAGCGATCCTGACTAGAGGGGATGAACAACATCGCCACAACCCCCACCATCGGGAGGAAGGTTGTGAGGCTCAGCCCCCAGCCGTTTTGGAACCACTCCATGAAGCGCCAGCCCCCTTTAGATGTGCACGATCGATGTCAAAGCGAACAAGCCGATGAAGATGGCGATGCCTGCGAACAGCACCGCTGCATACCGTTGCACGTTTCCACCCTGGATATATCTGAGCAGCCCGCCGGTGGCACCTGTCAGCCCCGCCGCCCCGTTGACGGCGTAGTCCACGACCTTCTGGTCCAACTCGTCGTAGGTGAAGTTTGCAGTGCCCAGAGCTCCGGCGGCGACTCCATTGACGGCTCCATCCAGGATGTTCTGGTTCGACCAATAAGCAGCCTTTGCGAGCGTGTATTGGACCGGCTTGACGATGCCCTTGTTGTAGAGGTCGTCCATGTAGTACTTGTTTACGAGTAGCCGGTAGGTCCATGCGAACGGCCCGGCGAGGATGTCCACTTGCCACCGCTTCTTGTAGAAGAGCATGTAGCCCAACCAAACCGCCAGTCCCGCTAAGGCCACGGAGCCCACCGGAAGGATCACGTTGTAGAGCGCCGAGAACCCGGGGCTCTCCTGTCCCGGAACGTTGATCCAATCTTTGAATGGCCCGATCACGGGAAAGCCCAGCAGACCCACAGTCATCGTCAGGATCGCAAGGATCCACAGCGGCGTGATCATCGAGCCTGGGCTCTCGTGAGGATGCCCCTCACCTCTGTACTCGCCCCAGAATGTCTTGATGCAGGCGCGTGTCATATAGAGGGCTGTGAGAAATGCAGTCACTGTCCCGGCGATGAAGACGATCCAGGCGGTCGACGCCGTCCCCGCACTCGCCGAGCGCAAAGCTTCGCCGAGGATCTCGTCCTTCGAGAAGAAACCGGCCAGCGGGAAGATGCCGCCGAGGGCCAGGGAACCGATGATGAAGGTTCGGAAGGTGTGCGGCATGTACTTCCGTAGGCCTCCCATGTCACTCATGTTGTTGGAATGCACGGAGTGGATCAGCGAGCCTGCACCAAGGAACAGGAGCGCTTTGAAGAAGGCGTGGGTAAACAAGTGAAAGATCCCCGCGGTGTAGGCGCCAACTCCAAGGGCGGCCATCATGTAAGCCAGCTGGGAGATCGTCGAATAGGCGAGTACCCGTTTGATGTCGTCCTGCACGAGAGCGAGCAAGGCAGCCCCCAGCATCGTGATCGAAGCGATGATGGCAACCACATTCAGAGCCGCCCCCGCATGCGTGAAGACCAGGAACATCCTTGCCACCAGGTAAACGCCGGCCACGACCATGGTGGCGGCATGGATCAGAGCCGAAACGGGAGTCGGTCCGGCCATCGCATCAGGGAGCCAGACGTGAAGGGGAAACTGCGCAGACTTCCCGGCCGCTCCGCAGAACAGCAACAAAGCTGCCACTGTCAGCAGGCTGCCCTTCAGCTGGCCGTTCTGAGCCTCGTGATTCAGCCGGATGATGTTGAAAGTATGTCCCGCGATAAACAGAGCGAAGATGCCGAACATAAAGCCCACATCTCCGACGCGGGTAGTGATGAACGCCTTGATCGCCGCTGAGGAGTTTTCTTTCTCTTCCCAGTAGTGGCCGATGAGGAAATAGGAACACACGCCGACACCCTCCCAGCCAACTAGCATCTGCAACAGGTTGTTTGCAATGACCAGGAACAGCATCGACGCCGTGAACAACGACAACGCCGCATAGAACCAGGTGTAACGACTGTCATCGTGCATGTATCCGGTGGAGTAGACCTGCACAAGCAGCGATACCGTTGTGACCACGACGAACATGAGCGCGGTCAAGAAGTCGTAGTTCATCCCAAACTCGAGATGGACCGTGGAAATCCGGAACCAGGTCCATGAGCGTTCGATCTGAGCATTGCCGGAGGCAAGCTCGGCAAATCCGATCAACGAGATAACGAGGCCCGCCCCCACTGCCAGAATGCCGATGCTGTGGCCGCGACTACGGAGCTTCTTGCCGAAGAACAGGATGGTAAAGAAGGCCAGGAACGGAAGCAACGGCACCAGCCACATGAAGTCAATCACGAAGCCACGCTTCGTGGTGACGGCAGCAGCAAGTTGAAGACCGTTCACGGCATCACCACTTCATCAACGACATCTCGTCGAGGTCGACGTCCTGACGGTTCCGGAATATGAGAATCACGATCGCGAGACCCACACCCACCTCCGCGGCGGCAACGGCTATGACGAAGAGCGCGAAGACCTGGCCGGCGATCCCGGGTTGCTTGAACAGGGCGGCGAACGCCACAAAGTTGATGTTCACCGCGTTCAGCATCAGCTCGATCGAAAGAAGAACGAGCACCGCGTTCTCACGCGCCAGCACTCCGTAGATGCCGATAGAGAAGAGCAGCGAGGAGAGGACGAGGAAATAACTAACGGGCACTCGGCACCTCGGCTCCCTCCAAAGTAGTGGGCTCATCAAGGGGACGCTCGGCAAGGGTCCGGCGTCGCGGGGGCCGCGGCCTGTCCTGATCGTCTCGCCGAGCTATGACCACCGCTCCGACGAGGGCCGCCAGCAGAAGCACCGATACGACCTCGAAGGGAAGGACATAGGAAGAGAAGATGACCTGGCTGAGGCTTGCGGTCGTGGTGCCGACCGTGCGGTCGAACGAGATCTCCTTTCCAGCGAACGCGTCAACCATGATGTAACTGGACACGCCGAAGATCGCCGCGGCGCACACCGCCGCGAGCGGACGCTGGTGATTGTCGTAGTTAGCCTTGCCCAACGGCGCCCGCGTCAGCATCAGTCCGAATAGCATCAAGACAACGACTGCCCCGACGTACACGAGCACCTGCACCCAGGCGACGAACTCGGCCAGCAGGATCACATAGAGCACCGCCACACCAGAAAGCGTCGCCACCAGATAGAGGGCCGCGTGTACGACGTTCTGTGACGTCACTACTCTGATCCCGGCCCCGGCGATGAGGACGGCGGTGATCCAGAAGACCACCTCTTGCCCGTTATGCATCAGGCAGAACCCTTCGCCTTCTGGGCCCGCACCCGCGCCGCTTTGGCGCGCCCCATCGCGACGGGATCGCTGGACCCCTTGGCACGCTCCTCCGCCAGCACCCGCTCGTAAGCGGCCTCCGGATCCTCGGGAGCCGGACTATCCGGCGAGGAGGCAGCGCCTCCGGAGGAAGCCTCTGCACCAGCCGTCTCCGCCTCAGGCGGATCCGGCTGGGAAGCCCGCGACGCAGGAGGCGCTGCCCCCGCAGCCGGTTCCTGAGCCGTGGATGCGACAGGGCCGGGGTCCGGCTCCGGCGGTGTCGCTTCGGGAGCGCCCGAAGGAACGGATGGATCCTCATGTCCCTGCGTCGGCGCGCTCGGAACCAGGTTCGGGGTGTACACCGGCGTCGGCCCCCGCTTGATACCGCGCTGGGCCTTGACCTTTGCAACCTTTGCGCGCGCTTCGGCTACCTGCGGAGACGAGCCTTTCTCGAGCTGCCCTTGCAAGACCTCGGAATAGACAGCGTCGGCATCTTCTGTGGGCTCCAGGGCGCGCGGCCGTGGCTCTTCGTGGGGAACCTCGACATTGGGGCCGGGGTTTTCCTGGTACTTAGCCACGTCAACCCCGGGCTGGGTCGAGCTCACTGCCGAGGTACCGCTCAATGGTTCAAGGCCACCGGCAGGCCCACTCTCGCTGGTAGAGGCCCCCACGCCCGGCTCGGAGGTGACGGCGTCGTCTTTCGCGACTGCGGCGCCTGTGCCGGCGGCCTCGGTAGGACTAACTGCTGCGTCGGGACCGCTGGGGCCCGCGTCGGTCACGGCTCCGGCGAGCGCGTCGCCCGTATGAGTCTCGACCTTCTCTTCGGTAGCCCTTGCCACGGAGTCCGGAGCGGCGGTCTCGCCTGCCTGGGTCTGTGATGGTGACGCGGCGGAAGGCGCGGGGGCCGCAGCGGTGGCGGTGGCGGTGGCTTTGGCTGCCTGCTCGGGGCGTTCGGCAGCAGCCGTCACCGCAGCAGGAGGAGCAGGTCGCTGGGCGCTGCCGGGCCCAGCGCCGCCCGCAGCGATAGGAGCTGCAGCCTGTCCCGGCAGTTCGGCCCCCTGCTCGAGCGACGGCGGAGGGAGAACCGATGCCATCCAGTCCGACAGCTTTTCCTTCTCGTGCGTCAGCTCGCGGATGTCGAATTCCGCATACTCGAACTCGCGACTCCAGAAAAGCGCGTCGTAAGGACAAACCTCAACGCAGATCCCGCAATACATGCACAACGCATAGTCGATCGCGAACCGATCGAGCACATTGCGTTTGCGGGGACGGCCACCCGCTCGCTTCGGAGGCAGCGTCTCTTTGTGAGAGTCGATGTAGATGCACCAGTCGGGGCATTCGCGCGCGCACAGCATGCAAACCGTGCAGTTCTCTTCCTTGAGGGCGATCACGCCGCGAGTTCTCGGGGAGAGGTCCTGCTTGACCTCGGGATACTGGATGACGGTGTTGTGCTTGAAGAGATGCTTGAGGGTTACGGCCATCCCCTTGAAGAGCCCGATGCCGAACGTCATCTTGCGTTCGATGCGCAACTTTTCGGGGTAGCGGGTGCTCGAATAGGCTGGGTGCTCGCGGCCGGTGCCGGCCGATGCAGTCTCCACGGGACGCTCGTCGATCGTCATATGCAGCCTATTTCCACAACCATGACGGTGCGTAAAGGACCCAGGCTCCCGCAGCCAGGATGTTCACCAGGCTTACGGGTATGAGGAACTTCCATGCAAACTGCTGCAGCTGGTCCTCGCGCAAGCGCGGGAAAGTGAACCGGATCCAGATCATCAGGAACACCATGAAGGAGGTCTTAGCGAGGAACCAGATGATTCCTGGGATGTAAGTGAGTGGATGCCACGGCACTATCGGCATGAAACCGCCCAGGAAAAGGGTAGTGATGATGCCGGCGAACGCCACCATGTGTGCCATCTCCGCGCCGAAGAAGCCAAAGATGAAGCGCATTCCGGTGTATTCGGTGAAGGGACCGGTGATGATCTCGGATTCCGCGACCGGCATGTCGAAAGGCGGAAGGGTCATCTCGGCCATGGCACCCGTGAAGAAGACGAGGAACGCCACCAAACCGATTCCGGGCGGCCACAAAATGAAAGGCCAACTCTGCTTCTCGACGATTCCGAGGATCGACAAGGTCCCTGCCAGCATTGCGACGACTGCCACCATCAGGACGATGGGGAGCTCATACGCGATCAGCTGAGCCGCGGCCCGGAGAGCTCCCAAAAGCGAGTACTTGTTGGCGCTGGACCATCCCGCCATCAACACACCTATGGTTGCGATCGAGCCGATAGCCAGCAGATAGAAGACGCCGACATCCAGGTTCTCGACGATCAGGTTTCGATCCATCGGGATAACGAGATAGAGCATGATCGCCGGAACATAGATGAGGGCGGGGGCCAAGCTAAAAACCCACTTGTCCGCCGTCAGCGGAATGATGTCTTCTTTGAAGATGAATTTGATCCCGTCGGCCAGAGTCTGCCCCCATCCATGGAAACCACCGGGGTACATCGGACCGAGACGCTGCTGAAGGTGCGCTAGCTCCTTGTGCAACACATAGCCGCCGATCAGCGAAACGACTGGAACCGTCACGAGGACGACCACCAACTTCACAGCGAGGATCTCCCACGCTGTGAAGTGGATATCGGGAACGATGGTGGCTAGCGTCAAGCCACTCATCTATCGATGTCGCCCAGGACGAAGAAGAATGAACCCAGGATCGCGATCATGTCTGCGACGAAGGTGTTCTTCAGTACATGGGGAAGCACGGAAACGTTGTTGTAGGACGGGGTCCTGATCTTCATCCGGTAGGGGCGGCGGTCTCCATCGGAGATGAGATAGAAACCGAGCTCGCCGAGAGGATTCTCTGTACGCACGTAAACCTCGCCGGCTGGCGGCTGGATCACGCGAGGCACCTTGCCGAGCACCGGTCCCGACGGGATGTCTTCGATCGCCTGTTCGACGATGCGTGCCGACTCGACCACCTCGTGCACCAGCACCCAGAAGCGGTCGAAGCAATCACCGTGCATACCGGTATGGATGTCGAAATCGAACCGGTCGTAGACAAGATAGGGCTCGTCGCGGCGAACATCCATATCAACGTCAGACGCTCGAGCGATCGGTCCGGTAACACCGTAGGAGTGAACCGCTTCCCGATCGAGAACTCCGATCCCCACCGTGCGCTCCTTGAAGATCTCGTTCCCGATGAGCAAGTCCTCATATTGATCGAGACGAGCAATCACCTGCCGAACGGCTTTCAGGGCCCCTTCGAAGAACCCGCGTGGAACGTCCTCCTTCAGGCCCCCGCATCGCATAAACCCGAAGTGCATCCGGCCCCCGGTTGCGGACTCCATCACGTACTGGATGTCCTCTCGTTCGCGGAACGCATAAAAGGTTGGGGTGATGGCACCCAACTCAGCGCCGAAGGAGGCGAAGAACATCAGGTGATTGAGGATGCGGTTCATCTCGACGAGGATCACGCGCATGTACTGCGCCCGCGGCGGCACTTCGATGTCCATCAGCTTCTCGACCGCCATCCACATCGGAAGCTCGTTGCTGATGCCAGACAGCCAGTCCATGCGCGACACCAGGTTGGTGATCTGCCGGTAATCCCTCGCCTCGACCAACTTCTCGTAACCGCGATGCATGTACCCGATAACTGGTTCGGCATCGACCAACACTTCACCGTCTATCGTTGCGAGCAATCGGAAGACGCCGTGGGTAGCCGGATGCTGCGGCCCGACGTTCAGCACCATCGACTGGGTCTGAAGCCGTCCCGATGCCGAATCGGCAACCACTTCCTCAGGCCATTGCACGCGTTCCTCGGTAGTCGCCACTCAGGCAGCCCAGCCCCTCATTAGCGGCCGCCAGCCGCGGCCTCATCGGGGTCTTTGGCCCCCGGCCACTCTTTGACCTGTGCTCGTGCAGGCAGCTTGAACGAGCGCAGCCCGGGATGACCATCGAAGTCCTCTGGCAAGTACAGACCCACGAGCCGCGGATGGCCCTCGAAGTCGATCCCGAACATCTCTCTCGTCTCGCGCTCATGCCAGTTGGCGCCTGCGAACAGCGACGTCACGGTTGGGCAGTGTGGGTCGGCCGGGTCAACAGGCACATGGATGTTGACGTGAGCCGCCGTATCTTGCGAATACAGGTGGATCAGCACTTCCATCCCGCCACCACTGTCCTCGCCGCCGAGCTCGCTGCGATCGACGGCAGACAGGAATGTGAAGAAGCGGAATTGAAGAGGACCGTCTCGGAGATCCCCGACCACCTCGACCAACCGTTCGCGCGCGCACGTAACCTCCAGCTGACCGAAGTTCGATCCGAGCTCGGAGACCCTGTCGCCGAGAAGCTCGCGCGCCCGGTCGAGGACCTCTTCGGGTGACAGCCGGTCGATCATGGGCACCTAGATGCCGCCTGCCAAACCGGGTTGGGGAATATGCGGGATGACCGCCCGGTGACCTTTCCACGTCTCGCGCGTATCTTCGTCCGTGATCTGCTGCTGAAGCCTGATGATCCCCTGAAGCAGCGCCTCGGGCCGGGGAGGACAGCCCGGGACGTAGACATCGACCGGCATGATCTGGTCACAGCCCTTCGTCACGGAGTAAGAGTCCCAGTAGGGGCCCCCGCAATTCGCACAAGATCCCATCGAGATCACGTACTTGGGCTCCGGCATCTGGTCGTAGACACGCCGCAGAGGGGCGGCCATCTTGTCCGTGACCGTTCCTGCTACCACGAGCAGGTCGGCCTGACGTGGGGAGGCCGGGAACGGGATAACGCCGAAACGGATCACGTCGAATTTGCTGGCAAATGCAGCGCCCATCTCGATGCCGCAGCAAGCCAGACCGAACTGCATGGTCCACAGCGAGTACTTACGGCTCCAGTTCAGGAGCGCGATGACAGGGCTGGGCAGCTTGACCTTCTCCATCACAGCCATTCGAGCAACCTCTTCTTGATGGCGTACAACAAGGCAAGTGCCAGTATCGCTATGAATATGAGCATCTCGATAAATGCCTGGGTGCCCAGGCGCTGGAAGATGACGGCCCAGGGGAAGAGGAACACCGCCTCTACATCGAAGATCACAAATAGCAAGGCAAAGATGTAGTAGCGAACGTTCGACTGGGCCCACCCGGTTCCGATGGGGTCGATCCCGGATTCGTAGGTTGTGAACTTGTCTGTGCCACTGACCTTGGGACGCAGCACTCTCGAAGCGAGCAAAGTCCCAAAAACGATGCCGGCGCCTGCGAGCACAAATATGCCGATGGTTATGTACTGACCGAAGTAGCCCTCAGGCACTCTGCCAACCGCTCCTAGTCGCGTCGAAGGGCAAGGGTGTTATCCCTGGGTCCAGAAAGTGCAAAAGCCCTGGTACCGGGCCGAAACCTAACACGCAAGGGTTGCTCTCCTTCGGCTCGTTCACTCGTGAACCGGGACCGAAAGCGCATCGGTTCCGATGGTCGCGCGGAGCTCCTTCATAGGATGTTTCGATGCAAGAAACCCGCCCCACCATCTCTCTGCGAAAACTGGCGATCATGGGTGCGACAGCATCCTTCCGGCCCCCGTTCCGCACACTTCTCTTCATCGAGCTATTGATCACCGTCGTCGCGGGCAGCATCCCTGCAGCCGCCACGGATGCCGCCGCGATCATCGGGGGTCTGGTGCTGGTCGTCGTCTCGGCTCTGCTCCAGATCGCGATCCTCCTGGCCGCAGCCAATCCGGAACCCGGCAAGGGTGCGGATCCGTGGATCGTTGCGGCTCTCCGGAAGCGGTGCTTCTGGCGCTTCGCTCTCACCCGGCTTGTGATCACGCTGATGGTCGTCTTGGGAGTGGCCCTGGTGTTGCTGATCGGCTTCCAGCTATCTCTGTTGTGGCTGACCCTGTTCGGCCTCGTGGTGGCATCGGCGTGGGGATTTGTCCTGGGCTCCGTAGTGGGATTGGCGGAGCAAGCGGCAGTGCTAGAGCGGAGGTGGCCCTTCAATGCGATGGGCCGCAGCGCCGAGCTAACCCGGCCCGCGCGTCGCCCGGTCGGCATCTTGTTCGTTCTCTCGGTGGTAGCGCCGAACTTCCTCGCAGGGCGCTTCCTGGGATTGGATCTGCTCGAGAACCTGGGTCCGTTCCGGCTGCTCCCCGCCCTCGTGGCGATCGTTGTCTCGACGGCAGGGCTCATCGCATTAACCAGGGCCTACGTAAGTCTGGGAGGAGGTGAGGTGGTCAGGCGTTAGAGCCATCGTTCCTCTCACCCTCCGGCGAAGAAGGTTGCCTTCTGCGCCACCTCGAAGAGAGGCCCCCACGCGAGCCCGAAGAACAAAGTTGCCGCTGCGCACAGCGCTACCACACCACCGGCCAGAAATCCCATAGGCACCACCGGGCGCGCCTCCTCGCTCTCCTGCATGTACATGACGACCATGACACGCAAGTAAAAGAACATTGCAATCGCGCTGCTAAGAACGCCGATCACCGCGACCCAGGCGTACCCCGCCTGGACGGCGGCGCCGAACACAAGCAGTTTGCCGATGAAGCCGGATGTGATCGGTACACCGCCGAGTGACAGCAAGAACAAAGTCAAGGCTCCGGCAAGCAGGGGATGTTCGTAGAACAGACCCTTGTAATCGGTCAGCCGAACCCGCTTCTCGTCGCGACCCGCAAGCAGTGTGATGACCGCGAAGGCACCGAGGACCGTGATTCCGTAGGTCGCCAGATAGAACAGCGAACCGGAGACCCCTTGGTCGTTGGCGGCGATCACGCCTGTGAGAACGAATCCCGCATGCGCGATCGACGAGTAAGCGAGCATCCGCTTGACGTCTTCCTGGACCACAGCGGCAACGGAGCCTGCGATCATCGTCACGATCGCGATACCGATGACGATCGGTCTCCAGTCCCAGCGCAGCGGAAACAGGATGGCGTCAAAGAGCCGCAGGATCGCAGCGAAGGCAGCGATCTTGGTGGCAGCTGCCATGAACCCCGTCACCGGAGAAGGGGCTCCTTGATAGGCGTCTGGAGTCCACATGTGAAAGGGAACTGCCGCGATCTTGAAGCCGAGACCGACGATCAGCAGTACCGCGGCGAGCGATAGCAGCCCGAGATCGGAAGCCGGATTGGAGCTGATAAAAGCGGCGATGCCTTGGGCTCCGCCGGCCTGTGCGGCGGGATAGAGGTTCGTCGTTCCCGTGGCGCCGTAAGCCAGCGCGATCCCGAGTAGGAAGAAGGCCGACGAAAAAGCGCCCAGCAAGAAGTACTTCATCGCCGACTCTTGGCCCTCAAGCGAACGGCGGCGGGAACCAACGAGGACGTACAGAGCGATGGAAAACGTCTCGAGCGCAAGGAACATCACGATGAGATCAGCTGCGCCCGCCATCAGCATCATCCCTGCGACGGCCAACAGCACGAGAGCGTAGAACTCTGACTCTTCTATCGCTTCCCGCTCGATGTAGTCGCGAGCTCCCCATACGGTGAGCAGGCCGAATACTGCAAGCGTGACCTTCACAAAGGCCGCGAAGTCGTCGTTAGCAATGGCACCGGCTAGCTGAACGTTCGAGGTGTTCCATGCGGCCACCGCTAGCACCCCGGCCACGACCAGCCCGATCGTCGCCATCACCGGCAGGTACCAACGCCTGCCTATGTTTCCGAGCATCGCCTCGGCCACGAGGGCGATGAGCGCGGTGACGGTGAGAGCGATCTCGGGCCCGATGCCGCCAAGCTGAACCGGAGGAAGGTTGAGCGGCATCAGGGCACCGGGCCAGCAACGCCGCTGCGCTGCCCGACGACGGAGACATCGCGCAGCGTGTGAACGACGCGCGCCGCGGATGGCTCGATGCGGTCGAGGAACGGTTTCGGATACACACCGATGAAGGCAATGAGCGCGATCACAGGGGCCAGCATGGCGACTTCTCGGAGGTTGATGTCGCTCAGGGTCCGATTCTCCTCGTGAGTGATCTCTCCCTGAAAGACTCGTTGATACGCCCATAACAAGTAGATGGCAGCGAGAACGATGCCGAACGCAGCAGGGATGACCCACCATCGGTAGTGGAAGAACGTGCCGAGCAGGATAAGGAACTCACCCACGAAGCCGTTGAGACCAGGCAGTCCGATCGACGACAGCAGGACAAAGAGGAAGATCCCGGAAAGCACCGGGATGGAGCGCGCCAGACCTCCGAAGTCGGCGATCTGCCTGGTGTGGCGGCGGTCGTAGATCGCCCCCACCAGCATGAAAAGGGCGCCGGTCGATAGCCCGTGATTCAGCATCTGGAGGATGCCGCCGCTCATCCCTTGGATCGTTCCTACGAATATCCCCAGCACGATGAACCCCAAGTGGGCTACCGAAGAGTAAGCAACGAGACGCTTCAGATCTCGTTGCACGATCGCCACCAGGGCCCCGTAAACGATGCCAACGATCGCCAGAACGATCATTAGTGGAACGAACTCGCGTGCCGCGTCGGGGAACAACGGGATGGCGAAACGGATCAGCCCATAGGCACCCATTTTCAGC
This sequence comes from Actinomycetota bacterium, assembly GCA_034667545.1. Lineage (GTDB taxonomy): Bacteria > Actinomycetota > CADDZG01 > CADDZG01 > WHSQ01 > DATAPE01. The sequence continues at coordinate 14,340 of JAXDJR010000154.1, forward strand.
AATACCCCCGCCAGCATCACCGAGCCGGCCGTCGGAGCTTCGGTATGAGCATCGGGAAGCCAGGTGTGAAGCGGAACCAGGGGCACCTTCACGGCAAACGAAGCGAAAAAACCAAGGAACAACAGACGTTGCGTAGAGAGCGACAGCGGCGTGCCCAGCAGGGACCGATAGTCAAAGGTCAGCCCCCCTCGTGCTGCAAACGCTAGGGCCAGGATTGCAACCAGCATCAAGAGTGAGCCCACCAGAGTGAACAGCAGGAACTTCATCGCGGCATAGATGCGTCGTTCGTAGCCCCACATACCGATCAGGAAGTACATGGGGATCAGCACGGCTTCCCAGAAGAGGTAGAAGAGGAACATGTCGATCGCGGAGAACACGCCGAGCATTCCGGTTTCCAGTGCCAAGAGGAATACGAAGTAAGGCTTGACGCGCGATGTGATAGTCCAGGAAGCGAGCACTCCAAGAGGCATCAGAAAAGCAGTCAGCATGATCATCCACAAGCTCACCCCGTCGATCCCAGTCGTGTAGCCGACACCGAACTGCGGGATCCAGTCGCGATGCGACACGAACTGGAAGCCTGCTACCCCGGTTTTGAACTGGACGAGGAGGGCAACGGAGAGAGCGAACGTGACCAGCGTCACGATGAGGGCCCCGAGACGAGCCAGTGAAATCCGATCTTTCGGTAGAAGGCCGATGACGATGGCCCCGGCCAAGGGGGCAAAGATCACGATGTTGAGCACGACCGCGCCGCTCACGCCACCACCAGCCTCACAACGACCACGGAGAAGAGGATGACCACACCGATCAGGAACGTAGCGGCATAGTTGCGCACGTAACCGCTCTGTATTCGGCGGGCGCGCTCCGAGAAGCCAGCGACCAAACCACCAGTTCCCGTAACGATGCGGTCGATACCGCGAGCATCGAGGGTGTAAGCGGAGAAGTTCGCGAGCGCCTTGCCCGGCAGCACGATCGCGCGGCCATAGAGCTCGTCGACGTAGAACTTGTTAGCGGCAGCAACGATCGGCAGCCTGAAACGGGGGTACAACGACGCCCGACGCTCGCGCCCGTCGGAGCGCATATACAGGGCATAGGCCACGGCGATACCGAGGAGGCCTGCGATCAACGCTGTGCTCCCAAGGATCCACGGCGTCAGGCCCCCCGGCACCTCCGAGCGGCCCACCACCGGTTCCAGGAAATGCTCGAGGGTGAGCGACCCCGGCAGGTTGAGCACTCCGCCCACGATCGACAGAAGTGCAAGCGGAACCAAAGCGATGGCCATCGTGAAAGGCGCGTCGTGCACCCGTCCGTCGTGAACATGCACGCCTTCGGGCACAACTAGCGGCCCTTCGAAAACGCGGAAGTACACCCGGAACATATAGAACGCGGTCAGCAGGGCAGTACCCACGCCGATCGCCCACAGGGCGTACTGGCCTTGGTGCCACGCCGAGGCCAGGATCGCGTCCTTAGACCAGAAGCCCGCAAGCGGAAAGATGCCTGAGATCGCGAGAGCGCCGACGAGAAACGTGTAGCCGGTGATAGGCATCGCCTTGCGCAGCCCGCCCATCTTGCGCATGTCGGTTTCGCCCGCCAGGGAGTGCATCACGGCCCCGGCCCCGAGGAACATGAGCGCCTTGAAGAAGGCGTGCGTCACGAGGTGGAACATCGCCGCCGAGTACCCCTGCACCCCGTTCGCCAAGAACATGTATCCCAGCTGCGAGATCGTCGAGTACGCGAGTACGCGTTTGATGTCGAACTCGAAGGACGCCATCAGCGCGGCCCACAAGGCAGTCAGGGCCCCGATCCAGGCAACCACCGTGAGGGCGCTCCCTGCCTGGAACAAGGGGCTCATCCGGGCCACCATGTACACGCCCGCAGTCACCATGGTGGCGGCATGAATGAGGGCCGACACGGGTGTCGGGCCCTCCATGGCATCGGGCAGCCACACGTACAGCGGGATCTGCGCACTCTTACCGGTCGCGCCCGCAAACAGCAGCAACGCCCCCACGGTGGCGACACCGGTCGACATGTGGAGGATGGATAATCCACGTATCGAAGAACCATTCGTGGCCGCCGCGTTGACGAGCGGGATCGAGAGCGTGGTGGCTGCCTTTGCCAAGACGAAGATTCCGATCAAGAAAGCGAAGTCCCCTACCCGGTTGACCAGGAACGCCTTCTTGGCGGCGTTGGACGCCTTGGCGCGATCGAACCAGAAACCGATAAGCAGGAACGAGCACAGACCTACGCCTTCCCAACCCACATAGAGGAGCAGC
>JAXDJR010000155.1:0-5580 GCA_034667545.1 Actinomycetota bacterium
GGCCGCATCGGTCACGTCGAGTGGGGCGGAGATACAACGGCCGCCTTTCTCGCCAGCGATCTCGGATGCCACCTCATGCAGCCTCTGCTCGTCCCGCGCCGAGATCGCTACGCGCGCGCCTTCGGCCGCCAGCGACTCCGCGCAGGCACGACCCAAGCCCGAGGACCCTCCCAGGATCCACGCCACCTTGCCTTCGAGCTGTAGGTCCACTCTCTAACTGCCGGTCTCGGCTCCGACCCAATCGGAGCCGTCGGCGTATAACTCACGTTTCCAGATGGGCACAGTCGCCTTGAGCTCATCGATGATCCAACGGCACGCTTCGAGAGCGTCCCCCCGATGCGGCGCGGAGCAGGCGACGATGACGGTGGGCTCGCCGAGCTGGCAGGCTCCGGTCCGGTGCCGGGCCACGACGTGGTGAAGGTCCCACTTGTGAGCCGCGTCTTCCAGCAATGCGTGGAGCCTCTCGGGGGCCAGCGTGGGGTGGGCTTCGTACTCCAGAGCGGTCACCAACTTGTCGCGGTTCGTCGCCACCGCAGAGGAGGCCCGAACGGTTCCTACGAACGCAGCGATGCCCCCGCACTCTGGGTCGGCAACTCCTGCGAGCGCGGCGGTGACGTCCAATGGGGCCTCTGTGATCTCGGCTGCGAGTCTCGCCACTGGGGGCCGGTCAGCCACCGATCATGGACATCGACCGCGCGGGCTTCACGAAATCGACTTGCCCGATCCGATGCCCTGCCCATTTCGCTGCCACACACGAACGTGCAAGAACGGCAAGCTCGTCGTCGCTGGCGCCGTCGCGCATCGGTCCCTTGAGGTCGGTTTCCTCGAGGGAGAAGAGGCACGCGCGCAAGGCGCCATCCGCGGTCAGGCGCAGCCGGTTGCAGCTGTCGCAGAAGGGTTGCGTGACCGAAGGGATGATCGCGACACGGCCCGGGGCTCCGTCGGCGAAGCGGTAGGGAGTAGCCGGTTCCGGGGTGGTGTCGGTGTCGGCGACCAGTGGAAACACCGATCCGATCCGTTCGATCACTTCGGCACCTGGTACCACTTCCGATGCCTTCCACTCATCCTGCGCATCCAGCGGCATGTATTCGATGAAGCGGATGTGGTAACCCGTCTGTCGCGCCAGCCTGGCGAACTCCACGACTTCATCTTCGTTCCCGCCACGCATGACGACGCAGTTGACCTTGACCGGTGTTAGCCCGATGGCGGCGGATACCCTGAGGCCCTCCAGCACGTCATCGAGGGCATCCCGCAGGGTCATCTCCTTGAAGCGGTGCTTGAGCAAGGAATCGCACGACACGGTGACGCGATCGAGACCCGCGTCGGACAAGCTGCGGGCTGCAAGGGGCAGGAGGTAGCCGTTCGTGGTGATCGAGATATCTAGACCATCACCGAGGGCGCGCAGCATGCGGACCAGGTCGGCTACATCACGGCGTACGAGTGGTTCGCCGCCGGTCACCTTTAGCGACGTCACGCCCGACTCCACGAGTATCCGCGTGAGCCGCGTTATCTCCTCATAAGTCAGAAGGGCGTCTTTGGGCAACCACGGCAAGCCTTCTGGAGGCATGCAGTAGTGGCAGCGGAAATTGCATCGGTCGGTTACAGAAACCCGAAGATCGGAGGCCGCTCGCCCGAACGAATCCATTAGGGGGGGACGACTGCGATGGGGGAGTGTCATGTCCTCGATACTCTCACGGCGGGGATCTCCTCGGCGCTCCTGCAGAGCGCGACCCGCCCTCAGCCCGGCTGAGCGATCGTGGGTAGCACCTTCAGGAACTCGAAGAAGTATCCGATCTCGTGAAAGCCGAGCCTGCGGTAGAGGACGCGTGGCCAATCGTCGGCGCTTGCCATCAGGAAGATGAGATCATGGCCCATCGCGCGCGCTTCTTCCACCGTGCGCCAGACGACTGCTCTCGCCAGCCCCCGGTTGCGGTGAGATCGCAGTGTCGCCACCGCCTCGATCTGTGCAGTGGCGCCGTCCGAGAAGAGATCGCAGCATGATGCGACGACTCCGTCCACTTCCGCGCCGAAGGTTCTCAACCCAACGGTTCGGTTCAAGCCTTTGACCGCGATCTCCATCTGTTGGATGACACTCGGGTCCATGTCCTCGTTCTCGAGCATCAGACGCCGGAGGGGTTTCCACCCGCCATCGGTGACTTCGCGCACGGACCTCGTGTCTATCTGCTCGTCCGGTGGGTCTCGTTGCACCATCACTGCCAGGCGGTCTACGTCCCAGCCCAGCGCGCGTAGCCCCGGAGCCAAACTCTGTCCCGCGGCATTGTCGTGCACTGTGATCCTGCGGTGCCGCAGGTCCGCGGCCCCCTGAACGCGCTCGGCTTCTGCCGCTGCCGCACCTGCCGTTGTCTCCATGGAGGGATCGAGCCGCACTTGGTTCGCGAAGTACACGTGGGGGATCCGGTCGTCCAACAGCGCAACGCCCCCGGGTACCCGCTCGATCCTCTGAGCGGCGCGCTCTTCCATGATGTCCACGAACGAGCTGATGCGTTCCAACTCTGAGGCGGCGCTCATGGATGGTCGGTCAGGGCGTCAACTATGGCCCCTGCCATTGCAGTCGTGGTGGCCCTTTCTCCGAGGGGGCGCAGATCCGCTGTGCGCACCTTGCCCGAGGAGAGAACCTGCGCGACGGCGCGCTCGAGCTTCGCAGCGTCGGCTTCCTTGCCGAGGTGCCGCAACATGAGGACTGCAGAGAGGATCATCGCCACAGGATTTGCCATATCCCGGCCCGCGATATCGGGGGCCGAGCCGTGCGTGGGCTCGAACACCGCATAGTCCTTGCCCAGATTCATACCTGGCGCGACTCCCAGACCTCCCACGAGCCCCGCGCACAGGTCGCTGATGATGTCGCCGTACAGGTTTGGCAGCACGATCATGTCCAATTCCTCCGGACGCCATGCGAGCCACATCGCCAGTTCGTCGACGTGCATATCTTCGAAGCCGACATCGCGGTAGCGCTCCGCCATCTTGTTGCCCGTCTCGAGCCACACGCCGTCGGAGAACTTCATGATGTTTGCCTTGTGGCCGAGCGTCACCTTGCGGCGGCGCTGGCTCTTGGCCAGCTCGAACGCGAATTCCACTATCGCGTTTGTCGCCGAGATCGAGATCGGTTTGACCGATACTCCCGCGTCCGGTCTGAGGTTGTATCCGTGCATATACCGGAGATAGCCGCGAAGCTTCTCCAGTTCCCTCGAGCCCATCTCGAACTCGATCCCTTCGTAGAGATCTTCTGTGTTCTCGCGCACGACCACGATGTCGACGGTGTCGAAACGTGACGGCACCCCCGGGTAGAGGCGGCATGGCCGCACGCTCGCAAACAGGTCCAGTTCTTGTCGAAGGGTGACGTTGATGGACCGGAAGCCGCTGCCCACCGGAGTCGTCACCGGCCCCTTTATCGCGACCCGGTTCTTTCTGATCGAATCGAGCACGATTGGGGGAAGGGGAGAGCCGTGGCGTTCGATGGCCGGGGCGCCGGCCTCCTGGACATCCCACTCGATGCCTGCTTCCAGAGCATCCACGACGCGCCGGGTCGCCGCAGCTACCTCGGGGCCGATCCCGTCGCCGGGGATCAATGTCACGGTCGTCACGAGGTCAGCCTATTAGTGGCATGTTCAGTCCCCTGTGAGGCGGGCCTGGGTTCGGTAATCTCCGTCGCTCAAAGCTCGGCTTCGTACGAGACCATCAAGGGGGATGCGAGTGACAGGGACCAGGTTGGAGGAGCGGAGGACCGGTATCGACGGTTTCTTTCACATCTCGGAAAGAGGCTCGACCGTGCGAACCGAGCTCATTGCGGGTGTGGCGACGTGGTTGACCATGGCCTACATCCTGTTCGTGAACCCGGCGATCCTCGGCGCGGTTAAGGACCACAACGGAGTCAGCCTTGCGTTTCCTCAGCTCCTGACCGTCACCGCACTGGTGGCGGGTGTGATGACCCTCTTGATGGGGCTCTATGCGAACTATCCATTCGCGCTGGCGGCGGGACTGGGACTCAACGCTTTCGTTGCGTTCACCTTGGTGGCGGCGGACGGCCTGTCGTGGCCCGAAGCGATGGGAGTGATCGTTATTGAGGGCATCGTGATCACCGCGCTGGTTCTGACCGGATTCCGGGAGGCGGTGCTTAACGCCATCCCGATGGACCTCAAGCGCGCTATCGGGATAGGTATAGGACTGTTCATCGCCTTGATCGGTTTGGTCAATGCCGGGGTGGTCTGTGGCCAGGTGAAGGCGGGCTCGTGTGGAACCGCCTCTGCCACGGTGCTGGGGCTGAATCCGAATCTCCGTCAGTGGGGGATTCTGGTGTTCGTTTTCGGTCTCATCGTCGCCGCGACTTTGGTCGCCCGCCGTTTGCGCGGCGCCCTTTTGATCAGCATCGTTCTCTCCACGATCTTGGCCATCATCATCAATGAGGCTAAGCACCTCGCGGTGTGGCAGAACGGTATCGCCGCAGTGCCTCACAAGGTCTTCTCGTCGCCCGATTTTGGGTTGGTCGGTCACTTCTCTTTCAACGTCTTTCACGTCCTCGGGATCGCCAGCGGGATCGCTGTGGTCCTCGCCGTGATGCTGTCGGACTTCTTCGACACGATGGGCACCGTGATCGGGATCTCTGGTGAAGCGGGTCTGTTGGACCGCGACGGCCGGCTGCCGGGCGTCCAGCGCGTCCTAATGGTCGACTCGCTCGCTGCCGCGGCAGGCGGTCTTGCTTCAGCGTCCTCCAACACGACCTATATCGAAAGCGCTGCAGGCGTCTCTGAAGGCGGCCGAACGGGGCTGACTTCTGTGATCGTTGCGCTTCTGTTTCTTGCCGCGCTTTTCATCTCTCCGATCGCCGGCGTCATTCCACCCGAAGCCACGGCCCCTGTTCTCGTCATCGTTGGTTACTTCATGATGACGATCGTTCGAGAGATCGAATGGGCCGATCCCGCGATCGGCATCCCCGCGTTGCTAACGATCGTCCTGATGCCGTTCACCTATAGCATCACGAACGGAGTCGGAGCGGGCTTCATCGCGTACACCGCGATCGCGTTGCTTCGAGGCAGGTGGAGAGACGTTCACCCGTTGATGGCCATTGTTGCCGCCGCCTTCGTGTGGTACTTCGTGCACGGTCTTCTGGCATAGCTACCGACATGCAGCCGCTCCTGGCGATCGCCCTGGGCGGCAACGCCTTACAGGACCCTCGTGGGGACGATTCGGTCGATTCCGATTTCGAACGCACTGCGCTGACCGCCGAGCGGCTTGTGCGACTGGCGGCCGATCGCGGGTGGCGCCTCGTCATCACGCACGGCAACGGCCCTCAAGTGGGCAACCACCTTCTCAGAAGTGAGCTCGCCGTCATAGCAGGCCACCTTCCGCCGCTGCCTCTGGAGGTCTGCGTGGCCGACACCCAAGGTGGGCTCGGTTACATGTTGCAGCAGTGCCTGACCAATGCCTTCGCCGCGGCGGAGCTCCCCGCGGTGGTTGCGTCTCTCATCACCCAGGTCATCGTCGACGCCGCCGATCCCGCCTTCGCAGATCCCTCCAAGCCCATCGGGGAGATGATCCGCGCCGATCGAGTGGTGGATCTGCGCG
>JAXDJR010000156.1:0-4126 GCA_034667545.1 Actinomycetota bacterium
CGTCCATCCTCCAGATCCCTGGCTCGACCTTGCGCACGCGTCTGCTCATATCGCCTTCATCCCGCCTGGTCCCAAACAGCCCTGCCCCGCCACATCGCCTTCGCCACGGGGCGACGCGACAGAGCGGAGCGGCAGTGTGGCAAGAGCAGGTGACATCGCGACCGGCGCGAGCGGAGCGGCGGGTGCTCGCAGCCCCCTGAGGAGCGAAGCGATGAGCGATCAAGGTCTCGGTCAAGGACGGCTAGTCGGAAGGATCTCAGCAGTCCTGTCTGCGCGGCGTGAAAGCCAAGGAAGTCCAGCTCCCTTGCCTGGTGGTCGGTAGAGATCCGGTGCTCGAAGAAGCTCTGAAAGAAGAAACGATCCCTATCGGTGAGGGCGCCGGCGACGGCTACAAGGGATGACCTTTGGGTCTTCGAACGTCTTAGCGTTCGTATACCCATAAGGGTCCTGGGGTGCATTGAGGCACCCATCAGCGCTTCCACCTGCGCCTTTGTTTTCCCGGGGGTGCCTCAATCATGAGTGTGACACCGATTGAGGCACCGATTGAGGCACCGATTGAGGCACACATTGGGAACCGACAAAGTGGTCGCCACTGCAGCAGAGATGTCCGGCTTCGACTGTCGCACGAGGTCGTGCAGATCCCGGTACGGAGGTTCGCCGGAGGTCTACCTATCTCGGGTGTGGAATCACCTCGGCTCCGATGCAGCAGACGTTTCCCGCTCTCCCGGACACCGCCGACGAGGCGCGTTACATGATCCAGCATCCAACCCACGAGCTGAACGGGCTCCCGGGGGGAAGCGAGGGGGTCTGCGGATCTCTCGTGCATCGTGGTGGTGGAGTGCATGGTCCAGACCCTCCACATTTGCGGAGAGATATCGGAGAGATATCGGAGAGCGGCCCTACTCTCCAGGACCTAAACGGCCGCCAGGAAGGGTTTTCGGAACTTCGACGCGACATCCAAGCCATGCGGTCAAGAGCGCCGCGGCGTTCCTGTCCGGTGGGGAGATTTCGGAGAGATTTTGGAGAGATATCGGAGAGATGGGTGTCACACTCGGACTCGAGGTGGAAATTCCGCCGGCGTGTGGCGCCTACCTCCCGAGGAGAGGCTGGACTAGCCGGATCGTGGGAAGGGCCGAATCTCTTCTCGCCAAGCCAAGCTCACGTATGACATTGGCTGCAGAGTTCGTTGGGCGGCTTCATGGCCGTAGGTGGTGGTCGACGCCCCGTGGTGGTCGTCCCGGCCTTGGAGGTGAGGTTGGCGCTTTTACCTTGTGATCATTCTTAAGGCGAACAGCGCGAGAAGTGCCAAGACAAGCCCGACGGCTGACCGGCGCCTATTAGCCTGAGCCTCCGAGGCATCCGACGGTGGACGACTCCTCCGAGCGGCAGCGAGGGCAAAGAAAGCTGCTACCAGAAGAGCGATGCCCAGGATCCACGCATGAGCAGAGAGGGATGACTAAGCCCTCAGCCCCGACAAGAGCGGCCAAGCCAGTTAGGTAGATTCCGCGAAGATTCAAGTCGTTTCCCGCGTCGAACCTGCGCTGTCCGATCAGCCTGAAACCGCCCGAGTTGTGGAGTCCGCTAACTGGATTCCTCATGCCTCGATCCGGACCTGGCGTTGCTCGAACGTTACCGAGGTGAGCATCCGAAGCGCACTGTGACGACGCTGACCGTTGTGGCGGCCTCGGGGTATTCGAAGATCGCGTTCGCCAGCGCCACCGGTTGTCCAGCGTTTGCCGAGATAGGAACTCGACCTGCATCCTTGTCCAGAGCGATTCCGTCGCCCGGGCGAGACATCGGGAAGGGTCCGTGCGTCTCTAGGATTGATGGGGCCTTTAGGTGAGCAGGTCATAGGGATCGGGGAACGGGCGACTACTCGCGACGAAACCAAGCAGACCATCGTGCACCTCTACATGGTGCATGGCCCTCGGGCGAAGCGACTCGCTTACCTGCTCACGAGCGACTGGTCGATCGCGGAGGAATTGACTCAAGAAGCTTTCGTTCGCTTGATCGGAAGGTTCCGCCACCTGCGCAAGCCTGAAGCTTCCGACATCTACCTCCGCCGCATCGTTATAAACCTCGCGAATAGCCATCTGCGAAGGACTCGGCTCGAAAGGACGCACCGGTTCAGCCCTGATCGCACCCAGAGGGAGACCATCGAACTGCCCGACGTGGAAACGAGGGATGAATTGGCAGCAGCGGTGCGTGAGCTGCCTCCGAGACAGCGCGCCGTCGTGGTACTCCGCTACTGCGAAGATCTCTCCGAACACGAAGTCGCGGCCATCATGCGAACCTCCGAGAAGGCCGTCAGATCACTCGCCGGCCGCGCGCTGGTAACCCTCCGCAAAGCATTTGAGGAGCCTGGATGATCGACGTCGAGCAACGACTTCGAGAACTCGGCGAGCAAGTAAATGACTCTGCCGCCATTCCCAACCTTCCAAGTCCAAGAACCCTAAAAAGGATCCGAGTCCGACAGCGGGCAGTCTCGCTCGCCTCCGTCGGAGCGGTTGCTGTCATCGTCGGTTCGTTCTTCCTGTGGGGCCCTTCTCTTCACTTCTCGATTGGCAATGGTCCCGCTGGCGGCGGGACCGTGAACAAGGGTCCATCGGGGGGGCCGGCGCTAGCTCCCCCAGGCTGGGTTATCCATCACACGGGCAGCGGACTGTCGATCGCGACCCCAAGGCACTGGATCTTCCGTGCGGGCAATGTAACCGTCCGTCGTCCCACAATCAGTTTCCGACTAGGAACGTGGAGATTTCCTTCCGGCGGAGCTTGCGCGCCAACCAAAGCACTGCAGGCGATACCCAAGAAAGGGATGCTCCTCTACATGTTGGAGTACTCCCCGCTTGCGAAGCCCCCAGGTTCTTTCATGCGTCGTCCAACTCGCTTCACGATTGAACCGTCGCAGGCGTCGTTTGAATGCATCGGTGTCAGCGTGCATACAATTTCCTTTCGCGAGCATCACCGCTACTTTCAGATTCATATCAAGTTTGGCCCTGACGCCACAGGTTCTCTTCGACGAAAGACCGTCGAATCCCTGAACACGCTTCAGATCGCTCGGCGATGACTCCAAGCCTGGAGTTCCCGCCGAACGGCCGCAAGCGCGTCGAGCAAAACGGAATCATCAGCCTGATGCTTGCCATTACGAGTATTAGCAATCCACAGATCAGAAGGAGCCGGGGGGGCCTCCTGTGGTCTGTTTCTTCCGTCGGGCACCCGATGACGAAGACCCTCTTTCTTGCGTTGCTGGTACTACCTCTCTTGGTCGCATGCTCACGATCCGGCGTGAGCCGGTTGCTTCCAACAGACGACACTCGGTTCGTCGCGTCGGCTCGGCCAGCGCGTCCACCCGCGCAACTCCGGTGCGGGCAGACCCACCAGAAGCCGGCGGGAAGAATTTACTGTAAACGCCAACACTGGTTCCGATGGCGGGTCCAGAACATTGGCGACAAGGATGCCTTCGCTCTGTGTCACATACAGGCATTCGCACACAACAAAGCTCTAACAAAGAGCCAGCTGTGGTTGCCGTGGGCGGGAAGAAACGTGATCAATGCAGGGGATGTTGCTCGCCGACACGAGATGATTTATCTAAGGACCACTCGACGGGTAACGCGTTACGCGTTGAGCTGCCATGCTGCGATGTGGACCAATGGAGCACCGATCTAGGCATCTTGGTCTCCTGTTGAGGCTTGCGACAACAGGCTTGGGAGGCTGGCGCCAGTGACGAGTTCCTCGGAACCTTTGGTGACTGATTGACGTCAAAGGAGTGTGATGAAACCGCTTCGAAGGGGCTTGCTGGCGATGGTCGTGTTGTCGCTCATGACCTCATGCACGAGCTCAGCCAGCTCCTTCACACCTCCAACCGTGCTGGCGCTGGCCAAACCGATCAGGCTGTCGGGTCGCCCGTTCGCTTTTGGCGCGGCTGCTCACTCGATCTGGGTGATCACTAACGGCGCGTCGCGGCAATCACAACTGTGGCGCGTCCCCGCGCACAGCGACCACGTCCTGGGCAGACCAGAGAGCCTGCCCTTGCACGCTTCCATCTGGACCGTGATGGTCGGCGATGGCCGGATGTTGTGGATCGCTGCCGGCCGCAACCTAGGTAAGAGCGGCAGCAAGGATCGCG
>JAXDJR010000157.1:0-25535 GCA_034667545.1 Actinomycetota bacterium
GAACCAAGGATTCCATCTCGAGCGCGAAGGAGAGTGTCGTGGACAGAGTGACCGGTGTTCGTGACAGCATCGTAGGGACTGCAGGCAGCGCCAGGGAGAGTGTTTCGAATTCCACTCCCGACGCACAGCAGCTGAAGCAGGGCGCCCGCAAGGCCGCTAGCGTGGCTCAACGCAACCCCTTGGGGCTGGCACTGGGTTCGGTCGCTCTGGGATTCCTCGCAGGCATGTCCGTACCCTCCACCCAGATCGAGGATGAGCGCCTCGGTCCGGTCGCCGACCAGGTGAAGGACAAGATGCGGGAAACGTCGCAAGAGGCGTTGGACCGCGGCAAGCAAGTCGCTCAGGAAGTCGGGCAGACCGCCGCTCAGAGTGCGCAAGAGGCAGCTCAGCGAGTGGCCGAGACGGCCAAGCAAAGCGGTCAAGAGCAGGGTCAGGAGCTGGCATCGAGTGCGCAGCACAAGGCGCAAGAGGTGTCCCCTAGCCAGTCATGAGCTGGACAAGAGACCGGGAGCCGGTGCCGTCGCAAACTAGCGGCGGCCCCGGCCCCGACTCTCCACTAGACCTGCGCCCCCGAGACTGGAAGTCCACCGGCAAGCGAACCCTGAAAGAGATCAAAGACGATCGCGTCACGCTGGTTGCCGCGGGCATGGCGTATTACTTCTTCCTCGCGATCTTCCCCGCCCTCATCGCCCTTGTTGGTCTGTTGGGCTTGGCGCACATCAACCCTTCGGGTTTGATCAATTCGATCAGGACCTCGCTTCCGGGGGGCGCGGGGACCGCCCTCACCAAGGCGATCGCACAAGCCAACAAACCCTCCAAAGGCGCATCCCTAATTGCCGCGGTCGGCGGAATCGTCGTGGCGGTATTCAGTGCATCGTCGGGGATGGTTGCAATGCAGAAGGGCCTGAACATCGCGTACGACGTTCCGAAGGACCGTAAGTTCCTGTCGGCGCGTGCGATCGCATTGGTTCTGTTGATCGCAGTGGCGCTCCTCGGGGGGGTTCCCTCACCCTTCTTCACTTTGGGCCAGTCCACGATCTACACCGTTCTCGGTTACATCGTCAGCATCGTGGCGGTGATCATCCTGTTCTCAGTCTTCTATTACCTAGGGCCAAACCGGGAATCTCCGTCGTGGCGGTGGGTCAGCGCGGGCGGCATCCTGGGAACCCTGCTGTGGATCCTCGTGTCCATCGCCCTGGGGATCTATGTCTCAAACTTCAACAGTTATTCGAAGACCTATGGCCCCCTCGCGGGAGTGATCGTGCTGATCTTGTGGCTCTTCCTAAGCTCACTAGCTGTGCTGATCGGCGGAGAACTCAATGCCGAGCTCGAGCGTCAAGCGGCGGCCACCTCAGGTCGGGCCGCTTCTACAAACCCTCGCTAGCCGAGCTTACCCGGCAAGAGCTTGCGACAGGTCTTCCAGCAGGTCGTCTGGATCTTCGATCCCCACCGCCAGCCGGCAGAAGCCCGAAGAGATGCCTGCAGCCTCGAGCTCGGCGGCAGTGAGCTGGGTGTGAGTGATGCTGGCTGCATGAACGATCAACGAGTGCGTGCCGCCAAGCGATGCGGCGCGTTTGATCACCGATAACCGCTCTTGGAACTGTGCAGCAGCGTCCCTGCCCCCTGCGACGTCGAACCCCAACGTGCCCCCGCCCCTCCCGCCTAATAGTTCTTCGGCCAATGAGTGGGAGGCATCCGACGCGAGCCCGGGGTAGTAGACCTTCTCGACCCGAGGATGTGACTGCAGCATCTCGGCAACCGTCAACGCATTGCTACAGGATCGCTCCACGCGCAGCTGGAGCGTGGCCAGACCTCGCAGGGTGAGCCATGCATTGAAGGGCGAGAGGATCGGGCCAAGCTCGCGCGCCACTTCGGTAATGGGCTCCAGCAACGATGGAGATCCGCACAGGATGCCTCCGATCAAGTCGTGGTGTCCGCCGAGAAACTTGGTGGCCGAATGCACGGAGATGTCTGCACCTAGCTCAATGGGCCGACACAGGATGGGACTGGCGAAGGTGTTGTCGACGACCAGTGGAACGTGATGACTGTGTGCTATCTCAGCGAGCTGCGAAAGGTTCGCCACCGTGATGCGAGGGTTGCCGATCGTTTCGCAGTAGAGAAGCTTCGCGCCCTCCACAGCGCGATCGATGCCGTCGAAGTCGTCGACGTCGAGCAGGGATGACTCGATCCCATAGCGAGGCAGGATGTTGGTCAGAAGGTCGTGCGTGCCCCCATAGAGCTGGCGAGCGGAAACGACGCGGTCGCCACTCCCACAGAAGCCGAGGAAGATCGACGAGATCGCTGCCATGCCGGAAGCGAAGGCTTCGGCTGCCGGCGCTCCTTCCAGCTCCGCGACCGCGGCTTCGAGGAGATCGATCGTTGGATTGGCCCAGCGCGTGTAGACGTAGCCCGCGCCAACTTTCTCCCGGGAGGCCTTGGCGAAGACGTCGGTACTTTCGAACGAGTACGTGGACGACGCGTCGAGGGGCGGTGCGAGAGGTTCTCCGTCCTGCCCGGGGAGGGTGGGGAGGTGGACCGATCGGGTGCCGAGCCCGCGCTTGCCTTGTCCTTCCCGTCCTTCGGTTATCGGGGGCCTACAGGTGGACGACGGGGCAGGTCAGAGTCCGCGTGATCCCTTCGATCGCCTGGATCTTGGCGACGACGAGCTTTCCGAGGTCGTCTACGTTGCCGGCGCTGGCACGAACGATCACGTCGTAAGGCCCGGTGACATCTTCCGCGGCGTCAACACCGTCGATGTCGCGCACCTCCCGAGCGACCTGGGCGGCCTTGCCTACCTCGGTTTGGATCAGGATGTAAGCCTGAACGTCGGCCACGGGCGCCTCCTCGATTGAGCTTGCCGGGGGTGAAGGGACGGCAGTTTAGCAGGGGACCCCGCCAGCCAAAGGTAGGCTGATCGTCTTTCCATGAAGGGACAGCATCTGCTTTCCGAACGTTTGGCCGGGATAGATAGCCCCGGGACGATCTATCGCAATATCAGTCCTCCACGTCTCGTGGAGCTCGCGGTCACGCGCGGCGAGGGACTGCTGGCGGTCTCTGGTGCCCTGGTGACCAACACTGGGGCGCGCACCGGGAGATCACCGAAGGATCGGTTCTTCGTCGCCCATGGGGAATCCAAGGACCGGATCCATTGGGGACAGGGGAACCAACCGATCGAGCCGGGTGTTTTCGATGCTCTCTTCGACCGCGTCCGGCACCATCTCGAGGGCCGCGAGCTCTTCATATTCGATGGGTATCTGGGAGCGGATCACGATCACGCGATCAAACTCAGGGTTATCAGCGAGCTGGCGTGGCACGCCCTTTTTGGACACCAGCTCTTTCGCCGGCTCGAACCAAGCGAGCTCGAAAGCTTCGAGCCCGAGTTCTTCGTCGTGTCCGCTCCAAGTTTCGAAGCGGTGCCCGATCGTGATGGAACCAACTCGGAGGCCTTCGTCGGGATCGACCTCGAGCGCAAACAGGTCCTGATCTGCGGCACTCATTATGCGGGAGAGATGAAGAAATCGCTCTTCACCTCTGCCAACTACTTGATGCCCCAGGAAAACGTCTTGCCCATGCACTGTTCCGCCAACGTTGGCGAGGCAGGTGACGTGGCCCTGTTCTTCGGTCTTTCCGGCACGGGCAAGACCACGCTGTCGGCAGATCCGGATCGCCGGCTGATCGGCGATGACGAGCATGGGTGGTCACCCAACGGGATCTTCAACTTCGAGGGGGGCTGCTACGCGAAGTGCATCCGGTTGTCGGAAGAGAAAGAGCCCCAGATCTGGTCGGCGATCCGCTTCGGCGCAGTCGTGGAGAACGTTGTTGTCGATCCCGAAACGCGCGAGGTTGACTACAACGATGCTTCCATCACCGAGAACACACGTGCTGCGTACCCGCTCGAATTCATCCCCGGGCATGTGCCGGAAGGACGCGCAGGTCACGCCAAGAGCATCGTTTTTCTGACCGCGGATGCGTTCGGGGTTTTGCCACCGATCTCCCGGTTGTCTCCGGCCGCGGCCCGCTACCACTTCCTGTCGGGCTTCACGTCGAAGCTGGCAGGGACCGAAGCCGGCCTGGGAAGCGAGCCGGAGGCGACCTTCTCTACTTGTTTCGGGGCTCCCTTTCTCCCGGTCAGGCCCAGCGTTTACTCCAAGATGCTCGGCGAACGGATCGCCGAGCATGGCGTCCGCGTCTTCTTGGTCAACACGGGATGGACCGGAGGACCGTACGGGGTAGGACACCGGATCGACCTCGAGTCCACCCGTGCGATGGTCAATGCCGCGATCCAGGGAGAGCTCGACGACGTTGCCACCAAGAATCACCCGATATTCAATCTCGAGGTCCCAGTCTCGTGCCCGGGCGTCTCAAGCGAGATTTTGGACCCCGAGACGACGTGGACAGAGCCGGACTCTTATGCGGAAGCCGCCCGAGAGGTTGCCCGGATGTTCCAGAAGAACTTCGAGCGGTTCGCAGACTCGGTGGCGCAGGAAGTTGTCGAAGCCGGCCCCCGCTCGGAGTGACGGGGGCCGCTGCACCGGCCGCAGCCGCGAGGCCATGACGCGGATCGCGTGACGGAGTCATCCGAGTCACTCGTCTCGGAGCTGGGTGAGGCAGGATTGATCGATCGCATCCTGGCCCACATCGGAGCTCCTGCACCCGGCGTCATAGGCGGCGGCGATGACGCGGCGGTTGTCCCGATGGGCGGAGACCGCGTCCTGATGACCACCGACGCACTGGTCGAGGGGATCGACTTCGACTTCTCTTATTGCTCCGGGGCCGACGTCGGCTGGAAGGCCATCGCGGTAAATGCTTCAGACATCGCAGCGATGTGCGGCAGGCCGTTGTGGGTGACGGTGTCCCTGGCGCTTCCACCAGACACACTTGTTTCGAGGATCGACGAGGAGGTCGAAGGCATGCTCGAGGCCGCCGCAAAGTGGGACATCGGCCTGGTGGGTGGTGACCTGAGCAGAGCCTCGGAGATGTCGGTTTCGGTCACGATGATCGGATCGGCGCTGTCGGTCGCTCCGGTAATGCGCAGCGGGGCCCGAGTGGGCGACGCGTTGTGCGTCACCGGATCACTAGGCGGCGCGGCTGCCGGTCTCCGGTTGCTGCAGCACCAGGGGGTCGGCGCGGGCCGGGCTGGGGATCACCCTTCCGGGCAAACCCCGGGAAGTAGCGACGCGACCGCCGGCCTTACGGCTCGACAGTTGCGCCCCGAGGCCAGGGTTCGGGAAGCCGCCATCCTGGCGCGTTTCGAACCTTCTTCGATGATCGATCTCTCGGATGGGCTCGCCCTCGACCTGTCCCGACTGATGACGGCGAGCGAGACAGGGTGCGAGGTTGACGACGCGGCCCTGCCGCTGGATCCGGGTCTGTCCGCCTTGTACGGCGAGGACCGGGAGGCTGCTGTCGAGCTTGCGATGGCCGGAGGCGAGGACTTCGAACTGCTCTTCACGATTGCCAACGAGTCGGCTCCGGATGTGGCCGCGGCGTTGCAACACAGCGGCACACCGTGCACAAAGATCGGAACCATCGTCGAGCATGGCTGCACCGTCGGCGGCAGGTCACTGTCAGAGTGGGAAGGCCTCGGATGGGATCACCTGCGCAGCCCGTGACCGGTTTGCCTCGAGCGCTCACCATCGCGGGGTCGGATTCCGGCGGGGGAGCGGGGATCCAAGCCGATCTGAAGGTCTTTCTTGCCCTCGGCTGTCATGGCATGAGCGCGGTTACGGCCCTGACCGCGCAGAACACGGTCGAGGTCTCGGACATCTATCTGGCGCCGCCCAGCTTCGTCTCAGCTCAGATCGACGCGGTGGCTGGTGATATCGGCGTGGACGCCGCCAAGACAGGGATGCTGGCGTCGGCCCCCATCGTTGAGGCGGTGGCTAGCGCGCTCTCAGCACATGGGATCGACCGATTGGTGGTCGATCCCGTGTTCGTATCCAAGCATCGGGATCGTTTGCTCGCAGAGGACGCGATCGGTGCGCTGAAAGAGAGTCTGTTCCCGCAAGCTCTTGTCATCACTCCCAACCTGTATGAGACCTCCGCGCTTCTGGGCGGTGGCG
Organism: Actinomycetota bacterium; assembly: GCA_034667545.1. Classification (GTDB taxonomy): domain Bacteria; phylum Actinomycetota; class CADDZG01; order CADDZG01; family WHSQ01; genus DATAPE01. The sequence goes on from JAXDJR010000157.1 coordinate 6,063, forward strand.
ACATCTCGTCGGTGGAAGAGATGAAGGAGGCCGCGGTTGCCCTCGGCACGCTCGGCCCCCGTGCCGTGTTGGTCAAGGGCGGTCACCTTCCGGGGGAGCTCGCAGTCGATGTGTTCTGGGACGGACGCGTTTGCATCGAACTGGCGGGCGTGCGCTTCGACACGAAAGACACCCACGGCACCGGCTGTGCGTTATCGGCGGCGATCGCCGCCTTTCTCGCCCACGGTGATTCTCTTCCGGATGCCGTTCGTCGCAGCAAACACTTCGTTTCCGGCGCCATCCGTAACAACATCCGTCTGGGCCGTGGCTTTGGGCCGGTGAACCCAGGTTGGAACCTAACCAGTCGGGAGCCGGACTAACCCGAGCGCCCTCGTTCGGTCGCCAGCTCGGTAAGACCGAGATTCTCCTTGCGCGCTCGCAGATCTAGATACGCGACCAGCATCGCTGCGGCGACAAACGGAACGATCGATACCAGTAACACGACCTGAATCAAGATGTTGATCACGGAAGAGGCTGCGTTGGCCGTCTGGCTGAACGGAACGGTTGCGAGCCCTATCGACAGGATGATCAACAGACTCGCGCCAAGGGAAATCACGAATAGGGTCATGAACGTTCGGGCAGCGTCTCGATGAAGGAGTTGGCCGGCGCGCGACAACGAGCTGCGGAAACCCATGCGTTCCAGGGCTATGACTTGGGCGACGATCGCAGGACCATAGAAGAGCGGCTGCATGAAGAACGCAACGGGCAGCAGTATCTTCTGCAGCACGACCGAAAGAAGTGTTGAAGCCAACCCTGCGGCGAGTAGCGCGCCGAGGCGGGGCCGTACCTGTCTATAGGCCCCCCGTGGGTCGGTTGACTTTCCTACCAACCGATCCGTCAGCAGGATCGTGGCAGCGCCGACCGCGATACCTCCAACGACGATCTGAAGCAACTGCAATGCGACACCGACGGCCGCCCCCAGCGGCGTGGGAGCGTCACCCGTGACGTCGAAAGCGCTGTCGGGAAGCGCCTTTTGCACGACGACGACCACGAGAATGGCGCCTGCCAGCGCGAGGAATACGAGGAACAACGAGACGAAATTGTCGCGGTAAAGGACCCACGAGTTTCTGATGACGTCGGTGAAACCTTGAGGGGCGGGCAGACCGGGGGAGGATGGGGAAGACGCTGGCTCTGAAGGGGCCAAGCTCCTAGCTTCGGACGCGGCGCTTTGCGATCAACCCGAGAAGCAAGAGACCGGCGAAGATGGCTCCGCCGATGGCTGCCTTTTTTCCCGCTTCACCCGCCTCGACTTTGGCACGGTCGACGAGCTCGTCGACCTTGCGAGCAAGATCGTCACGGGTTTGCTCGATCTCGCGAGCTGTTGCCTGGGGGTCCTTTTCCATCAGCGCCGCCCCACAGTCTTAGCCCACTCGACGTCATCTTTGATCGTCTTCTTGGTGAGCTCGGGATTGATCGGAGTCGTCAGCCTTTTCTTTGCAACCAGCGCGGCGACACCGGCGATAACTAGCAAGATCGCTGCGGTGATCAGGTCGGAGAGCCAAGTCCAGAGGAAGGAGTCGAAGCCGTCGCGGATCGCCAGCAAAAGAAAGATGAGAGCGAAGAGCCCGAGAACGCCTGCGATGGCGATGATTGCGGCGCCTTTCGCCTTTGCGGCGACGGCGGAACCAAGCTCGTTCTTGGCAAGGTCGATCTCCTTACGGAGGAGGGTCGACAGATCCTCGGTGACTTCCTTTATGAGCTGACCGGCGGACTTGTGCGAACCATCACTGCGATGGTTTTCGGTGGTCAGTCTTTCCGACATTGGCGGTGGGTACCCCCTTGGCCTTCTAGTAGTAGTTGCGCGCCTCTAGCTGACGAGTTTGGAGACCTTGTTGGCCTTGAGGCACTTCGTACAGACGTTTAGTTTCTTAGGCGAACCCTTGATGGATGCGCGCACTTTCTGGATATTCGGGTTCCAACGACGCCGGCTTCGCCGGTGACTGTGCGAGATGTTGTTCCCGAACCCGGGAGACTTGCCACAGATATCGCAAACGGAAGACATAACGGCGGCCGAGCCTATCAAATGCCGGATGGCCGCCGGGACCGGGCACTAGTCTCTGGCCTATGGCCGATGTGGTTGCCGCACCGCCGCGGGGGATCGAGTTGTTCGCCGCTCATTCCCGCCACATCCCGCTGCGGCTAAGCGGACGGCGGGCCGAGGCTTTCGCCAAGCTCGGCATCCATTCGGTTCAGGATCTCCTCCAGCACTACCCACGGCATCACGTCGATCGCACCCAGTTACGAACCATCCGGGAGCTGGCCCGCCTCGCGTCTGAGGGATTCTCAGGCGAAGTGCAGGTGCACGCCACGGTAAGGAAGATCGGCCGGCCCGTGACCACCAAGTCTAGGAAAACCATCATCAAAGCGACGATTGGGGACGAGACAGGGTCTGTCGACGTCACCTGGTTCAACCAGGCCTGGGTTGCGCGGGCCCTGCAGTCCGGCGTGCAGGCGTTCTTCTACGGCAAGCTCAGCGTGTATGCAGGAAAGCTGCAGATGACTGCGCCACGGTTCGAACTGATCCGTTCCGGCACCGAACCCTTCAACGTCGGCCGGATCATTCCTATTTACCCCGCCAGCGCCGATATCTCGAGTGACCAGTTGCGCAAGCTCATCTGGGAGACGCTCGGCCGAGTGGACCAGATCGTCGATCCGCTAACGGACGAGCTCCGAGCAGAAGCGAACGTGATGCCTCGCAGCGATGCCATCAGGTTGATCCATTTTCCGGACACGAAGGAAGACGTGATCGCAGCCCGGCGTCGCATCGTCTTCGATGAGCTCTTCAGCCTGCAAGTCGGGCTGGTTTATCGAAAGAGGAAGCTCGAACGGACCGTGCAAGGGATAGCCCATCCGGAGCCAACCGCGGCGTCACTCGCAGAGGTCTTTGTGGCCGCGTTGCCGTTTCGGTTGACCGACGCTCAGATGCGAGCGTGCGGCGAAGTCGCATCCGATATGACCAAGAACTATCCGATGCATCGGCTCCTCGAAGGCGAGGTCGGATCCGGAAAGACGGTTGTCGCCTTGTACGCGTGCCTACTTGCGATCGGCGGTGGCCGCCAGGCGGCGTTCATGGCGCCCACGGAAGTGCTGGCCGAACAGCATCACCTCACTCTGGACGACCTCTTGGGACGAGCGTTCGGCGCGGACGAGGCTGCGAATCTCTTCGCCGGCATCACACGCCGCCCGGTGGTCAGGCTGCTTACGGGTTCAACTCCCGCCGCGCGTCGCCAGGAGATCCTCCGCGGTGTCGTTTCCGGCGAGGTCGATCTTCTCGTGGGGACACACGCCTTGATACAAGACGCTATCGAGTTCAAAGAGTTGGGCGTTGCCATAGTGGACGAACAACATCGCTTCGGTGTGCATCAGCGCAAGCGCCTTCGCGACAAGGGAGCTTCAGGCGAGCCCGACATTCTGGTCATGACTGCCACGCCCATCCCTCGCACCCTGGCAGTGACGATCTATGGGGACCTCGATGTGTCGGTCCTCGACGAGCTTCCGAAGGGCCGGCGTCCGATCGCTACGCAGATCGCCGCTGACAATGGGGCCCGAAAGATGGCCTACGAACTGATCCGCTCGGAAGTCAACGCCGGCCGGCAGGCGTTCGTGGTCTACGCCCTGCGCGACGAATCCGACAAGGTAGAGCTTCGCAGCGCCAAGAGCGAAGCCAAACGGCTGGCCACCGAGATCTTCCCCGATCTGCGCGTCGGCCTGGTCCACGGCGACATGAGAAGCGACGACAAAGAAGCTGCCATGACCGCCTTCCGCGACGGCACTATCGACGTGCTGGTGGCGACGACGGTCGTCGAGGTGGGGGTCGACGTTCCCAACGCCTCGGTCATGCTCATCGAGGACGCCGACCGCTTCGGACTCGCCCAACTCCATCAGCTCCGAGGCCGCATCGGACGAGGGGCTCATGCATCGACCTGCATCCTTGCCTCCGATCTCGATCTGAGTCGCGCCGGGGACGACCCGGGCATCGGGCTGGCCCTCGAGCGACTGCAGGCGGTGGAGAGCAGCACCGACGGTTTCGAGCTGGCTCTGACGGACCTCAAGCAACGGGGCGAGGGCCAGCTCTTCGGGGCGCGCCAATCGGGTATGCCGGAGCTCAAGATGGCCCGGGTGCTCCGTGACCAGGCGATCGTCAAGCTTGCCCGGGAGCTCGCCGTGGGCGTCCTGGATGAAGATCCCGAGCTTCGAGGGTATGGACATATCGCCCTCGAACGAGAGGTGCGTGACCGCTTTTCGGCGGCCGCTTTCGACGTGGTGCAGTCCGGTTAGATAATTAGGGGATGCGAGTCATAGCCGGAAGCGCCAAAGGGCTTCGTTTGAAGTCCCCTGCAAGCGGTACGAGACCCATGGCGGACCGGATGAAAGAGTCGCTGTTCTCGGCACTCGGCGAGTTCGACGGCTTCCGCATCTTGGACCTGTACGCCGGTTCGGGATCACTCGGCCTCGAAGCGCTTTCACGGGGGGCCAAGCACGCCACCTTCGTCGAGAACGCCCGCGAGGCCATCCTCAAGCTCGATCAGAACATCGAAGTGACCAAGTTCGGTAAGCGGAAGACCGAGGTCCTGTGGGCGGATGTTCCGCAGACGATCTCCCGCCATGCGAAGAAGAGGTTCAACGTCGTCTTTCTGGATCCGCCCTACACGATCTCGGTCGATCGCGTGATCGCCGACCTCGAGGCGCTGGTGACTGGTGGATTCCTCGCTGATGACGGCAGGATCGTCGTTCACCGCATGGCCAAGGAGCGCCGTCTCAAGCCCTTGGGGCTGAAGCTTCTATGGGAGCGGGAGTACGGGCAGTCCCGCATCTGGGTGTTCACCCATGAAGAAGAAGACTGAAGGCAGCGCCCGGCGATGGCCCTCGCGCTCTGCCCCGGCTCGTACGACCCTCCCACCAACGGTCATATCGACGTGATAGAGCGGACCGCGAAGCATTTCGACGGTGTGGTAGCCGCAGTTATAGCCAATCCCTCCAAGCTTGCCGAGTTCTCCGTTGAGGAGCGCAGCAAGATGCTCGCCGCCTCCCTCGGTCACGTGCCAAACCTGTCGATCGCGGCCTTCGACGGTCTCCTCGTCGATTTCGCCCGTTCCCGCGGGGTAACGATCGTGGTCAAGGGGCTGCGCGCGGTCTCTGACTTCGAGTACGAGCTGCAGATGGCGCAGATGAACGCCGCCCTCGAGCCCGGGCTGGACACGATGTTCGTCACCGCCAAACCGGAGTGGGCCTTCCTGTCATCCAGCCTGGTCAAGGAAGTTGCGCGTTTTGGGGGTGATGTGGCCGGCTTGGTCCCGGCCCCCGTTGCCAGGGCCCTGACCGAGAGGTTCGGATCAAGGTGATCTCGCCCAGGCCCGAACGATCGCGGCGTCACGGGGTGGCAGGCCGTGGCATTCTTTCGGCGGGAGCCGGCCAAGACTCAGGAAGGTAGAGAGATGGATCTGATCGAGCGTATCGACGAACTGCAGGTCCTCATCGAGGAAGCTAAAGCGGTTCCCCTCTCTAGCAGCGCGGTCGTCAACCGCGACGAGTTGCTCGATCTGCTTGCTCAACTCAAGGAGCAGGTTCCCGACGAGATCCGCCAGGCCCGCTGGATGACCCGGGACCGAGACGAGCTGGTCGACCGAGCGCGTAAGGAAGCAGAGCGCATCGTGGCGGAATCACGTGAGCAACGCGATCGGCTGCTGTCGCGCACCGAGATCGTTCACGCGGCGCAGCGCGAAGCAGAACGCTTGATCGACGAAGCGAGGGATCGGGCCACCAGGATCCAGCATGAGGCCGAGGACTACGTCGATCAGAAGCTAGCGGCGTTCGAGATCCTTCTCAACAAGACCCTCGGCACTGTGGCGCGCGGCCGCGAGCAACTGCGCGGGGAACCGACCACCGGCGCCGTGCCTCAGGAAACAGCGATGCCGGCGCAAGCCCCGTTCAACGCCGAGGAGCTGCCTCAGCCTGCCGTCTGAAATCGGGCCATGAGCAGGGGAAATAGGCAATTCTGATATCATCGACAGCCGACCCAATCGGGTCGGAACAGCCCCCCGCCCCCTAGCTTCGGGCGCAGGGCGTTCCGAGCCGGGTCTTGACCTTTCGGAAGAGCGGATCGGAACGCGCGCGTGCACACACTAAGGATCTCCGTATCCGAGATACTCGGACGGCCCGGCGAGTACCGGGATGTGGTCGTCGATGCCCCGGTGCCCGACGTCGCGACAGCGCTCGCTCACATCGATCAGAAGCCCGTCCACGCTGGCCTGCGACTCGAAAGCGTCGTGGAAGGGATCCTCGTCACCGGCCCGGTTCGAGCCCCCATGGTCCTGGAATGCGCACGCTGCCTCGAGGAGTTCTCGTCGGTGCTCTCGGTGAACGTATGCGAGCTCTTCGCCGGTCCCGGCCATGCCACCGATGACGATGACCCCTACTCGGTGGAAGCAGACGAGATCGATCTCGAACCGATGCTTCGGGACGCTCTGGCGCTCGAGATGCCCTTGCACCCGCTCTGCCGGAGCGATTGCAAGGGGTATTGCCCCCACTGTGGGGCCGATCTCAACGCCGGCACATGCGACTGTAGGGACGAAGACGTGGATCCTCGGTGGGCCGATCTGGCGGTCCTACGAGAGAAACTGGGATAGGAGGAGCTTTCGATGGCCACCCCCAAGCGCCGGAAGACCCGGTCCAAGATGCGGATGCGGCGCGCCCACTGGCGCGTCCAGGCCCCCACCTATTCCGCGTGCCCACAATGTCGTCAGCCCAAGATGCCTCACCGCGTGTGCCCCACGTGCGGTTTCTATGCAGGACGCCAGGCTGTCGAAACCCAGTAGTGCCGGTCTCGGTCTGCGCGCTCTTGGAGTCCCCGAAGAAGGAGGAGAGCTCTACGAAGTCGCGCTCACGCATCGCTCCTTCGCCTTCGAGCAAGCGGACAAAGTGCCCCACAACGAACGGCTGGAGCTGGTCGGAGACGCAATCTTGGGCTTGGTAGTGGCCGACTTGATCTACCGGTCCCACCCCGAGATGGCCGAAGGCGAGATGGCGCGCTTGAGGTCTTCGGTAGTGGACAAACCCGCTCTCGCAGAGCTCGCGCGCAATCTGGGCCTGGGCGAGCACATCAAGCTCGGCAGGGGCGAGGAGGCGTCAGGGGGACGCAACAAGAGCTCACTGCTGGCCGATACCCTCGAGGCAGTCATTGGTGCCGTTTACATCGAGCGGGGATTCGATCAAGTGGCCCGGGCCCTCACGCCGGTCTTCAGCGAGCGGCTCGCAGCGGCAACCGGCGACCCCGAGCCCTACGACGCCAAGACCGCGTTGCAAGAGCGTGTGGTGGCCGATCACGGAGAGCTGCCCTCTTACCGGGTGGCGTCATCCGGCCCCGACCACGATAAGACGTTCTCGGCGACGGTCTATGTCGAAGGAGAACCCGTCGGCGCCGGATCGGGCAAGAGCAAGAAGGAAGCGGAGCAGAACGCCGCGAGGGCGGCCCTTCTGCTTTTGAAGAGCCAAGACACGGGGTCGCCCGGTTCCTTAAGCGCAAGCGGGAAGGACATGCGTGCCCGAGCTTCCTGAGGTCGAGGTCCTGAAGAGGGATCTCGAGAAAGAGATCGTCGGCCGGCGCATCAAGGACGTCGAGGTGCGTGCCGGCACCAACGCGATGAAAGTGATCAAGCGTCACGGCAGACGTAAGGAATTCCAGGATCTGCTCGCCGGCGGGAAGGTCGACAGGGTCGACCGGGTAGGTAAGTGGTTGCTGTTCCATCTCGATAACGGCCAAGTGCTCCTGATGCGATTGGGGGATTCAGGGACCTTGCTGAAGACCAGTGCGTCCGGCGACCTGCCTCCGCATACCCATCTAGTGATCCGGTTCACGATCGGCGGACAACTGACTTTCTCCGATCCGCAAAGGCTGGCAGAGGTCTTCGCGGTGTCCGAGGACGAGCTGAAAGAGGTCGACGCGCTGAACTCCTTCATGCTCGACCCTTTGAATCATCCGCTGACGTGGAACGAATTCTCTGTGATCTTGCAGGGCAAGCAGGCGAACCTTCGGGAGATGTTGCTGGACGAGAGCTTTCTGTGCGGTTTCGGCGACATCTATGCCGATGAGATCCTGTGGACTGCAGGGCTTCGCTACGATCGCTCCTGCAACAAGCTCACCTCACAGGATGTGCGTAGGTTGTGGCGTGCGGTCATGGAAACGTTGCAGGACGCCGTCAAGGCCCACGGAACCTCACTCGAAGATCGTCCGTTCCAGGACCTCTCGGGCAATCCCGGCCAGTATCAGATCGAGCTGAAAGTGTTCGCGAAGGAAGGAGACTCTTGCCGGCGCTGCCGCTCGGCGATCGTCAAAGAGAGATGCGAGGCCGGTTACACGTATTTATGCGCGCAATGTCAGTCATGAACAGGAGGATCGGTATTGGAAGATAGAACTCGGGTCCACGTGTTCGTGAACGGCGATTTGCAAGGCATCGATTTCCGCCATGAGGTCGCAGCTAAGGCGCGTGAGCTGGGGGTGACTGGATGGGTCAAGAACCTGAGTGACGGTCGCGTCGAGGCCGTTCTGGAGGGACCCCGGGATGAGGTCTACCGGGTGGTTGGCCTGTGCCGGGCCGGCCCGCGAGGCGCCAAGGTAGCTAACGTGCAAGTTGACCGTGAGCCCCCCAAGAACGAAAAGACCTTCAAGATCAGATAACCGCCTGTCTCCCCGCGCCTGTGGGGCTGGGAGCGCTTGCTGCGACGGGGCTCGATTGCCACCGTGTGTCAGCCGTGCTCCTATAACTTGGCCCCATGCACGTTAAGGCTTTGCGTCTTGCGGGATTCAAGTCATTCGCCACGCCCACGATCCTCGAGTTCGAGCCTGGCGTGAATGTGATCGTCGGCCCTAACGGTTCCGGCAAGTCGAACATCGCCGACGCCCTCTCGTGGGTGTTGGGTTCCCAAGCCCCCAGCAACCTCCGGGGCGCGTCGATGGAAGACGTCATCTTCGCGGGATCCGAGTCGAGACCCCGGCTTGGGATCGCCGAAGTAGAGCTGACGCTCGACAATGCCGACGGATTGCTCCCTTTGGATCTTCCCGAGGTCTCCATCACCCGCAGCACGGACCGCTCGGGGGCGTCGGAGTACAGGATCAACGGAGCGCCTTGCCGCCTTCTGGATGTCACCGAGCTGTTGTCCGACACCGGCATCGGCCGCAGCCTTCATGCGGTGGTGGGCCAGGGACAACTGGACGCCGTTCTTCAGGCGCGCGCCGAAGACCGGCGGGCCTTCATCGAAGAAGCCGCCCAGATCGGGAAGCACCGCCGGCGCAAGGAGCGCTCGGTTCGGAAGATCGAGCGTGTGGATGACAACCTGACCCGGTTGCACGATGTGTTGGTCGAGCTGCGCAGGGCTTTGAAACCTCTCAAGAGACAAGCCACGGCAGCAGCCGCGTACTCGGAGGTCATGGGGGAGAGACAACAGCTAAAGCAGCGGCTCGCCGCGACCGAGCTGCACCGGCTCGAGCGCGAGACCGCCGCGGTGGATCCCAACGCGGACTCGCACCGGATGGCCCTGCTCGGCGACGAGTTGGCTTCACTGCGCGCACAGCTGAAGGGGGCGGGACAGGAGCGAGAGCGTCTCGCCCAGGGCGCGGAGGCAGCGCGAGAGACCTCCTACCGTCTTGCGCGGGCGTCGGACAGGCTCGCGGGTCTCGGCAGGGTAGCGACCGAGCGGGCCGAGACCCTCTCGGCCCGGCTGGCTGCCGAAACCGAAGAGGGCTACCGGGAACGCATCCGTCTTCTCACAACCGATCGCGAGCGGTGGGCAGGGGTGGCTGTCGCTGCTCGGGATGACGCAGCACGGTCGCGGGAGCGGGCGTCTGTGGCGCACACAGATCTCGAGGCGGCGACGGCGAAGTTCGAACAGATGGAGATGCTGCTTGCGCAAGCCCGGCTGGCTGAGACCGAAGCGGGGGAGGCACTCGTGCGGGCGGAGGGCGGCGAAGACGCCCGCAGGTCCACTGTCGGTTCGATCGAAACCCGCTTGACCGCCGCGGAAGATCGAAGGGAAGCGTTGCGACGCGAGCGCGAGGTCGCCGAAGCCACCGTGACCGCAGCGGAGGAAGAGCTGCGGCGAGCGGAGCAAGAGATGGACGTCGTGACGAGGGCTGCAGCAGAGGCAGAGGCGCGATTGGAAGCAGCACGCGACCGCTCCGATCGTCTCAAAGAAGAGCTGGGCGCGACGGAAGCCAAGAGGGCCGCGGCGCAAGCGCGCGTCGATGCATTCGAAGATGTGGTTCAGCTCTTCTCCGATCGCGCCGAAGTGGCGGTCCGCCTCACTCCGCTCATGCACGACGCTCGTGGAGCGCTGGTGATGGCTTCGGCCACTCAGGATGAGGCGGCAAGGATCACTGCAGAGGCGGACGCAGAGGTCGAGGTCCGGTGGGTAGAGGTGGGACGGCAGGACGCCGACCTGCGGCGGCTCGACGCTGCCCTGTCGGGCGTTGCCGATCGTCTCGTCGGGGGGCGGCGGCGGCTGGAAGCCCGCTCTATCGAGCTCGCCGCCCTGGATGAGGAGATCGCGCGCAGCCGGGACGCGCTGGGCGCGGCTGAGCGAGAAGTCGTCGCTGAAAGAGCATTGCTTCCCGCTCAGCGCAAGGTCAGGGATGAATCGAGGCGTCTGCGAGAGGACGCCGAGGCTGCCGTCGCCGAAGCGCGCGCCGCAGAGTCGCTGGCGAACGCGTCCGCGGTCGACGCAGAGATGGACGCCCGCAGCGCCGAGGAACGCGCGCTCGCGGCCCAGTTACGGCTTGAGGAAGCCGAGTCGGGGATCGCCGATGCCGAAGCTGCCCTTGCCGGGCTGGCGGGGCGCCGGGAGACCCTAGATCGCGCCAGGGCGAGGGCAGAGCGTGTCGCGGAGATGGCTGCGGCGGGGTTCGGCTACGGCCGGCGGTGGGCAGCTGCCGCCGAAGAGTGGGCTGGTCGTGTCCGGGCGGACGCGCGTGCGGGTGAAGAACGTCTCGGCACCATGCGAGCGCGTGAGCGAGAGCTGGTCGAGAATCTGGAGGTCATCGGACGCAGACGCAACCAGGCCGAGGTCGTGCAAGCCGAGAGCCGGGCTCGAACCGAGGCCCTGGCCGAGCGTGCCATGGAGGAATGGGGTCTCTCGCTCGATGCGCTTCAGGCCATGGAGCCCCTTGCTGCGGACGAGCAATCCGCGGCTTACGAGCGTGCCGAGAAGCTCGACCGAGACCTGCGTCGGTTGGGTCCGGTCAATCCCCACGCCGCCGAGGAGTACGCCGAACTTGCCGAGCGCGAGCGCTTCCTAGAAGAACAGATCGACGACCTCAAGACCTCTCGACGAGACCTGATGAAAGTTGTCCGAGAGGTCGACGAGACGATAGTCGAGGTCTTCTCCCAGGCGTTCCACGACATCGCTGCGGAATTCGAAGGTGTCTTCGGCCGGTTGTTCCCTGGCGGCGAAGGACGGCTCAAGCTTGAGAACCCGGACGACCTACTGACGACCGGAGTCGAGGTCGAGGCCCGGCCCCCCGGCAAGAACGTCAAGAAGCTGTCCCTGCTTTCGGGAGGCGAGCGCGCGCTGGTCGCCCTCGCGTTCCTATTCTCGATCTTCCGGTCCCGGCCCTCGCCCTTCTATCTGCTGGATGAGGTCGAAGCGGCGCTGGACGACATCAACCTGCATCGCTTTCTCGGTCTCATCGACGAGCTCGAAGAGCGCGCCCAGGTTCTGATCGTCACCCACCAGAAGAGAACGATGGAGGCTGCGAACGTGCTCTATGGAGTATCGATAGCGACCGACGGCGTCTCCCAGGTCGTGGCCAAGCGCATGGAAGACATCTCCGTCTAACGTTCTCCTCCAGATCGGCCGTGTAAGGCGCGAGCTCAGAACCAAGGGGCAGGTCTGTCGTTTAGCCTCGGTGGATGCATCTTCTTCTTGAGCTGTTGATAGGGCTTGCCTTCCTGCTGGTGATCTCGGGCACGGTTCTTCTCCGCAGACGTGAGCGACCGGCCCCACTACCCGAGAGGGTTCCGGAAGGGACCATCACAGGAGCTCCTGAAGCCGCCGTCGCCGAGGCTCCCACTCAAGAAGCTCCTGCCAAACCAAAAGAGCTTGCGCCCCCCACCCTTCGGGAGCGACTGGGCAAGAGCCGCAGCTTTCTTAGTCAACGCCTTGCGGAGGCGTTCGGCGGCGGTGCCGGCGACGAGTTGTGGGAGGACCTCGAGGCGGTGTTGATACAGGCCGATCTCGGGGCTCCGTTAGCGGCTCGCATCACCGAGGACGTGCGTCGCAAGGCGCGCGAAAGGCGCGCGACGGGCACAGAAGAGATCCGTGGGCTTCTGGCGGAGGAGCTGATAGGCCTGTTCGATGCGGGTATAGACCGGGCCCTCATGTTCGCTTCCGAGCGACCGACGGTGTGGTTGGTGCTGGGGGTCAACGGAAGTGGGAAGACGACGACGATCGGCAAGCTCGCCGCAGACCTCACGGGACGGGGGCGCACTGTCTCCCTTGCTGCGTCCGACACCTTTCGGGCGGCGGCTGACGAACAGCTCACCATCTGGGCGCAGCGGGCGGGAGCCGACGTGGTCAAGCATCAGCCGGGCGCCGACCCCGGCGCGGTCGCCTACGACGCCTTTCAACACGCGCGGGCACGCCGGATCGACGTGTTGCTCGTCGATACAGCCGGACGTCTGCACAACAAGACCCCGCTGATGGACGAGCTCGCCAAGATCCGCCGCGTGATCGAGAAGGAAGGGCACGTCGAGGAAGCATTGTTGGTTTTGGACGCGACGGCCGGACAGAACAGTCTCGTGCAAGCGCGCCAGTTCGCTGCAACGGCAGGCGTTACGGGGATAGTCCTCACCAAGCTCGACGGCACTGCGAAAGGCGGCATCGCGCTGGCTATCGAAGATGGTCTGGGGATACCCATCAAACTTATCGGTGTCGGCGAGGACATCGCGGACATGGAGCCGTTCGACCCCAAGACTTTCGTCGACGCGTTGTTGTCGTGAAACTGGTAGTCGCCGGCGGCACCGGCTTCGTCGGACGCTACATCGTTCGCGCGTTGCTCGATGGGGGCCACGAAGTGACTGTGCTCGGCAGGAACCCCGCGCGAGTGTCGTTGATCCCGATGCTGCAGGGTGCCAATGCAACCCGAGGTGATGTTACCGATCCCTTCCTGCTGCGGGGGACTCTGGAGGGGGCCGACGGCGTCGTTGGAGCGGTGCAGTTCCCGGGCTACCCGGCGGAGGTTCCGCGCGCTGGGCTGACCTTCGATGATTACGACCGACAGGGAACCGAGAATCTCGTCACTGAGGCGCAGCGCGCTGGTGTCGAGCGCTACCTCTATATAAGCGGTGCGAATTCAACCCCATCGGCGAGCGAGAACTGGTACCGAGCCAAGGGCGAGGCTGAAGAGACGCTGCGCGCAAGTGGCCTGCGTTTCGTGATCCTGCGGCCATCGTGGGCATATGGGCCCGGCGACAAGGCGCTGAATACCTACGCGGCGATGGCGCGCTTGTCACCCGTGATCCCGATGATCGCGCGCTTCGCCGGCCTCCGGATGATCGCGCAGCAGATCCAGCCGGTGTTCATCGAAGACGTCGCGCTCGCCGTTCGGAGAGCTTTCGACCGAGAAGAGGCGTGGAACGGGAGCTTCGAGATCGGAGGGCCCGATGTCATGACCATGCGCGAGGTCATCGAAACGCTTCTGGATGTCACCGGCAAGAAGCGGTTGATCGTCCCAGTCCCAGATGCTCTCGCTAAGGCCGGTGTCGCTCCCTTGACGTTGATGCCCCGGCCCCCGATGACGCCCGCGGCGATCGACTTCGTCACTCAGGACGGGCTCGTTGACATCGCCGAGCTGGAACGGGTCCTTGATGTGCATCCGATTCCACTCCGGGAGGGCTTGTCGCGCTACATGAGTCGAGGATGACCACCACAGAACGCCCGCCACTGGTCGATCCCAAGCTTCGCCCCCTGCTTCTCGGTCTCGCAGTGCTTGCCGCCGCCGTCGTTTATCTCCTGGTCCGAGGCACCGGATTCGGCGCTGCTTTTTTTGCCGCGTGCGGCACGTTTGCACTCGGAGTGGCAGCCTCGGACACCCTGACGGCTCGGCCCGCGGACCGCAGCCAGCTGCTCACGTGGGGAATGACACTGCTGGGAGCCGGCCTCATCGCGCTGGCTCTCTACGTCGCCTTACGCTAGCGAAACGATGTTCGACACTCTCAGCAACCGGCTTGACGACATCTTCACGCGCCTGCGCTCCCATGGGCGATTGTCCGAGAAGCAAGTCGACGATGTTCTGCGAGAGATCCGCCTCGCCTTGCTCGAGGCCGACGTCTCGCTCAAGGTAGTCAAGGCGTTTGTCGCGGATGTCCGCGAGCGAACCGCGGGGGCCGACATCCACAAGAGCCTGACCCCCGCGCAGCAGGTCATCAAGATCGTCCACGAGGCTCTGATCGACGTGCTCGGGCGCGAGGCGGTGGGCTTGGAGGCATCACCCAAGCCGCCGCGAGTCATCGTCATGGCCGGGTTGCAGGGCTCGGGTAAGACGACCGCAGCGGCCAAGCTCGCCCGCCACCTCAAGGCACAGGGTCGACGTCCACTGCTAGCCGCGTGTGACCTGCGCCGGCCCGCGGCCATCCGGCAGCTCCAGCTCTTGGGAGAACAGGCCAGGGTCCCGGTCCACGCAGGATCCGATGCCGGGGACCCGGTCCCCGTTGCCGCAGCAGCATTAGATCTTGGTGTCGCAGAGGGGTTCACCGACCTCATCGTGGACACCGCCGGACGCTTGCACGTCGACCCCGACCTCATGAACGAGCTCGGCCAGATCGCGAAAGCGGTCGATCCCACCGAGATCCTGCTCGTCTGCGATGCGATGACCGGTCAGGACGCCGTGAACGTTGCCGAAGCGTTCCTTGCCGAGGTGAGCATCACCGGCATCGTCCTCACGAAGCTAGACGGCGATGCGCGCGGTGGGGCTGCCTTGTCCATGTCGTACGTGACCCAGCGTCCTATCAAGTTCGTAGGTACCGGCGAGGGCCTGGCGGACCTCGAGCCCTTCTACCCCGAGCGGATGGCGTCCCGCATCCTCGGCATGGGCGACGTTCTAACCCTCATAGAGAAGGCTGAGCAAGTTTTCGACCAGACCGAGGCTAAGAAGATGGAAGCCAAGCTGCGCAAGGCGGAGTTCACTTTCGACGACTTCCTGAATCAACTGCAGGCGGTCAAGAAGATGGGGCCCCTTTCGCAGGTGATGGGAATGCTTCCGGGGATGTCCAAGCTCCCCGTGGGCGACGTCGAGGTCGACGAGCAGATGCCCAAGATCGAGGCGATGATCCGTTCCATGACGCCCACGGAACGCAACGATCCATCCATAATCAATGGGAGCCGCCGGTCCCGGATCGCCGACGGCTCGGGCATGTCGGTGCGCGACGTCAATGCCCTCATCAAGCAATTCGACCAGGTCCGCAAGCTCATGAAGTCGATGATGGGTGGCAAGGGCGGCAAGATGCGCCTCCCTGCGGGCATGAAACTGCCCCCCGGAATGGGCCTTTGACCTGCTAAAGTGCCAGTTCGCACGGCCCCCACTTCAGGAGTTGCTAGTTGGTAAAGATCAGGTTGATGCGCGTCGGCAAGCGGAAGCAGCCTTCCTACCGCGTGGTTGTCGCCGACTCGCGCAGCCCGCGTGACGGACGGATCATCGAGGCGATAGGTCACTACCACCCTCGCCAAGAACCGTCTGAGATCTCTGTGAATGGAGACCGGGCGGTCTACTGGCTCAAGCAGGGGGCACAGCCGTCGAGCGCGGTGCGCAAACTGCTCCAGATCAGCGGTGCTTGGGCCGAGTTCTCGGGTGAAGCAGCGCCCACACCGGCGGCCAAGAGATCCACCCAAGCAGCGTCGGTGAAGGCTACGCAGGCGGCGTCCGTGACCGACGAAGAGCAGGTGGCCGACCTTCCCGAAGCCGAGGACCAGGCCGGGGCCGCCCCCGAAGCGGACATCGACCCGCAAGGATGACCCGGGCCGTTCTCGAGTACGTAGCTGGGTGGTTGGTGGACCATCCCGACGAGGTCGAGATCTCCGAAGCAGAAGGCGAGCGGGGCCCGGTGCTGGAGATCTCCGTCGATCCCGAAGACATCGGCAAGATCATAGGAAAGCAAGGCAGGATCATCCGAGCCTTGCGGACCGTCGCCAGAGCCGCCGCCCAACGGGACGGGGAGAATGTCTCGGTCGAGGTAGTCGACTGACGAACCCCCCCGGCGAGTTGCTGGCGGGGAGGATAGGCAAGCCACACGGCATGGCAGGGGAGGTCTACGTCATGCGGTTCTCGGACGATCCCCAACGGTTCGAACCCGGAGCCCACTTGATCCACTCCGACGGCCGCGAGATGGTGGTCGAGTCTTCCCGCGTGCATCGCGACAGGTTCCTCGTGAAGTTCGCGGGCTCCGAATCCCGGCCTGACGCAGAAGGGTTGCGGGGCGATCTCTTCGTCCCTCCCGGCGGCGTGAGAGAGCTGGGGCCGGGGGAGTTCTGGCCGCATGAGCTCGTCGGTTGCGAGGTGCATCTCGCCGGCGGAGACCTTGTCGGCTCTGTCGCCGCGGTTACGCCGGGGGCCGCTCAGGACCTCGTAACAGTCACTACCGCCCGGGGTGATCGCTTGATCCCCCTGGTAGGGGCGATCGTGGTGGCGGTGGACGTGGGCGCCCGTCGAGTTGTGATCGACCCTCCTGAAGGGTTGTTGGACTAGATGCGGATAGACGTCGTCACGCTCTTTCCGGAGCTCTTCGACGTCTTCCTGCGAACCAGCCTCTTGGGCAGAGCGATCGCGAGCGGCACGATCACCGTCGACGTGCATGATCTGCGAGCGAACGGACTCGGCCGGCACAGGAGCGTCGACGACGAGCCGTACGGAGGGGGGGCCGGGATGGTGTTGCGGCCCGAACCGATCTTCGACACCGTCGAGCCGCTGCGGTCGCCGGAGTCCCACGTGGTGCTGTTGTCGGCGCGGGGGACCAAGCTCGATCACGCGCACGCCGCCCGCCTTGCCGCCTTCGGGCACCTCATCCTGATCTGTGGACGCTACGAAGGGGTTGACGAACGCGTGGCCCTCGGGCTCGCCGATGAGGAGATCTCGATCGGTGACTACGTCGTGTCGGGCGGCGAGCTTCCGGCCCTCGTGATCATCGAGGCCACGACAAGGCTCCGGCCTGCCGTCCTGGGCAACGCGGAATCGCTGGCTGCAGAGTCGCACCGCGATCGGCTCCTGGAGTATCCGCAGTACACCCGGCCCCCGGAATACCGCGGGCACCGCGTTCCAGACGTGCTGCTCTCGGGAGATCATGGGGCGATCGCCCACTGGAGGAGCGAGCAGTCAGAGCTCCTGACCCGCGCCAGGCGCCCCGACCTTCTTGCCTGATCCGCGCCCTCCCGCACGATCTTCCGGGGCACAATCTTGGGGTATGGAGGCCTCCACGAAACTGTCTCGTCCCCAGGCCGGGTCGGTTCCGACCCAGCCGGGGGTCTATCTGTTCCGGGATGGCGACGGCCGCGTCGTGTATGTCGGCAAGGCCAAGTCCCTGCGGTCCCGCTTGTCCAACTACTTCACCGGCGATCACCACCCCCGCACGCGAGCCATGCTCGAAGCGGCGAGAGAGGTGGAGTGGATCGTTACCGACAGCGAGCTGGAAGCCCTGCATCTCGAGGTCAGCCTCATCAAACAGCACCGCCCGCGTTACAACGTGCGCTATCGGGACGACAAGAGCTATCCCTATCTCGCTGTGACCCTCGATGAAGAGGTGCCGCGCGCCCGGGTGATGCGGGGTTCCAAGCGCAAGGGCGTGCGCTACTACGGACCCTTCGCACACGCCTACGCGATACGCGAGACGCTCGATCTTCTGCTGCGAACCTTCCCCGTCCGGACGTGCTCGCAGGGTGTCTTCGACCGCTGCCGGCGCAGGAACCGGCCCTGCCTTCTCTACGACATAGAGCGCTGCTCGGGTCCTTGCGTGGGGGCGGTCTCGCCCGAAGTCCACCGTGAGATCGTGAAGGAGCTGTGCGATTTCCTCGACGGCAACACCAAACCCGTATTAGAGCGGCTGCAGGACCATATGCGTGCCGCTGCAGCCCAAGAGGAATTCGAGATGGCTGCCAAGCTGCGCGATCAGCTCGAGAACGTCAGCAAAGTGATCGAGCGCCAGCAGATGGTTTCTTCGGAACGCGACGAGATGGACGTCATCGGTCTCGCGGAAGACGATCTCGAAGCCGCTTTCCAGGTGTTCTTCATCCGCAAGGGCCGCGTCACCGGACGCAAAGGCTTCATCGTCGACAAGGTTGAGGACCTCGCGCCGCCGGAGCTCGTGGCACGGTTCCTGGAGAGGCTTTACTTCGACACCGAGGTGCCCAGGCAGGTGCTCGTTCCCGTGGAGCCTGCCGATCGCAGCTTGATCGAGGAATGGCTGGGCCGTTCGCGCGGGGGCCGTGTGAGGGTCCGAACACCCCAGCGCGGAGAGAAACGTGCGTTGCTGGAAACGGTCACGGAGAACGCGCGTCAGGCTTTCGCCCAGCACAAGATGAAGCGCGCCAGCGACTTTGCCGCTCGCACACGCCAGCTCAATGAGCTCCGCGATGCTTTGGAGATGCCGGACGCTCCGCTGCGGATCGAGTGTTTCGACATCTCCAACACCGGACCGACGGAGGCGGTTGGCTCGATGGTCGTATTCGAAGACGGATTGCCCAAACGCTCCGACTATCGAAGGTTTGCGATCAAGTGGACACAGGGCCCGGATGACTTCGCGATGATGGCCGAGATCATTCGGCGGCGTTTCGCCCGCTCCCTCGAGCAGGAACAGGATGGTGTTCGGCGTTACCGGTTCGCCTACCCACCAAACCTCGTAGTGATTGACGGTGGGAAGGGTCAATTGAGCGCGGCGGTGGAGGCTATGCACGGTTTGGGAGTGGAGGGCGTGACTACGGTCTCGTTAGCAAAGCGTATGGAGGAGGTCTTCGTTCCCGACCGGGCCGACCCGATCAGGATCCCGCGCACCTCCGAGGCCTTGTACCTGCTGCAGCAGGTGCGCGACGAGGCGCACCGGTTCGCGCTTACCTACCATCGATTACGCCGCGGCAAGAGGATGACGGCATCGGTCCTGGATCCCATCCCGGGTCTCGGCAATATCCGTCGCAAGAAGCTCTTGACGCGATTCGGATCCGTAAAGGCGATGCGTCAGGCGTCGATCGAGGACCTTGCATCGGTTCCAGGTCTGCCGCGAGCGGTCGCGGAAGCGGTGTACCTGGCGCTGCACCCCGGTTTGGGCGCACAATCTAACGAAGACCAGGAACGCTCGGCCAGGAGAGAAGCCTCATGACGCAGTCGATTCGCACGGAGGATGTCGACGTCACTGTGATAAGCGGCCTATCCGGCGCCGGCCGCTCTGAGGCGGCTAAGGCGCTGGA
>JAXDJR010000158.1:0-8454 GCA_034667545.1 Actinomycetota bacterium
AAAGCAACGCGGGCCGGATCGTGTTCGTCGCCTCGATCGCAGGTGTCGCCGGCTTTCGTTACACGGGCGCCTACTCCGCGTCCAAGCACGCGGAGATCGGACTGATGCGGGCGGTCGCAGCCGAGCTGGCGGGAACCGGAGTTACGGCAAACGCTGTCTGTCCCACCTACGTCCGTACGCCTATGACGGAGAGATCCGCCACCCGGATCGCAGAGAAGACCGGGCGCAGCGAACAAGAGGCGGTGGACGCCATGACGTCGACCTCTCCGTTGGGGCGACTCCTGGAGCCCAAGGAAGTGGCGGCGACCGTCGCCTTTCTCGCGTCCGATGAAGCCGCCGCGATCAATGGAGAACTGGTGATCATGGATGGGGGAGGGATACAGAGGTGACCCCCTTCCGGGCGTCGGCGGGGTTTACCGAGGAATGGGCCCACTTCTCCTTCGAGGTTGAGGATGGCATCGGCACCATCACCCTGGATCGCCCAGAGAAGCTCAACGCGTTGACCTTCGAGGTGTATGCGGATCTGCGCGACCTGTTCGCCGAACTTCCACACAGAAATGACGTGCGAGTCGTGGTGCTCACAGGCAGGGGGAAAGGCTTCTGTTCGGGCGGCGATGTCGACGACATCATCGGGCAGCTGCTCAAGATGAACACGGAAGGTCTGCTCGACTTCACCCGGATGACCGGCACAACCGTGCAACGGATGCGGGAGTGCCCGCTTCCGATCATCGCGGCGGTCAACGGGGTCGCCGCGGGGGCCGGCGCCGTGCTCGCCCTGGCTGCGGACCTTCGGATCTTCGCCCGGTCGGCATCGATTGCATTCCTCTTCACGCGAGTCGGATTGGCTGGGGCGGATATGGGCTCGGCGTACCTGCTCCCACGCCTCGTCGGGCTGAGCCGTGCGTCGGAATTACTTCTGCTCGGTGATTCGGTCACTGCCGAACGCGCCTTGGACGTGGGTCTGGCCTACCAGGTTGTCGACGACGCCGAGCTGATGCCTGCCGCAGATCGATTGGCCCGCCGTCTCGCAGGTGGACCTACCTTGGCGCAGGCAACCACGAAGATGCTGCTGTCCCGCGAGATCGATATGGATATGGCCGGGGCCCTAGAGCTCGAGGCGATGGCGCAAGCACTCTTGATGACAAGCGGCGACTTCGCCGAGTTCTACGACGCGTTCAAGGGGAAGCGGCAACCGAACTGGGGGAGCCATTGATGGCTCACGAGTTCTTTAACCCCGAGACGCTCGCGCCGCCCGTCGGTTTCTCGCATGCGGTCGTGCCGGCTAGCGGCAAGACCGTTTACCTCGGAGGACAAACAGGAGTAGACGGAGCCGGCAAGGTAGTCGCGCCTGGCCTGGTCGAGCAATTTGACTCTGCGGCGGCAAACGTGATCACTGCCCTGGAAGCTGCAGGGGGCCAGGCCGACCACCTCGTCTCGATTCAGATCTTCGTGACGAGCGCTGCTGAATACAGGCGATCGCTGAAGGAGATCGGAGAGGTCTACCGTAAGCACTTCGGCCGCCACTATCCGGCCCTTGCACTGTTCGAGATAACCGGTCTGTTCGATCCCGACGCGAAGGTAGAACTTTGGTGCGTCGCCGTAATCCCTGACGCTTAGCGGTAGAGCTCCCGGGCGATAATCTCTCGCTGTATCTCGCTCGTTCCCTCATAGATCCGCGTCGCTCTGACATCGCGGTAGAGGTGCTCGAGGAGGTGGCCGCGCTCGAGGCCAATCGCTCCATGGATCGAGATGGCGTCGTCGATCACCCGCTGCGCCATCTCAGTGGCAAAGAGTTTGGCCATGGCTGCTGCTTTGGTGACGCGACCGCCTGCGTCGTAGATGGCCGCGGCCTCGTAAACGAGGAGCCGGGCAGCCTGGATCGACGTTGCCATGTCCGCGAGTTTGTGCGAGATCGCCTGGAAGTCCTTGAGCGCTCCGCCGAAGGCATGACGCGACTCAGCGTGAGCAATCGAGGCACCCAGTGCGGCTTGGGCCATCCCAACGGCGAAAGCGCCGACGCTGGGCCGGAACAGGTCGAGAGTCTTCATAGCGACTCCGAAGCCAGCATCCACCTCGCCGAGAACATGGCTATCCGGGACGAAGACGCGGTCCAGCTTCAGCTCGCCGATCGGATGCGCGGACATCAGCTCGAGCGGTTCGCCCGAGAGCCCATCGGCATCCCCGGGCACTCCGAATGCGGTTAAGCCTTTCGCACCTTGGTCCTGAGTCGTGCGAGCAAAGACCGTGTAGATGTCCGCATCGGGCGCGTTCGAGATCCACTTCTTCGTTCCAGAGAGTCGAAAGCCGCCGTCCACTCGTTCGGCAGCCAGCGCCAGTGACGCGACATCGCTTCCAGCTTCTGGTTCCGTGAGCGCAAACGCGGCCACCGCTTCACCCCGTGCTACTGCAGGGATCCACCGCTCCCTGACTTCGTAGTTTCCCGACTGCAGGATCGGATAGGCACCTAGCCCCTGAAGAGCCAGCGCGGTTTCGGCTTCAGTCGACACGCCTGCCAGGGCCTCCCGAAGCAGACAAAGCTCGGTAGCCGAAACGTCACCGCTCTCTTGTGATCCTCCGAGGGCCGAAGGAAAGAGCCGGGGAAGGATGCCTTGCTCCGCTATCGCCTTTAGAAGCGGTCGGTTGACGCGCCCCTCTTCGCCACTCGCTGCGAGCGGTGCCAGCTCCTCGCGCCCAACTCTTTGAACGAGGCCGAACCGCTCGCGCAGTTCGGGCGAGAGTGCCGACCAGAAGTCCGATGCGCCCATGAGGTCCCACGACCCTACCTGGCTCCTTCAGCCCAAGCCGATTGTTCCAAAGCATGACCGGCGCTTTGTTGCTGACGTTGGCATACCAGTAGGCGCACCGACCTAAATGAAACCCCCATCGCAGTCCTTGTCACTCAAGGGATTTGATGTCGAGATGATCGACGATCTGTGCTTCGCCGTACGCATGAGCGGTGCCCTCCTACGTGGGTTGAATGCGACGGCCGCCGCCACAGTCCTTGATCACCGGATCCAATAGGTCGGCCAGCCGGCAGAGGTCCTCGCGAGAGTAGGCGCCGAGGAGTCGCTTCTCGGCTTCGAAGACCAGCGGCGCCGCCTTCTCTAATGTCGACCATCCCTGCTCGGTCAGCTTGAGGATGACCACGCGGGAGTCGGCGGCGCAGCGATCCTTGATGACAAGGCCCCCTTCCTCCATGCGATTGGTGAGCCATGAGGTGCTGGGGGGGCTGGTGATGAGACGGGAATTGAGTTCGTAGAGAGGCATCTGTCCCTGAGGCGAAGCAGCGAGCTCCATGAGGACGTTGAACTGCGGCAGGGTTAACCCCGCGCAGGCCAGTGCCCGTTCGAGCACCTGACTCACCTTCGAGTCCGCCCTCAAGATGGCCACTGCCGTGCGGCTGGCCGCCGTGTTCCGCTTAGCGCGCCGCATCATCTCGTCGTACCTGCTCGTTACCACCTGCGCTTGCTCTGCCACCAGGGCTCCTTGGCCGTCCGAGAAAAGTACTTCTAGCTGGAAATATATCCGATGGGGGCCGGGTTGTGGATTCGGTAGGCGGCTCCCGGATATCGGGGGGCAACGGACAACGTAAGGAGGAACGAGATGGCATGGACTATCGATAACGCTCACTCGAGCGTGGGTTTCGTTGCGCGGCACATGGGGCTCTCGAAGGTGCGAGGCCTGTTTACTCAGTTTGAAGGTGAGGTCGATGGTGATCCGTCCGACATCACGACCGCGACAGGCAGTTTCGAGATCGACACCGCAAGCATCGACACCGCAAGCCCCGACCGGGACGCCCATCTGAAGAGCCCCGACTTCTTCGACGTCGAGAACTACCCCAAGATCACGTTCGTAAGCAAGTCAGTTGAGCGCGACGGCGCCGACTACAAAGTTACGGGCGACCTGACGATCAAGGACCAAACCCATCCGATCGAGCTCACTTACGAGCACGGTGGCGATATTCAGGACCCATTCGGTAACCACAAGGTCGGCGGCTCTCTGACGGGCACCATCAAGCGCAGCGAGTGGGGTCTCACCTGGAACGTGCCCCTCGACAGTGGCGGCTGGCTCGTGAGCGACAACGTCAAGCTCGAGATCGACCTGCAACTTGCGGAGAGCAAAGAGGCAGTTGAGCAAGAGGTCGCAGCAGAAGAAGCCTCCATCGCCGGCTAAAGCGAGTACCAGTTTAAAGACAAGCGGCCCCCCACCTGTCGGCGGGGGCCGCTTGTGTTTCGTCCCGCAATGCTTCGACCGAGCCGCCATTCTGGGACCCCTTTTCCCTCGCGTCCCCTGTTATGCCTCATCTATCGACCTGCGGCCACGAGTCGTGTTGCTCCAAGTGCCTTGGCGATCTTTTCCGTATCAAGCCACTGGCGGAACGGCGCGAGGTTGTTGACGATGTGGAATATTGGCCCGTGGAGCAAGGATCGTGCGCTGCGAGCAGCCCGAGCGAAACCGAGCTGCCCTGAGCGCTGGGAGAGGAGGAGCGGTGGCAGGGGTGGTAGTGGGACATTTCGATACGCCTGACGAGACTCGCACGCCCGATAAGACGAAGATCGACTTTGTGAAACTGGGCGGCGTCTCTGCCGCTCGGACGACGTTTCAACCAGGATGGAAATGGTCCGAGTGTCTGAAGCCGCTCGTGGGAACGGACAGTTGCCAGGCCCGGCACATCGGAACCGCCATCAGCGGGCAACTCCATGTAGTTCATGAGGACGGGACGGAAGTGGATATCGTCCCAGGCGTTGCGTACGTGATCGAGCCGGGTCACGATGGCTGGGTCGTGGGCGATGAGCCTTACGTCGCGTTCGAGTTCGATCCCAGCACGGCCTCGGGATACGCCAACATCTGATCGATCCCCACCTTCGCGAAGGAGCGCAAAGCGTTGATATGGGCGGGCATATGGAAAGGGACTGATCCGGTGTGGGGACCAACTTGCGGATCGTCTTCGGGAGAGCCTTGCCGATCGACCGGATCGGTTCCAGGCCGTGCTTGGTGTGACGATTCGGATCGGACACGTCCGTCGGGATGAGAGAGGACGAAGTGAGCATGTTCAATGGCGGCAGCCGGAACTTGCAGGACCGCTACGACACCCGCCGGATCGCTGACCGCATCGAGGAGAAACTGGTGGGCGACACCATCGACAGTAACGACAAAGCCTTCATCGAGAGGCTCGATATGTTTTTCTTTGCAACTGCCGATGCGCACGGCTACCCGAATTGCTCCTACAAAGGTGGCGATCCGGGATTCGTGCGCGTAGTGGATGAACACAACATCGCCTTCCCCAACTACGACGGGAACGGGATGTACCTATCCATGGGCAACATTCGGGAAAACCCCAATGTCGGCATGCTGTTCATTGCGTTTGATACAGGCCATCGCCTTCGGCTAAATGGCGAGGCGAGCATCGATGAAAGTGATCAGCTCCTTGAGCATTACCCGGAGGCTCAGTTCGTCGTTCGTGTGCGGGCGCGAAAACTCTTTCCCAACTGTCCCCGCTATATCCACCACTACGAGCTTGTTGAGCGATCGAGGTTCGTGCCTCAGCGTGGGGCGAGCACACCGGTCCCGGACTGGAAGCGAGCGGAATGGGCGTTCGATGCTCTTCCAGAGCATGATCCCGCTCGGTCGCTCGACTAAGCCTGAACGGTTTAGCCTGCCGGCGTGAGTCGACAAGGGCCAAGTCTGGAGCTGCACGTGTCACCGGGCGCCGTGAAGGTGCAACTTCCTGAAGCGCCCACTACGGGGTATCTGTGGGCGCTCGAAGACTTGCCTCACGGCGTCACCCTCGTTCGCACCGAGTATCAGGCTCCTGGCACTGGAACGATCGGGGGGCAGGGCGAGAGAGCCTTCGTCCTCGACGTGCTTTCTGTCGGGCGCCACGTTCTCGAATTTCGACTGGCTCGGGCGCCGGGGGATGAAGCCGTCGAAAACAGAACGGTGACGCTTATCGTGGCGCCCGGCGAATGACCCTGTGCGACCCTTCAGCCTCTGCTGTCGCGCCCGTTCCGTTCTGACGAAATCCCGTTGTCCACAAGTGACTGCGGACGTATCTGAGCCCGCAGGAAGATCACTCGACCACTTGGATCGACCAGAAGTCACTCGAGAGGCCCGGGTCAAGGAGGTACTGGTAGGGGAGGGTGAAATAGCCCTCTCGCCCCCAGCTTGCGCCCCACGAGTTCCGCACGATGAACCTGTCGAGGTGGTCGTTGTAGCCGACGGCCATCACGGCGTGGCCCCCTAGAGCTTTCTCTGCCTTCTCGGGCAGGTGCGCCCGTCCGCTCTCGGCTACGGCGGATGACTCGAAGCTCTCGTATACCCGGAAGCCGAAGACGAATGGAAGACCAGCGGCCAAGCACCCCTTCAACTGGCCGATGTCCTGCCCGATCCGCTGATACTGGAGAGCTTGGTGTAGCTGGGCGTCGTCATAAGCCTGTTGCGGAGGTTTCTGAACGAACTTCTGCGTGTCGTACGGCCAATCGGTTTCCTGTGGTGCCCCTAGAGTGTTCACAACCTTGATCCCGTCTCGGATCATCGCCCCCGAATCCGAGCTGATGGTGCCCTCCATCTCGCGCTCGCCGTAGTAGATGAACAGACGTGAGGGTTGGAAGTCCTGTGCCTTCTGCTTCTTCTGATCGAACTGCAGCATCCCTCCGATGGCGTTGGCAGTGCAGGAACCGAGCTGACCCTGGTCATAGACGGGCGGGCACAGTTCCCGCATGTCGACCCTCTCGGGCAGGTCGCCCTCGGGGACAGGCGCGGTGAATCGAAAATCGCGGAAGTCGGGAAGGTCTGGGACCCAACCGTAGCGAGCGATCGGCCGTTTCGGCACGGCGACTCCTATCTGTCGAGCGATCCAACCCGGCCATCGTAGGCAGCCGTGAGGGGCGAGTCCAGATGTCCTTTTCAGCCTTCACTAGCCGTCCGCGGCGCGCTCCTCCTAGGATGAAGCCGATGATGGTCTGCCCCAACTGTGGGGAGGAGAACCCCGAGCGCGCAAGCTTCTGCCTCGCGTGCGGGAGCGTCCTGCGGGCACAAGACTCCGCAGAACAGGAACGCAGGATCGTGTCGATCCTCTTCTGCGATGTCGCAGGCTCCACCAGCACCGCAGAACGCCTTGATCCAGAGTCGGTGCGCGCCGTTATGGCCGACTACTTCTCGGCAATGACGTCGGTCATCGAGCGCCATGGAGGAACCGTCGAGAAGTTCATAGGAGACGCGATCATGGCTGTTTTCGGCTTCCCCCGGCTGCATGAGGACGACGCCCTGAGAGCTGTGCGAGCAGCAGTAGAGATGCTTCAGGCTCTCGGACCCTTGAACGAGACGCTGCACCGGGAGCGTGAGGTGTCCATCGCTGTACGCATAGGCGTCAATACCGGTGAGGTGGTGATAGGAGATCCCTCGGCGCGGCAGGTTTTGGTGACAGGCGACGCGGTCAACGTTGCCGCTCGGCTCGAACAAGCTGCTGGAACCGGCGAGATCCTTATCGGTCAAACGACCTACGGGCTTATCAGGGACGCGGTCGTCGCCGAAGCGGTCGAGCCCTTGGCGCTCAAGGGCAAGTCCGATCCCATTCCTGCGTGGAAAGTTGATCGGATCTCGGCTGAAGGACCCGGATTGTTGCGCCGCGGCAGATCACCGCTCGTAGGTCGGGAACGAGAGCAGCGGTTGCTGGCCGACACCTTAGGGCGCGTGACCCGTGAGCAGAGGTGTCACCTCTTTACGATCTTCGGGTCAGCCGGAGTCGGCAAGACGCGCTTCGTGAACGAGGTCATTGAGGGAGCCAGCGGCGACAGCTGGGTGTTGCGGGGCAGCTGCCTCTCATACGGTGAGGGTGTCGCTTTCCGGCCCCTTGTGGAGATGATCTCGGATGCTGCCAGCATCACGCCTCAAGACTCCCTCGACCGCGTCACCGGAAAGATCGCGTCGCTGGTCTCGTCGATCGGTAGTGAAGTTTCGATCACTGAGTCGCTCACCCGGCTATTCGATCCAGCCGCTGCCACCGGAACCCCCGAGGAGACGTTCTGGGCGGTGCGAAAGCTGTTTGAGGCTCTTGCCCGGCGGCGTCCGCTCGCACTCTTTTTCGACGATCTCCATTGGGGGGAGCCAGCTCTTCTCGACTTGATCGATCAGGTGGCGGAGTGGTCGAGGGATGTCCCCATGCTGATCGTGTGCGCGGCTCGGCCTGAATTGCTCGAGCGACGCCCGGGTTGGGGTGGCGGCAAGCTGAACGCGGTTTCGTTCCAGCTGTCGGCGTTGACCGCCGAAGAGTCACACCTTCTCGTTGACAACCTCGCCGGTGAATCAGGCCTGATAGACGATCTCAGAACGAAGCTTGTCCGGGTAACGGCCGGCCAACCGCTATTCATCGAGGAGATGGTGGCGATGGTGGCGGACGAGACGAACACGACAAAGGATGTCCGGATCTTGGGAGCGAGAGATCAACTCCCCGTT